>NZ_JARESQ010000023.1:0-151385 GCF_046028085.1 Paraburkholderia sp. RL17-380-BIE-A
CGCGTATTTGAGCGCCATCAGCAGTGCCAGTTTGACGACAAGCACAATGACGATGTCCCGCCTGAAAGTTGGTCTCGACACCCAGCCGGCGAGTCGCGCGCGCAGGACGGGGCGAGGCGGATTCCTGTCGTTCAGCGTGATGGTCATGATCGGTCGATGGACGACTTCGGTTGAATTTATTCAGTCTGTTCAAAACGCGTGCGCAAATCGGCAAGCGCATGACACAGACAGCACAGCCGATGAATGGACGGGTCTGGTCCCATGTCACCGGTCGCGGTAACTCACATCTTCACGAAAGAACGGTTGCTCACGTTTGAGCGAAGTCAACAAACTCAGCGCTAGAACACAGCGATGGGGATAGATCGCCGATCTTGCGTTGATTGAGTCCGTCGGCCATGGCTGTTTTTCAACGTTCGCGATTTGTTGTGACACGTCAAGTGGGCTGGGGAAAATGTGCGTAGTCTCAACACGGAGAACGCACCGACCTTGAGGCCTCGGGCGACAAGTGCAGTAGGCACATGTCCGGTATTGCAGTCCGTCGGGCCTCGCGGACAGCGGCTCGCTGCATGATCCCTTCATCGCTTTCGAAGCGATGACCGGGCGAATGAAGATTTGGGAGCATGGCTATGTCGCATCATTATCGAATTCTGGAGAAGATTGCCTTTTCAATGGTTGTATTGTCGGCCTTGGTCTGCTCGGTATTTATCGCTTACGAGAGATGTCCCGAATTCAGATTCGCCATGCAGTTTGAAAAAGAAATTCTGACCTGCAATCGCGGCTACTCGGCTATTTGTGCGGGCGTGGGTATCGGCTTGCTGGGAGAAGCGCTGGCTTACTGAATGCAGCAGATATCCGCCGGGGCCGAATTGCCCAATCTCCAATTCACCAATGCGCCAAATGAGCAACCCCGCGAGCCGAAAACACCGCAATTCAATCGAGCGATTTGCGAAAGCGCAATACGCTTAGCGTCAGCATGACTGCGCCTAGCGCTGCCATTGCCGCGAACTGCGGCCATAGCACGGCGAATCCAGTGCCTTTCAGAAAAACCGAGCGCAGCACGACGAGAAAGTAACGCAGCGGGTTGATCAACGTAATCCATTGCAGGACTTTGGGCATCGCGGCGATAGGAAACGCAAACCCCGACAGAATGAAAAGCGGATTGATCAGAAAGAAATTGAGCGCGAACGCCTGTTGCTGCGTGCGCGAAAAGGTGGACAGCAGCAAACCGAGACCCAATGCGGCGAACAGAAACAGCGATGCGCCGACCAGCATGACGAGCGGGTTGCCGACGAACGGAACCCGAAACCATCCTATGCCTACCGCCGTCACGAGGGCAACGTCGACCAGACCGATCAGAAAGAACGGCACGGTTTTGCCGAGGATGAACTCGACCGGCCTGATCGGGCTGACCATGATCTGCTCCAACGTGCCGATCTCGCGTTCGCGAACCACGGCAAACGCCGTGAGGCTGACCACCTGCATCAGCGTGAGCGTGCCGACCACGCCTGGAATAAAGAACCAGCGATCGTCGATCGTGTCGTTGTACCAGGGGCGCTCACGCAGCGTCACGGCGACCTCGGTGCGGGCGGGGCCCGTATAGTTCGACCACGGTTCGCTCATCTGATCGTTCTGGAACTGCGTGACGATCTGGCTGACGTAGCCGAGCGCAATGAGCGCGGTGTTGGAGTTGGTGCCGTCCACGACGACCTGCAGCGGCGCGCTCTGGCCGTTGCCGAGATGCTGCGCGAAGCCGGCATGGATGACGAGCGCCATCGTCGCCTTGTCGCTATCTATGTCATGCGTGATATCGCGGTCCGTGCCGGCGTTATCGACCACGTCGAATTTACCGCTGGCGACGAAGTGCGAGACGAGGTTGCGGCTCGCCTGGCTGCGGTCCAGGTCGAGCACGGCAAGGCTCACATGATTGACGGTGAAAGTCGCGGCGTAGCCGTAGATGATCACCTGCAGCAACAGCGGCACGACCAGCCGGAACATCGCCCACCGGTCGCGCTTGAGTTCGAGAAACTCCTTCATCAACATGACCTGCAGACGGTCGAACATGATGGGCTAGTCCAGATGTTTGCGGAACGCCCGGGCGGCGATCCAGATGATGGCGAGCGCATACACGGCCAGAGCGAGAATCGGCACGGCGAGATCGGAAAGGGTGCTGCCTTTGAGGAATACGGCCCGCAGGATGGTGATGTAATAGCGGGCGTAGACGAGCAGCGTGGCAAGGCGAATGGGCGCGGGCATCTGGTCGATGGCGAAGGTGTAGCCTGACAGCATGCTGGTCGGCAGCATCGTCAGCAGCAGCGCAACCTGGCTTGCGCCGAGCTGGCTGCGAATGTGAACCGACACCAGGTAGCCGATGCCCAGCACGACCAGCGTAAACAGTGCGGTCGTAACGATCAGGGTGCCGACGCTCCCGCGCAACGGCACGTGAAACCAGTAAACCGTGCTGAGCAGACAGAATGCGGCATTGACGAGTCCGATCACGAAGTACGGAAGCAGTTTGCCGAGCATGACTTCGAGCGCGGTGACCGGCGTGGAGATGAGTTGCTCCATCGTGCCGCGCTCCCACTCGCGCGAGATGGTCAACGACGTCAGCTGCGCGCCGACCAACGCAAGAATGACCGCGACGACGCCCGGGATAATGAAGTTGCGGCTATCGAGCGTCTCGTTGAACCAGACCCGCGGTTCGAGATCGACCACGCCGACGGTTTGCGGCCGTATGCCGTGGTTTTGCCGCCAGCGCAACTGGAATTCGGCCGTAATACGCGCAATAACGTTCTGGGCGTAGCCGATTGCAATGTTGGTCGTATTGGCGTCGGTCGCATCGAACACGGTTTGCACCGTGGCGGTACCCGTCGTGGTGAACACGCGCGAGAAGTCGACGGGAATCGTGACGACGCCGGCACACGTGCCGCGATCCATCGCATCGCGCAATGCGCGCTCGTTGGTCACGTTCCGAACCGCGAGGAACCAGTGCGACGACACGAAGTCCTGCACCAGTTCACGGCTTAGCTGGCTGTGTTCCTCGTCGTTGATACATAGCGGCACCTGCCGGATATCGAGGCTGACGCCGTAGCCGAGCAGCACCATCTGCAACAGCGGCATCAGCAGCGCAATGGCGAGACTGCGCGGATCGCGCCAGATCTGCAGCGTTTCCTTGAAGGCCATCGCCAGCAGCCGCCGCAGGCTCATGGTGAGTGCACTCCCTTATCCGCGTGCGTGACGAGTTGGACGAACACATCTTCGAGGCTGGCCCGGATGGCGCGTACGGCGATAAACTCGATATGCCGTCCTGCAAGAAACGGCTGAAGCACGGTTTCAGGCACGCCCGGGTGCATCAGCACATGCAGCCGGTCGCCAAAGATCGCGGCGTCGATCACTTCGGGCGCCTCGCGCAGCGCGGCGAGAGCCGCGCCTGGCGGCGCGCACACCAGCTCGAACAGATTGCCGCCGAGATTGTGTTCGCGCAGCTCATTCGGGCTGCCAATCGCCACGAGATGGCCCGCGTCGATCAGCGCGATGCGGTGGCAGTATTCCGCCTCGTCCATGTAATGCGTGGAGACCAGCACCGTCACGCCGCCCGCGGCGAGGCCGTGAATCAGATCCCAGAACCGGCGGCGCGCCTCGGGCTCGACGCCGGACGTCGGTTCGTCGAGAAACAGCACGGGCGGACGGTGCAGATTCGCACAGCCGAGTGCGAGCCGCTGCTTCCAGCCGCCCGCGAGCGTTCGCACGAGAATATTTTCACGCCCCTCGAGCCCCGCGGTCGAAATGGCGAGCCGGATACGCTCGGCGATGTCGTGTCGCGGAACCCGGTAGATGCCACAGAAAAAGCGCAGGTTCTCGTAGCAGGTCAGGTCGCCGTACAGCGAGAACTTCTGCGACATATAGCCAATGTGCGAGCGCAGCGCCTCGGCCTGGGTGCCAATGTCGTAGCCCGCCACCGAAGCGCGCCCCGCACTGGGTGAAAGCAGCCCGCACAGCATGCGGATGGTGGTCGACTTGCCCGCGCCGTTCGGCCCGATGAAGCCGACGACTTCGCCCCTGGCGATGGACAGGTCGAGCCGGTCGACCGCCGTGAACTTGCCAAAGCGCTTGGTCAGGCCGATTGCCTCGACGACGGGAGCCGCGGCGCTCATGTCGGGCTTCCCGACCCGACGAGCGCGACGAACACGTCTTCGATGCCCGGCTCGATGGAAGTGATGGTTGCGTTTGCAATGGCGCGTGTGGCAAGCCGCTCCTGCAATTCCGGCAGACGGCGCGCGGCCTCGTCGACGCGCACGTGCACGCGGTCGCCCATCAGCAACGCGCTTAGCACGCCTGGCGCATCCACGAGGGCGTCGTGAACCGCGCGCGGGTCTGCCGCGGCGATGGCGAACAGGGCACCCGGCATGGCCTGCTTCAGCCGCGCCGGCGTGTCGCACTGGCGGATCTGGCCGGTATGCAGCAGCGCGAGCCGCGAGCAGCGTTCGGCTTCGTCCATATACGCGGTGGACAGCACGATCGTGACACCGCTTTCGCGCAGGTTGTACAGGATCGCCCAGAAATCGCGCCGCGACACCGGGTCTACGCCCGTGGTCGGCTCATCCAGCAGCAGCACGCGGGGCGTGTGAATCAACGCGCACACCAGCCCGAGTTTCTGCTTCATGCCGCCCGACAGTTGACCGGCGAGACGATCGCGGAATGGCAGGAGGCCGGCGGCCTCGAGAAGTTCGCCGCTGCGGGTCCGATTGGCTTTGCGCGATACACCGAAGAGTTCGCCGTAGAAGAAAATGTTCTCGGCGACGGTCAGGTCTTCGTACAGGCCGAAACGCTGGGGCATATAGCTGAGGGCAGCCTTTGCGCGTTCCGGCGCCGCTATCACGTCGATATTTTCCAGCGAGATCTGGCCGGCGTCAGGCCGCAGCACGCCAGCCAGCATGCGCATGATGGTCGTTTTGCCCGCACCGTCCGGCCCGACCAGGCCGAAGATTTCCCCGCGTTCGATGTCGAAGCTGACACCCCGCACCGCCTGCACGGCGCCGAAACTGCGCACCAGGTCGTGCGCGCGAATGGCCGCCGCTGCCGGGTCGGTGCTCATTTGCCCGCTGCCAGCAAAGCGATGGACGCATCGGCCGGCATGCCCGGCAGCAGTTCGTGCGTCGGGTTGTCGATGTCGATACGGATCCGGTAGACGAGCGTCACGCGCTCGGCGTGCGTCTCGACGGTTTTGGGCGTGAACTCGGCCTGCGGGGAAATGAAACTGATGCGCCCTTGGTAATGCTTGCCGGGGTAGGTGTCGGTCGTCACGGTGGCGGCTTCGTTGAGGCGAACTTTGCCGATATCGGGCTCGTTCACATACGCGCGCAGCCAGACGTGATCGAGTTCATCGAGCGTAACGATCGCGACGCCCGATCCCGCGAGCTGCCCGAGTTCCGCTTCGCGTACTGCGATGACGCCGTCGAACGGCGCGCTCAGCTCGGTGTAGGAGAGCATCACTTCGTCGAGCTTGAGCTTCGCCGCGGCGGCGGCCTGATTGGCGCGCGCGAGCGTGATGTTGTTGCTTGCCACTTCCACCAGCGCCTTGTCGTGCGCGAGGGCCGCGGCGGATTGCCGTTCGGCGGTGAAGGCGAGGTCACGTGCCTGACGCGGAATCGCGTTGCCTTTCACCAGGATTTCCGCTCGCCCCAAGTCGAGCTGTTTTTCGCTGAGATCGAATTGATCGCTGACGACGTTGTGACGTGCCGCCGCCAAGGTGCTCTCATTGGCGCTGATCTGCGCCGTGGCAACTTGCAGGTTGGTCTGGTCGATTTCCGTCTGCCGTCGATACAGGCGATCGTCCACGCGCGCGAGCACGGTGCCGCGCTTGACGTAAGCGCCTTCGTCGAATGGCAGGTAGACAATCGGCGCCTGGACCTGCGTGAAGCTCAGGACACTCTCGTGAGCCTCGATGTTGCCGGACACGATGATATGGGTCGTATCATGATGGGAGCCGAACAGCACCGGCCAACGCCACACCACTACGCCGGCCGCGGCAAGAGCGACTAGCGCGAGCAGGGCCTGCATCCGGTGTTTCGATATGGCCATGGTTTTTGGTTCGGTTCAAACGCTTCCGGATGAAGAGATGCAAAACCGGAGATCGCCAGCCTGTCTATGGTGCGTCTGCTGAAGATAGAGCCGCTATCGCTCCGGCCAATTGACTCAAGTCAAGTTGGAACCCGGTAGGGGCCAGGTCGCGGCTGGTTTGCCGCTCCACGGCATGGTTGATGCATTGCGCCGGTCGCGTCATGTGCTGTCGGCGCGGCATCCGATACGTTCAAATCTGGTCTAGTGTTGTAGTCGTCATGCGGGCGCTACCGTCTGGAGCGTCGCGCGTGGCCGGCATGTGGCCGGGTTGCCCGATAACGTGACTCGCATCTGCGGCATCTGCCCGATTGCCTACCAGATGCGTTCGGTGCATACGATTGAAAATGCCTTTGGGATCGAGGTCGGCGGGCAGCTTCGCGCACTGCGCCGCCTCGTCTACCGCGGCGAATGGATCGGCAGTCATGCGCTGCATGTCGTGATGCTGCACGCACTCGTCTTCCTCGATTTCCCGGACGTGATCCAGATGGCGCGTGAGCATGGTGAAATGGTGCGTCAGGGGCTGGCTTTGAAGAAGGCCGGCAACGAGTTGGTGCAAGTGCTTGGCTGGCGCGATATACATCCCGCGCTGACCTTGCGCCCAACGGCGGCGCAGCGCCGTTCATCTGCTTGAAAGTGAGGCTGAATCATTCGACGATGCCGCTCGAGTTGCGTTTGGGCGAGCCCCGCATACGCCGACGCACGCCGTTTCACCCTCCGCCGCGCTGGCGAATACTTGCCACTTTTTGTCCAGTCCCCCGTTGCCGTTCATACTGTATGGATGTACAGTCTTGTGCGTGGGCCCGTCACGGCGAGCAATTCTTGAGTGGGAAGCGAAAGCGCTTCAACGGCAATGGCGTGCGCGCCGGGTGGCGACGCTTTCGCCTGCGGCCCAGCCATACCTTGCGAGTTCCGGGGCTTGCCTTAGCAAGGCGATCGTGCGACCTCGCATAGTCGAGTGGTCTGAGTCGATCAGGCGCTCAGGCAAGCCCGCACAATGAACGGAGATTCATCTACATGCCGGCTTTATCTGGTCAGAAATCCCATGCCTGAACAACTCTGGCTGCCTGGCCTCGAGGCGCCGCCAACACCGACAGACGGCCTGTTTTTCGCTGTCTTTCCTGACGCCAATACGGCGGCGAGTATTTCGAAGCTCGCACAACAGCTTTGCGGGGAGAGCCGCGCGCGCAGCAAACCGCTCGCGGCGGCCCGTCTGCACGTTACCTTGCAGCACCTCGGAAATTTCGCGGGCGGTTTGCCTCAGGCGCGGGTCGAGGCGGCCATGAAAGCTGCCTCGTTGGTCAGGATGGAGCCGTTCAGCGTCGAATTCGATACGGTGGTGAGCTTTGCATCCAAGCCACGACCGGGGCCGTTAGTGTTGGGCGGGGGCGAGGGCGTGAACGGTCTGCATCGGCTGCACGACGCTTTATGCTGCGCGTTGCAAGACGCAGGGTGCGGGGAGCATGCCATGTCAGCCGCGGTGGACTATACGCCGCACGTCACACTGGCGTATGGCATGCCTTGGGCCGCTGCGCGTCCGGTTGAACCGCTGTGCTGGAACGTGCGCGAATTCGCGTTGATGCACAGTTTGCTCGGGCGTACGCGGCACGTCATGCTGGCTCGATGGCCATTGGCGGATGCAGGCCCATAACGCACGGCGCCGCAGTTGATGCCGACGTGTCCAGGCGCGACGGCTCAGAAACGCATGCCGGTCGCGCAGCCACCGGCGAAGCCGCCGCTGCCGCCTGCGCCACCGCTGCCGCCTGCGCCACCGCAGAACACGCCGCAGCCGGATAGCACGAGCGAGATCATCACGGCGGCCAGCGCTGCGCGCAGGGGTGCCCGGGATATGCGTTTGCACAGGTGGAGAGGGTGTGCGGCTATGGCAGTCTCGAACGTGATGGCGGCGTGGTTTCGGCTTGGGTGAGTCATTCCGGATTGCATATCGGCGGTGGTTTTGAGAGGCCACGAGCAAAGGCGCGAACTGCGCGGTCCGTTGAAAGTTTTCTGTCAGGTTTTAGCGCGGGAGCGGGCGGCACGCGGCGTGGCGGCGAACCCTTGAGCCTAGCGTCCGGCCGTGTGCTCTCGAATGACGAAAAATCTGAAAACGTAGGGGGTTTCGTCGGTTGCGGAGCCGGAACGAGCGTGCGCTGCCTGATAGAATGCTTGGGCCGCAACGTAGTGGATCGCAGATGAGATTGCTTGATGCATTAGTCGAACAGCGTATTGCCGCCGCCGCCGCGCGCGGGGAGTTCGACGAGTTACCCGGCGCGGGTGCGCCGCTATCCTTGGGCGACGACGCTCTGGTTCCCGAAGAGGTACGCGTCGCCAACCGGATTTTGAAGAATGCGGGCTTTGTGCCGCCCGCTGTCGAACAGTTGCGCGCGTTGCGCGACCTGCAAGCGGAGTTGAATGCCGTGAGCGACCAGGCTACCCGCTGCCGTCTGCAGGCGCGCATGCTTGCGCTCGACATGGCGCTTGAATCGCTGCGCGGCGGCCCGCTGGTTTTGCCGCGCGAATACTGCCGGCGTATTGCCGAACGGCTGTCCGAACGCGTCGGCAGCCTGAATGCGGCAGATGCGGGTTCGCCGTGAGCGAGCCGCTAGCTCACTCCATCGTGCCGGATGCGGATTCTTTCCATTCTCACGAAGTGCCGAATACGATGAGTTCTCAAGCCTTGGCGGGTGG
Source organism: Paraburkholderia sp. RL17-380-BIE-A (assembly GCF_046028085.1). Taxonomy (NCBI): domain Bacteria; kingdom Pseudomonadati; phylum Pseudomonadota; class Betaproteobacteria; order Burkholderiales; family Burkholderiaceae; genus Paraburkholderia; species Paraburkholderia sp. RL17-380-BIE-A. The sequence goes on from NZ_JARESQ010000023.1 coordinate 8,803, forward strand.
TGTCGCCGGATCGGCCGCGACGGATTCTGGCTCTGCCGCCGTATTGCCGGATGCTGAGCTCTCGCCCGGCGATTCACCCGCAACTCCCGTTGTCTCCGAGCGCGATCGCCGCTTCATGGCGCTTGCCCAGGCTGCCGCCGAAGAGGCGCGTGCTGCCGGTGAAGTGCCCGTCGGCGCAGTGCTCGTGCGAGGCGACGAAGTCATCGCCAAAGGTTTCAATCACCCAATCGGTGCGCACGACCCGTCGGCGCATGCGGAAATGGCCGCGCTGCGTGCGGCGGCGCAGGCCGTCGAAAACTACCGTCTGCCGGGTTGCGAGCTTTACGTGACGCTCGAACCTTGCCTGATGTGCGCCGGCGCGATCATGCACGCGCGCATCGCTCGTGTCGTCTTTGGCGCGCGCGATCCGAAAACCGGCGCGTGCGGCAGTGTCGTGGATGCTTTCGCTAATCCGCAGTTGAATCATCACACCACGGTGACCGGCGGCGTGCTCGAAAGCGAATGCGGCGCCGCGCTCAAATCGTTCTTTGCCGAGCGGCGGCGCGCCAGCCGCGAAGCGCGCGCTTCGGCACGTGGCGATGCGGGCAATGAATCGGACAGCAAATCGGGCAAACCATCGGGCCACGAAGCGGGCAACGAAGCGGGCAACGAAGCGGGCCCGGCCGAGGCGCTCTGAAACTACAACGTCAAACAAGGTCTTGCTCATGAGCGTCCATCGCACCATCGAACTGATCGCGCCGTCCGGGTATCCGCATGATCCGGAGGTGCTGCATCGCGCGCTGCAGCGTTTTCATGCCCAGGGCCATCGCATCGAGGGCGCGGAAGCGGCGCGGCGTCGCTACCTGCGCTTCGCTGGCACCGACGGCCAGCGCGCTGCCGATCTGAACCGGCTCGCCGACCCGTCGCGTGAGTTGCCGGATATCGTGCTGGCCGTGCGCGGCGGCTACGGCGCGGTGCGCATTCTGCACGGACTCGACTACGAAGGGCTGCAACGGCGGCTGACCGATCAGCCGGTTGCCCTCGTGGGGCATAGCGATTTCACCGCGATCCAGCTTGCGTTGCTGGCGCGTGCAGGAGTGAAAACCTTCGGCGGTCCGATGGTGATGAGTGATTTCGGGGCGGAGGAACTCAGCGAGTTCACCATGCAGCACTTCTGGTCCGCGTTGACGAAACCGACCATGACGGTCTCGAGCAACACGCCGCAGGCACAGCCAGTAGATGTCTCGGGCATGTTGTGGGGCGGCAACCTGGCGGTGCTCGTGTCGCTGATCGGCACGCCGTACATGCCGCCGGTGAGTGGCGGAATCCTGTTTATCGAAGACGTCAACGAACAACCGTTCCGGGTCGAGCGGATGATTTATCAGCTGCACCTGTCCGGCATCCTCGCGCAGCAGCAGGCACTCGTGCTGGGCGATTTCTCCGGCGCCAAATCCTACGACTACGACAATGGTTACGACTTGCACTCGGTGATCGAGCAGGCGAGGTCGGTGATCGGCATTCCGATCGTGACAGGGCTGCAATTCGGTCATGTTCGCAACATGCTGACGCTGCCGGTGGGCGCGGACGCGCATCTCGTTGCCAACGCACAGGGATTCGAACTGAGCTTGTCGGGCTATCCGTATCTCGCGTGAGCGGACGTGCGAGCGAAGCGGGCCATTGCCCGCTTTATTTCTACTCCAGTAACGCAACTAACGGCCTGTGCTTTGGAATCGACCACGAGCAGAACGACCCGTGAAGGTCCATCGGTTTTGTTGACAAAACCCGCCCTCAACAGACGGCGTCCTTTCAGTCTAATTAAACTTATACATAGCCTGTATCAAGGCTTCGGGACTGATCTATAAGCCCGTCAGCCTTCCCTTGCCGTGAAAATTGTCAAAATTAAAATCAAAAATTGTTGACAATCTTTATGTCCATCCTAAGATGACCAACATACCGAGACGCACATCATGTCCGACGCAGACCCTACCGCCGCCAATAGTTCGAAACCCGAAGTGATCGCCGAGCGCATCCGCGCCGCGATCCTCGAGCATCGGCTTGCGCCGGGCGCCAAGCTGACCGAAGCGCAGTTGTGCGAAGTATTCGGCGTGAAGCGCGGCCCGATCCGGCAGGCGCTGACGCAACTCGCGACGGACCACCTCGTCGATCTCGAACCGAATCGCGGCGCGTTCGTGGCGAGCCCCTCGCTACAGGAAGTGCATGAGGTGTTCGAGATGCGCCGCATCATCGAACTGGCGGTGGTGGAAAAGATTTGCAGCGGTCACGGCATGCGGCGCTTGAAGAGCATTGGCAGCATGATCGGCCGGGAACGCAAAGCGTTCGAAACACGTGATTTTCCGGCGTGGATTCGCCTGTCGGGCGAGTTTCACACCGAATTGGCGGGACTGACCGGCAACACGGTGTTGTGCGATTGCCTGAACGGGCTGGTGGCGCGCTCCACGCTGATTTCCGCGCTGTACGAGTCGCTCGGACGCAGCCCATGCTCGTTCGAGGACCACGAAGCCATACTCGCCGCGCTCGACGCCGGCGATGCAAAAGAGGCGGCGGCACTCATGTCGCGCCATTTGCAAAGCGTCGAGCTGAAGATGCTAGACCGCCCGGCGCGTGGTGCGGCCGATCTGGGGGAAGTGTTCGGCGCCCTCAACGGTGCGCCTAGAGAATGACCCACGACAATGTCCGCGCCATGCTGAGGCAGGCGGCCGGCGTGCGCGCCTGACTGGTGCGCGCCGCACTGAATTGAACTGAACGAATCACGTGTTGCAAGGCGGCTCGACGTGAGCGCTGCCGGCTTGCGCACGCGTGTCCGTCGCCGGGCGACGGACATCGAGTAGCAGCAACGCAACGCCGGCGCTCCGCGGCTGCTGACGGTGCGATAACCACAAGTACTTCAGTACGGAGATATCCGCGGCACGGCAAACCAGGCGGCTCGCCTGTGCTCTGTCCCAAACGGGCAAAGCGCGCGCGACTGGCATGGCCGATGCATCGTCCTTCGATTCGCTATCGATGGTCCCTATCCCAAGGAGGAATCATGGCTCAGTTCAGTGCAGCGCCCGGCAATCCCGCAATTCCCACTTACGCAGACGGCGGCGCAACTGGCGATCCGTCAATGCCCGCAGGCTACAGCGAACGGCTCTATAACGAAGACCTCGCGCCGTTGCGCCACCAAACCTGGGGCGCATACAACATCTTTGCGTTCTGGATGTCCGACGTGCACAGCGTCGGCGGCTATGTGTTCGCGGGCAGCCTGTTCGCGCTCGGGCTGACGAGCTGGCAGGTGCTGATCGCGCTGCTGGTCGGCATTACGATCGTCAACCTGTTGTGCAACCTGATCGCCAAGCCGAGCCAGGCGAACGGGGTGCCTTATCCGGTCGCGTGCCGTGCGACCTTCGGCGTGCTCGGCGCGAATATTCCCGCGGTGATTCGCGGCCTGATCGCGGTCGCATGGTACGGCATTCAGACTTATCTGGCGTCGAGCGCGCTGGTGATCGTGGTGTTGAAGTTCGTTCCCCAACTGCTGCCGTATGCCGATGTCCATCATCACGGCTTCATGGGTCTGTCGACGCTCGGCTGGGCCGGTTTCATGCTGCTGTGGGTCCTGCAGGCACTCGTGTTCTGGCACGGCATGGAGACCATCAAGAAGTTCATCGACTTCGCCGGCCCGGCCGTCTACGTGGTGATGTTCATTCTCGCGGGCTACATGGTGTATCGCGCGGGATGGCGCAACATCGGCATCAACCTGGGCGGCGTCAAATATCACGGCATGGAAGTCGTGCCGGTGATGATCACGGCGACTTCGCTGGTGGTGTCGTACTTCTCCGGACCGATGCTCAACTTCGGCGACTTTTCGCGCTACGGCAAGAGCTTTCGCAGCGTGCAGCGTGGCAACTTCTGGGGGCTGCCGGTCAACTTTCTGGCCTTCTCGCTGGTGACGGTGATCACGACCGCTGCCACGCTGCCGGTCTTCGGCCAGCTGATCACGGACCCGGTTGAAACCGTGGGCCGTATCGATTACCCGACCGCGGTGATTCTCGGCGCGCTGACCTTCACGATCGCGACGATCGGCATCAACATCGTCGCCAATTTCGTCTCGCCCGCATTCGACTTCTCGAACGTCGCGCCGCGCCTGATCAGCTGGCGCGCGGGCGGCATGCTCGCGGCGGTGGCGTCGATTTTCATTACGCCGTGGAATCTGTTCAACAACCCCGCCGTGATCCACTACACCCTCGATGTTCTCGGCAGCTTCATCGGGCCTTTGTACGGTGTCCTGATCGTCGATTACTATCTCGTGAAGCGTCAGAAAATCGTGCTCGACGATCTGTACACGGTTGCGCCCACGGGTTCGTACTGGTACCGCAACGGCGTGAACTATCGGGCAGTCGCCGCGTTGCTGCCGGCTGCCGTGATCGCCGTGATCTGTGTGATGGTGCCCGCGCTCGACGGCATGGCGAATTTCTCGTGGTTCATTGGCGCCGGCCTCGCCGCGCTGTTCTATCGCGTGATGGCACGCTGAATCGCACGCTGAATTGTGCAGATGCAACAGGAGTGGATATGCGCATCAAACTGATCAACCCGAATACGACCCAGCGCATGACGGAAGCAATGGGCCGCTGCGCGCGCGAAGTCGCCGCGCCGGGCACTGAAGTCATCGCGGTGAATCCGACCATGGGGCCGCCGTCGATCGAAGGCTATTACGACGAAGCGCTGGCGACGCCAGGCTTGTTGGCCGAGGTTGCGGCCGGCGAGCGCGAAGGCTGCGACGGTTACGTGATTGCCTGCTTCGGCGATCCGGGTCTCTACGCGGCACGCGAGTTGGCGCGGGGTCCGGTGATCGGCATCGCCGAGGCGGCAATGCACGCGGCCAGCGTGCTGGCGCCTGGCTTCTCCGTGGTGACCACGCTGGCGCGCACCTGCGGCATGGCGTGGCACCTCGCCGAGCGCTACGGCATGAAGCGGTTTTGCCGCAACGTTCGCGCCACCGACGTCGCCGTCCTCGACCTCGACAAGCCCGGCTCGGCGGCGCGCCGCATCATCCTCGACGAATGCCGGCGCGCGCTTGCCGAGGACGGCTCGGAGGCGATCGTGCTCGGCTGCGCGGGTATGGCCGAACTGTGCGCGGAGATCGAGGACGCGCTCGGTGCGCCGGTGATCGAAGGCGTGACCGCGGCGGTGAAATGGACCGAGGCGCTGGTCTCGCTGCGTCTTTCGACCGCCAAACGCGGCGACTATGCGCGGCCGTTGGCCAAGCGCTACAACGGCGCGCTGGCATCGTTCAGTCCGGTCGACGCCGATCCGAATCCGCGTGCGCCGCGCGGATCTACTGAAGTTTCCTCCGCAAATGCGCCGGAAAATGCAGGAACGTCCGATGTGGTGCGGGTAAACACTACGGAAGCGGGCCGCCACATACATTCAGTGTGACACGCACTATCTGCCCCGGTGTATGGGCGCACCGGGGCGTTTTCGCTACACTGGTCCAACTCGGCGCGGGGTGCCTGAAAGGTTTTTTGTGTTACTTCAGGCGCTGTTTCCGGTGTTTATTCGGCCGCACCCACCCCACGTGCATACACGTGAGTTCCACGCGAATTTTACGTAACGTCACCACGCATTCGTCAAACCATGCCACTCGACCCGAACTACCCACGCGATCTGATCGGCTACGGCCGCCACCCGGTGCAGGCCAACTGGCCGGGGCGAGCGCGTGTCGCGGTGCAATTCGTTCTGAATTACGAAGAGGGCGGTGAAAACTGCGTGCTGCACGGCGATCCTGGCTCGGAGCAGTTCCTGTCGGAAATCGTCGGCGCCGCGGCTTATCCGGCTCGCCACATGAGCATGGAGTCGATCTACGAATACGGCTCGCGCGCGGGCGTCTGGCGCATTCTGCGCGAATTCGAAAAGCGCGGCCTGCCGCTCACGGTGTTCGGCGTTGGCATGGCGATCGAACGGCATCCGGAACTGGCGCGCGCGTTCGTGGAACTCGGTCATGAGATTGCCTGCCACGGCTATCGCTGGATTCACTATCAGGACGTGTCGCCGGAGAAAGAAGCGGAGCACATGCGTCTCGGCATGGAAGCGATCGAACGCGTGACGGGCGAGCGTCCGCTTGGCTGGTACACCGGCCGTGACAGTCCCAATACGCATCGTCTGGTCGCCGAATACGGCGGATTCCTGTACGACTCCGATTACTATGGCGACGACCTGCCGTTCTGGATGGACGTGGACGTTACCGGTGGCACGACAGTGCCGCAATTGATCGTGCCGTACACGCTCGACACCAACGACATGCGCTTTGCAAGCCCGCAAGGCTTCAACACCGCAGACCACTTCTTCACGTACCTGCGCGATGCATTCGACGTGCTCTACGAAGAGGGCGACGAAGCGCCGAAGATGCTTTCCATCGGCATGCATTGCCGTCTGCTCGGGCGCCCTGGGCGTTTTCGCGCGCTGCAACGTTTTCTCGACCATATCGAACAGCACGATCGCGTGTGGGTGACGCGGCGCGTCGATATTGCGCGCCACTGGCGCGAACATCACCCTTACCAACAAGACAACCGCGGGGCAGCGGCATGAAGGCGATGCAATACACTCTGGACCAACTCAACAGCATCTCGACCGAAGCGTTCGTGGCAACGCTGTCGGGTATTTTCGAGCACTCGCCGTGGGTCGCGGAAATCGCCGCGCAGCAACGGCCTTTCGCCAGTATCGACGAGTTGCATCGCAAGATGTCGAACATCGTCGAAACGGCCGGTGAAGAGAAGCAACTGGCGCTGATCAATGCCCACCCGGAACTCGCCGGCAAGGCCGCGGTGCGCGGCGAACTGACCGCCGAATCCACGCGCGAGCAGAGCGGCGCCGGCCTCGCGCAATGCACGCAGGAAGAGTTCGACAAGCTGCTCGCGCTGAACGCCGCTTATCGCGAGAAGTTCGGTTTTCCATTCATCCTCGCCGTGCGCGGTTATGACCGTCACGGCATCATCGCGAACTTCGAAGCGCGCGTGAACAATAGCCGCGCCGAAGAACTGCGCGCGAGCCTCGATCAGATCTACCGCATCGCACGTTTCAGGCTCGACGACCTGATCGACGCATAAGGCTTAACCACGCGTCGCGGACCTCGAACCGAAACGTTTTTTCAGCACTGGCAAATATCAAGGAAGACAAAAATGGCACTCCCGATTCTCGACCCCAACGCACCGGAATTCACGCGCCGCTATGTGAACCTGGCGGACCCGCGTCTGGGCGCGCAGGCGCTCGAGGCCAGCGACGATTTCTTCGCACCGAAGGAGCGCATGCTGAATCCGGAGCCGGCCGTTTTCATTCCGGGCAAATACGACGACAACGGCAAGTGGATGGACGGCTGGGAAACCCGCCGCAAGCGCGCCAACGGCTATGACTGGTGCGTCGTGAAGCTGGCTCGTCCGGGCGTGATCAAGGGGCTGGATCTCGACACCAGCCACTTCACGGGTAATTTCCCGCCGGCGGCGTCGGTGGAAGCCGCGCGCGTGGTGGACGGCGCGCCGAACCAGTCGACGCAATGGACCGAAATCGTGCCGTCGACCACGTTGCAAGGCAATAGCCATCACTATCACGAAGTCAGCGACACGAACGCTTACACCCACCTGCGCGTGAACATCTATCCGGACGGCGGCATTGCGCGTCTGCGTGTGTATGGTCAGCCGCAAGTCGACTGGGCCGGCGCGAGCCGCACGGAGCAGTTCGATCTGGCAGCGATGGAGAACGGCGCTTATCTGGTCGCGGCGAACAACCAGCACTTCGGCGCAGCGTCGACGATACTGATGCCGGGCCGTGGCGTGAACATGGGTGACGGCTGGGAAACGCGCCGTCGTCGTGAGCCGGGCAACGACTGGGCGATCGTCGCGCTGGCGCAACCGGGCGTGATCAGGAAAATCGAAGTCGATACGGCGCACTTCAAGGGTAACTATCCGGACCGCTGCTCGATCCAGGCCGCGTATGTGACGGGCGGCACGGACAGCTCGCTCATCACGCAAGCCATGTTCTGGCCGGTGCTGCTCGGCGAACAGAAACTGAAGATGGACAACCAGCACTATTTCGAAAGCGAGATCGCGGCACTGGGTCCGGTGACGCACGTGCGCTTCAATATCATTCCGGACGGTGGCGTGTCGCGCCTGCGCCTGTGGGGCACGCTCGCATCATGAAAACGCTCGCGATCGAACCGTTGACGAAAGAAGCGTTCGCCGCATTCGGCGACGTGATCGAACTCGAAGGCGCGAAGCAGATCCCGATCAACCTCGGCACGACGATCCGCTATCACGATCTCGCGAAAGTGGATGTCGCCGACGAGAACGGCCGTACGCTCGTGAACCTGTTTCGCGGGCAACCGCGCACGCTGCCGTTCGAAGTGAAGATGCTCGAGCGGCACCCGCTCGGCAGCCAGGCGTTCGTCCCGCTGAACGACAAAGCGTATCTGGTGGTCGTGGCGCCGGCGGGTGAGCTGGACGTGTCGAAGATTCGTGCTTTCGTGACGAGCGGCTGGCAGGGCGTGAACTATGCGAAGGGCGTGTGGCATCATCCGCTGATTGCGTTGGGTGAGGTGAGCGACTTTATCGTCGTCGATCGCGGCGGGGATGGACTCAATCTCAATGAGCAGCACCTCGCGGAGTCGTTGTGGCTCACGGAAGATGCGTTGAGCGCGGTGGCGGTTTGAGTTTTATCGCTACGGCGTAGCGAGCAGGTTGATTTGAAAGAACCCACAGCATTACCAGTGCTGTGGGTTTTTTGTTTTGGTGGCGAACCACAAAACTAGCGCGACGCCGTCGTTGCGCGTTTAGCTACGTTTGGCGAGAAGCGGCGAATACCCGATTACTTGGCGCACGCATTGCGCCGGGGCAGGCGCGCAAAATTCTGCGGCGCCTATAGCCGGTTTAAGCCCCTCGAATTGCGGGCTCTTCTTCGGCGAGCGCAAAGACGCCATGCCATCGACTCAGGCGTGAAGCTTCTGCTTCCCGGCGGCGTGCCATTACAACCCAATAAACAACATATATCCTCGACGCCGTACGCCGGGACTCCCAGTGCGTCGATGTCGAAGCGTTCGATGCGCGACGCCGAGCCGCTCCAGCACGCGCATGGAATAGAACTCGTTGAAGCCGGGAACCGTCGTGTTGTCGTCCGAGCCCGTGACGATGCGGCTCGTCACGGATAAACCGACACCAGCCGGCCAATGAAAAGCGGGCTTTCCGCTCACGCGAAAAGCCCGCTTCAAGGTCGCTCGATTCTTCGTGACGCCGGGCAGCATGCCCGGCCAGTGGTTACTTCACCGCACCACCTTCAAACCACGCGGCGATCTTCATCCGCTCGTCGTCGGTCATATGCGTCACGTTGCCAAGCGGCATGGCCTTCAACGTCACGGCTTGCTGATAGATTCGCTGCGCGTTCTGCGAGATCTCATCCGGCGTATCCAGCAGCACGCCGGCCGGAGCGCTCCCCATCATCGTCGGATGCGCGGAGTGGCAAGCCACGCAGCGCTGTTGCAGAACCGGTGCGATATCGGCCACCTTCACCGTCGGCGCGTTCGCGGCTTGCGCTTGCGGCACGATCGGCTTCGGCATGGTCCAGAAGAGCGCGCCGAACATCAACGCGATACCCACCAGCGGCAGATACCACAGCACCTGGCCACGGTGGCGCATCACGAAGAACTGACGAATCAGCGCGCCAGCCAGCATGATGACCAGCAGCACAGCCCAGTTGTACGGATGCGTGTAGGTCATCGCGTAGTGGTTCGACAGCATCGCGAACACCACCGGCAACGTGAAATACGTGTTGTGCACCGAGCGCTGCTTGCCGCGCTTGCCGTAGATCGGGTTCGGCGTGTCGCCCTTGAGCATGGCGTCGACCATCTTGCGCTGGCCCGGAATGATCACGAAGAACACGTTCGCCGACATGATGGTTGCCAGCATCGCGCCCATGATCAGGTAAGCCGCGCGGCCCGCGAAAATATGGCACGCGAGCCACGCCGCGATCAGCACATACACGCCGACGCAGATGCCCAGCACCTTGTCCTTGTTACCGAGGATGCGGCACAGCGAGTCGTACACGATCCAGCCAGCGGCGAGGAAGCCGAGCGCCGCGGCCACAGCGACCACCGGCCCCATATCCAGCACGTTCTTGTCGATCAGGTAAGTGCTCGGCGAGAACAGATACAGCACGGTGAAAAGACCAAAGCCCGACAGCCACGTGGTGTACGAGGGCCACTTCGACCAGTGCAGATCTTCCGGCATTTCCGGCGGCGCGACGGTGTACTTCTGCATGTTGTAGAAGCCGCCGCCGTGCACGTGCCACAACTCGCCGAACACGCCGCGCTTGCGCTGGTTCGGGTCCGTTGGCGGTTTCAGGCTGTTGTCGAGCGCGACGAAATAGAACGATTCGCCGATCCATGCAATCGCGGCGATGACGTGGAACCAGCGAATCGCCAGATTCAACCAGTCTGTGATAAAGCCTTCCATGAAACTCCTCCACTTCTGATTCGTTGTACACGCAACGACGTTGGGTGCCTTTCTGAACCCGGCGAGCGGGTTGTCGGCAGACAAAACGTCGCTGCGCAGACTGCGGGGTGCCAACAAGGGGCCATCTTTCGGTGCCAGGCCCCTGAGGACGAAAGACGCGGTGCGCTCAGTTCGCACGCGCCGTTTTTTATTGGCTCGTCGGGTCGGATCGGGTTCGCTGGAACCGCATGTGTTCGATTGCGTTTCGCGGGTACTCGCGAGAGTCTGCGTGAGCATCTGCGCAATGCAATCGAGCGCGATCGGCAGGTGGCGCGAACTCGACCTCGATTTCCCAACACCTCATGGCAGATATCTCCTTAGCTGCCGCGATAGGTGCTGTACGACCACGGCGACACCAGCAACGGCACGTGATAGTGCGCTTCGGCATCGGCCACGCCGAAGCGCAGCACGACACGATCGACGAAACGCGGCTCCGGCACCTTCGTGCCGATCGACGCGAAGTAGTCGCCGGCGCCGAACACGAGTTCGTATTCGCCTGCGACTAGCGCGTCGCCTTCGAGCAGCGGCTGGTCGCAACGACCGTCGTCATTGGTGATGGTGGTTTTGAGCGCGCGGCGCGTATCGCCTGAGAGCGCGAAGAGTTCGACCTTGATGCCCGCGCCGGGACGGCCGTTCGCGGTGTCGAGCACATGGGTAGTGAGCTTTCCCATTCGCAATTTTCCTTATGTGAATGCGAGGTTTCGGCGGCAGCCCGATCCAGATACGTTTGCGGCGGATCGAGGCTCCACGTCAGTGGCTACATACCCGTCGGCGAATTGAAGCGAGCGCCGTGGCAGCCATTGTAAAAAGGTTGTTCCGTTCAGCGCGCGCGAGATAGGAAAGATAATAGCTGGCGCATGACAGACAGCCTGCTGAAAGCCATAACGAGCGGGTTTTCCCGACCTTTACGCTGCGTTTGTCTTACCGGCGGATCGTACCGGCGCCAAAAAAGGCCCACTATATCGGCAGCGTGAGGTTGGGTATCGCATTGGCGCGAGTTGTCAGCATTATTTTGGCCGTCGAAGGTTACGTCTGTGCGTTGCAGCAAACCGGAATCGATGACGAACCAGCCGCAACGCACCCCGAAGACGGCGGAAACACGCTGGGTAACCGGGCCAACGGCGTTCGACGGGACGCGGCGGCACGGTGGCGTGCCGTCACATCGCGTTCGAACGGCTTTGCACGGAAGCAATGAAGCGGAGAAACGAATGACGATGGAACAGACGGCCAATCAAACGAATAAGCCGAAGAAAACGATGCTGGTCAAGCACGCAGACGTGCTGGTTACGATGGACGGCGACCGGCGCGAACTGCGCGACGGCGGCCTGTATATCGAAGACAACCGCATCGTCGCGGTCGGCCCGACGGCGGAACTGCCGCAAGCCGCCGACGAAGTGCTGGATATGCGCGGGCATCTGGTGATTCCGGGTCTCGTGAACACGCACCACCACATGTATCAGAGCCTGACGCGCGCGATTCCTGCCGCGCAGAACGCCGAGTTGTTCGGCTGGCTGACCAACCTCTACAAGGTGTGGGCAAACCTCACGCCGGAGATGATCGAAGTCTCGACGCTCACAGCCATGGCCGAGCTTTTGCTGTCCGGTTGCACGACTTCGAGCGACCATTTGTATATCTATCCGAACGGCAGCCGGCTCGACGACAGCATCGCCGCAGCGCGCCGGATCGGCATGCGTTTTCACGCGGCGCGCGGCAGCATGAGCGTGGGGCAGAAAGACGGCGGACTGCCGCCGGATTCGGTGGTGGAACGTGAAGCGGACATTCTGAAGGATACGCAGCGTCTGATCGAGACGTACCACGACGAAGGGCGTTACGCGATGTTGCGCGTGGTGGTTGCGCCGTGCTCGCCGTTCTCGGTGAGCCGCGATCTGATGCGCGAATCGGCAGTCATGGCGCGGCAGTACGGCGTGTCGATGCATACGCACCTGGCGGAGAACGTCAATGACATCGCGTATAGCCGCGAGAAGTTCGGTATGACGCCGGCGGAGTATGCGGAAGACCTCGGCTGGGTCGGTCACGATGTGTGGCACGCGCACTGCGTGCAACTCGACGACGCGGGCATCGAACTGTTCGCGCGCACCGGCACTGGCGTCGCGCATTGTCCGTGTTCGAACATGCGGCTCGCGTCGGGCATCGCGCCGGTCAAGCGCATGCGTTTGGCGGGCGTGCCGGTGGGCCTGGGTGTCGACGGTTCAGCGTCGAACGACGGCGCGCAGATGGTCGCCGAAGTGCGTCAGGCGCTGTTGCTCCAGCGGGTCGGCTTCGGTCCCGATGCGATGACCGCGCGCGAAGCGTTGGAGATTGCGACGCTCGGCGGCGCGAAGGTGCTCAACCGCGACGATATCGGCGCGCTGGCGCCAGGCATGGCGGCGGACTTTGTATCGTTCGACCTGCGCCAGCCGCTTTTTGCGGGCGCGTTGCATGACCCGGTCGCGGCGCTGGTGTTCTGCGCGCCTTCGCAGGTGAGCTACAGCGTGATCGGCGGCAAGGTGGTCGTGAAGGAAGGGCAGTTGACGACGCTGGAACTCGCACCGGTCATCGAGCAGCACAACCGGTTGGCGAAGACGCTTTACGAAGCGGCGGCGTAACAGAAGAAGATGCGAGGAGGGCAGAGTTATCGGCGGCGCGACGCGCGCTCGCCAATAACCTGCCAGGCAAAGGCTTAAGGCTTGTCGATCAACGTCTTGGTCGCTTCGGCGACCAGACTGCGCAGCCAGCGCACTTCGTCGGAGTAATGCACGCGCTCGTGCCACAGCTGGTAGTACTGCATCGGCGGGAAATCGAGCGGTGCGGGCACGACGGTGAGCGGCAGGAACTTGGCGTAGTAATCGGCAAAGAGGCGCGTCGTCGTAAAGATCAGGTCGGACTTGATCAGCACGTACGGCGCCAGATTGAAGTACGGCAAGGTCACAACCACATGACGCTTTAACCGCTCGCGCGCGAGGTGCACGTCGATCGCGCCGCGCTGGCCCACCGAATAAGGAGTAGGCGCGAGATGCGGAGCGTTCAGGTACTGGTCGAGCGTGAGCCCGCCGCGTTTGGCGAACGGATGCGTGTTGCTCATCAGGCAGACGATCTGATCGACGAACAGGTTCGACAGGTGCAACTGCTCCGGCGGCTCCGGCCAGTTGCCGACCACGATGTCGAGCTTGCCGTCTTCGAGCGCGAGTTCGTAGTCGAAGGCCGGCCCGAGCGAATGAAACTCGAGCGTCGCGTTCGGCGCGGCCTGGCGAAAGCGTTCGACCACCGTCGGCACGAACAGCACGTTCAGGTAGTCCGGGCAGCCGATCCGGTAGCAGCGGATGGAAGTGGCCGGATCGAAGTTGTGCTGCTGGAACTTGATGCGTTCGATCTCGCGCAGCGCGTTCTGCACCGGTTCGAGCAGGCGCAGACCGTATTCCGTCGGCACCATGCCGGATTTGCCGCGTACCAGCAGCGGGTCGCCGGTGATGTCGCGCAAACGGCGCAGCGCCGCGCTGATGGCGGGTTGCGATTGATTCAGTTTGACGGCCGCGCGCGTGACGCTGCGTTCCATCAACAGGGTATGCAAGACGCGTAATAGATATGTATCGATCGCCTCGCGTTGCTGACTCATGACTTCTCCGAAATATATGTTCTGGCTGATCGAACGGGCGTGGGTGTATATGACTTTTAATATGAACACAAAGCCGCGTCAAGAGCGGGATACCCGCAGAGCACGCTGCGACGCGGGTTTGCGGGGAATTTTGATGGCTCGACTGACTGGGTCGAATTAGGTATTGTCATCCGGTTGTGGTGACGGATCGTCTGCCGGCAAGGTGGGCGGACGCGCTGAAACCGGCAGTCACTGGCGTACTACGGAATCACATGAGCGACTCTTCTTATAGCGACGGCGCCGCCGCGCAGCCGGCACACAGGCCGGAACAGACGGCGCCCCGGTTGGTGCTCCAGGGCATCACCAAACAATATCCGGCCGTGCGAGCCAACGACGACGTCACGTTGATCGTCGCGCCGGGCGAAATCCATGCCGTGCTCGGCGAGAATGGCGCCGGCAAAAGCACGCTGATGAAAATCATCTACGGCGCGGTGCGGCCCGACGCCGGCGAGATTCGCTGGGAAGGCGAGGTGGTCGAGATTGGCAGTCCGGCAGCGGCGCGCAAGCTGGGTGTCGGCATGGTGTTCCAGCACTTTTCGCTGTTCGAGACGCTCACGGTCGGCGAAAACATCGCGCTCGCACTCGACGAACCCTTCGATCTGAAGACGCTCTCGAAGCGTATCCGCGAAGTCTCCGCCGACTACGGCCTCGATATCGACCCGCAGCGTCACGTGCATAGCCTGACCGTGGGCGAGCGGCAACGCGTCGAGATCGTGCGCTGCCTGCTGCAGAACCCGCGTCTGCTGATCATGGACGAACCGACTTCGGTGCTGACACCGCAAGCGGTCCGCAAGCTGTTCGAGACGCTGCGACGCCTCGCCGCCGAAGGCTGCAGCATCCTGTACATCAGCCACAAGCTCGACGAAATCCAGGAACTGTGCGACACCGCGACGGTGATGCGCGGCGGCCGCGTGACCGGTCATGTGAAGCCGAAGGGCGAAACCCACGCGTCGCTCGCGCAATTGATGGTCGGTCATTCACTGCCGGATTACACGCGTCGAGAGCACAACCCGGGCGCGGTGCTGCTCGACGTGAAGCAGCTCTCGGTGGAAAGCGACGACCCGTTCGGCACCTCGCTGCGTGAGGTGTCGTTCAGCGTGCATGCGGGCGAGATCTTCGGTATCGCCGGCGTCTCGGGCAACGGACAGGCGGAATTGCTGTCGGCCCTGTCGGGCGAAAAGCGGGGCGTGCGCGCCGACGCCGTCACGATTTGCGGCAAGGCGGCAGGGCGCCTCGGCGCGGGCGGGCGGCGCGCGCTCGGCTTCGGCTTCGTGCCGGAAGAGCGCCTCGGCCGCGGCGCGGTGCCGGCCATGACGCTGTCGGAAAACGCGCTGCTCACCGCGCATCGTCAGCAGATGGTGAGCTCGGGCTGGATCAAGGCGGGCGCGATGCGGGCGTTTGCGAAACGCTGCATCGAGGCGTTCGACGTGCGCTGCGGCGGCTCCGAAGCGCTCGCGCAAAGTCTTTCTGGCGGCAACCTGCAGAAGTACATCATGGGCCGCGAGATTCTGCAGGCGCCCAAGGTGCTGGTGGTCGCGCAGCCTACGTGGGGCGTCGACGTCGGCGCGGCGGCGTTCATTCGCCAGCAACTGCTCGACCTGTCGGCGCGCGGCGTGGCGATCCTGGTGATCTCGGAGGAGTTGGAAGAGTTGTTCGACATCTGCGATCGCATTGCGGTGCTCGCCGGCGGCAGACTCTCGCCGGTGCGCGCCACGGGGGCGACCAATGCCGAGGAAATCGGCCGCTGGATGGCGGGCCTGTTCGGCGACCGCGAAGGCGCGGCGCCATCCGCGGAACAGCCGGCGCACGCCTGATCCGACGTCTGCCGCGCACGCGCGGCAGGTCGCCTGGCATGAGAACCAGAACCATAAGCAGAACCCAGATAAGCACACGCTACCCATGATCCTTCCGTATCGACTCGAAGCACGCACGACGCCCTCGCGCACCATGCAGCTCGCCGTGCCGCTGATCGCCGCGTTGCTCACGCTCGCGATCGGCTTTCTGATCTTCAGCCTCGTCGGCCGTGATCCGTTGCAGGCCATGCACGCGTTTTTCATCGAGCCGCTCTCCAGCGTGAACGGCTGGTCCGAGCTGCTGCTGAAGGCGTCGCCGCTGTGCCTGATCGGCCTCGGGCTTGCCATCGGCTATCGCGCCAATGTGTGGAACATCGGCGCCGAAGGGCAGATGCTGCTCGGCGGCATCGCCGCAAGCGGCGTTGCAATCTATTTCGATCAGGCCACCGGCTGGTGGATTTTGCCGACCATGATGATCGCCGGCGTGCTCGGCGGCATGGCGTGGGCGGCGATTCCGGCGCTGCTCAAGAGCCGCTTCAACACCAACGAGATTCTCGTCAGCCTGATGCTCACGTATGTGGCCACGCAACTGCTGATCTATCTGGTGAGTGGCCCGTGGCGCGACCCGCAAGGCATGAACTTCCCGCTCTCGGAAATGTTCAGCGGCGACGCGCTCTATCCGACTTTCTCCGGCGACTGGCACATCAAATGGCTGCGCGGCACGCGCCTGAACGCCTCGGTATTCGTCACGCTGATCGCAATTCCGCTCGTGTGGGTCTTCATGCGCAAGAGCTTCGCGGGCTACCGCATGAACGTCGGCGGTCTCGCGCCGCTCGCCGCGCGCTACGCCGGCTTCTCCGACAAGAAAACCATCTGGACCTCGCTGCTGATCAGCGGCGGCCTCGCGGGGCTCGCCGGCATGGGGGAGATCGCCGGTCCGATCGGACAATTGCAGGCCACGTGGTCGCCGGGTTACGGCTTCACGGCGATTATCGTCGTGTTCGTGGGACGGTTGCATCCGCTCGGCATCGTGCTCGCGAGCCTGCTGATGGCGTTGCTGTATCTCGGCGGCGAAGCGGTGCAGACCTCGATGCAACTGCCGCAGGCGCTTTCCGGCGTGTTCCAGGGGCTGTTGCTGTTCTGCCTGCTGGGTGCCGACCTGTTCGTGAACTACCGTGTGCGCCGCCGCTCCCTGGCCGCCCAGGTTCACTGACCGGTTCGCCAATATTCGCTCATTGCTCACTGATTTTTGCGCCGGATCTCCATGGACATTCAACAAGCCAGCTCGCTCACTTCGAGCGCCGTCACCGCCGCGATTCCGCTGATGTTCGCGGGCGCGGGCGAACTCGTCACCGAAAAATCGGGCGTCCTCAACCTCGGCGTCGAAGGCATGATGCTGATGGGCGCGGTGACCGGCTACGCGGTCACCGCGATCACCGGCAACCCGTGGCTCGGCGTGCTCGCCGCAATCGGCGCAGGTCTCGCCATGTCGCTGCTGTTCGCCTTTCTCACGCTCACCATGCTCGCCAACCAGGTCGCCACCGGCCTTTCGCTGACCATCTTCGGCATTGGTCTTTCGGCGTATGTCGGTAAGCCCTACACGTCGGCCGCGGTGCGCGCGACCATCGACACGTGGACCATCCCCGGCCTCTCGAAGATTCCGGTGCTCGGACCCGCGTTCTTCAGCCTCACGCCGCTCGATTACCTCGCGTTCCTGATGTTCGCGGTGATCGGCTGGTTCCTGTACCGTACCCGCGCGGGTCTCGTGCTGCGCTCGGTCGGCGAGTCGCCGCAAGTCGCGCACTCGGTGGGCTTTCCAGTAGTCGGCGTGCGCTACGGCGCGGTGGCTTTCGGCGGCGGCATGGCCGGGCTCGCGGGCGGCTATTATTCGATCGTCAATCTGCACCTGTGGCAGGAGCAGCTCACTTCGGGCCGCGGCTGGATCGCGCTCGCACTGGTCGTGTTCGCGACGTGGCGCCCGGGGCGCCTGCTGATCGGTGCGCTGCTGTTCGGCGCCGTGACCGGCCTGCAGTTCTACGCCCAGGCGATCGGCGTGCCGGTGCCGACGCAATTCCTCGCGATGCTGCCTTACGTCGCGACGGTCGTCGTGCTGGTGCTGATCTCGCGCAATCCGAACACGATTCGTCTGAATGCGCCCGCATCGCTGGGCAAGCCGTTTTTCTCGGCGGGCTGACCGACCATCGACCCGACGTTTCACATCATTCGACAAACACGACAGGAGAAAACATGAAGAGAAGAAATCTGCTGACCGCTTTCGCATGGGGCGCGGCCTCGCTCGCGCTCGCCGCGCCGCTCGCGCAAAGCGCGCAGGCCGCCGATGCGCCGGGCGTCGCGTTCGTCTACCTCGGCAATCCGGGCGATGCCGGCTGGACCTTCGCGCACGACCAGGGCTCGAAGGAAGCGGAAGCGAAGTTCGGCAGCAAGGTCAAGATCACGCGCATTGAAAACGTGCCTGAGTCGGCCGACTCCGAGCGCGTGTTCCGCGATCTGGCGAATAAGGGCAACAAGATCATCATCGGTTCGAGCTTCGGCTATCAGGACTTTGAACTGAAGGTCGCGAAGGATTTTCCGGACACCGTTTTTCTGCACGCCACCGGCTACAAGAAGGCGCCGAACTTCGGCACCTATGACGTGCGCATGTACCAGGGCGCTTACCTCGCGGGCGTCGCCGCGGGTTACGTGACGAAGACCAACACGCTCGGCTTCGTGGCTTCGGTGCCGATTCCGGAAGTGATCCGCAACATCAACGCGTACACGCTCGGCGCGCGTTCGGTGAACCCGAAGGTGCATACCAAGGTCATCTGGATCAACAGCTGGTTCGATCCGGGCAAGGAAAAGCAGGCGGCTGAAACGCTGATCGGCCAGGGTGCCGACGTGCTGCTGCAAAACACCGATTCGAGCGCCACGCTCGCCACGGCGTCGGCCAAGCACGTGCACGCGTTCGGCTGGGATTCGGATATGAAGAAGTTCGGTCCCGACGCGCACCTCGGTTCGGTGGTCGCGCACTGGGGCGTGTACTACAACGCGGCGATCCAGCAGGTGCTGGACGGCAAGTGGAAGAACGATCCAGTGTGGTGGGGCATTCCGCAGAAGGCCGTCAACCTCGAAGATCTGAACACGTCCGCGATTCCGGCTGACGCGCAGAAGCAGGTTTCGGCCAAGCGCGACGAACTGGCGGGCGGCAAGTGGGACGTGTTCACCGGCCCGATCAAGGACCAGTCCGGCGCGGTGAAGGTGCCGGCCGGCAAGACGCTGAGCGATCCGGAACTGCAACGCCTGAACTGGTACGTGGAAGGCGTGGACGGGGCGCTGCCGAAGTAACTGCGTCCGGGGCGTGCCGCGTCAGGAAACGGCGCCAGAAGGTCGACCAGGCGGCGGTCTCAGCAACCGCTGCTCTAGAGCGCTGCGTCCGGTTCGGACGCAGCTTTTTTTTACTTCGTATTTTCCCGCCGGACATCGCCGGCTCTCGCCGGCCCTACCTCAGTCGATGCGCAAGCCGACCTTGATCGTCACCTGCCAGTAAGCCACCTTGTCGTTTTCGATCTGGCCCCGAGTCTCCGTCACTTCGAACCAGTGCAGATTGCGCAGCGTTTTCGACGCTTTGGCAATGGCTGTGCTGATGGCGTCGTCGATCGATTTGGTCGACGAGCCGGTCAGCTCGATCTGTTTGTAGACGTGTTCTGACATGAACTTCCTCCTTTGATCTTCGTTGGTGTTCAAAAAGTATAGGCAACGCCAGCGCCGCGAACGGCCCTCGCTCGAGCAAGTCATTCCGCACATGCCGTGCCCGCTATACCGAGGCCAGACGCGGCCGTTATCATGTCCGCGCAACTCAATCTGAAATCCGACGAGGTTCGAAAGTGGAAATTGGTTTTTGCGGTCCCGGTTTGATGGGCGCGCCGATGATCCGGCATCTGCTGCGCGCGGGGCATACCGTGCATGTCTGGAATCGCACGCGTGCCAAGGCTGAAGCGCTGCTGGCGGACGGCGCTCAGGTGGTCGACACGCCGCGCGAACTCGCGGCGCGGTGTGAGGCGGTGCTGCTGTGCGTCGCTGACGCGGCCGCGGTCGAAGAAACCGTTTTCGGCGCGTCGGGCCTTTTGAGCGGGGATGCGCCGGTAGCGGGCCGTTTGCGCTGGATCGTCGATCACTCCAGCATTCCGCCGGCCGCGACGCGCGCTCTCGCGCAGCGTGCGGCGGCGCTGACGGCGGTTCGCACGGCCGGAAGTGTGGACGGGGGCGCAGGTATGGGCGACGGCGCACGTGGAGCAAGGGACGCCGGTACAGGCGCACGTGCAGGTGCAGACCCACGCACAGGCGCTCGCGAGAACGCCGGCGCCGGCGCGAACCCGAACGCGGTCGAAAGTGCGGCGGCCGGCAGCATCGGCTGGATCGACGCGCCGGTTTCAGGCGGCGTGGCCGGCGCCACCGCCGGCACGCTGGCCATCATGGCAGGCGGCGCCGCGGCGGACATCGAGGCCCTCAAACCGCTGCTCGGCGCCTACGCGGCGCGCGTCACGCATATGGGCGAAGTCGGCGCCGGCCAGACCGCCAAACTGTGCAATCAGACCATTGTCACGGCGACGCTGGCAGCGATCGCCGAGGCGGTCAGCCTCGCGCAGCGCAGCGGGCTCGACGCCTCCCGGCTGACCGAAGGTCTCGCCGGCGGCTGGGCCGATTCGGTGCTGCTGCAGATTTTCGTGCCGCGCATGACGCAAAGTGGCCTCGCACCGATCGGCGCGTTCCGGACCTTTCAAAAGGACATCGACACGGTGGCGGCGACCGCGTACGAGACCGGCACGCCGATGCCGGTCTCGTCGACGGTCCAGCAATTGCTGCGGCTGGGGGCGGCGATGGGTCTCGGCGAGGCCGACCTGTCGGCCTTCATCGACGTTTTGCAGACGCCGCGCGGTATCCAAAACCCGTAGCGCGACGCGCGCGCGGGTTGAAATCGCGATAACCTGCTAAAATATTGGGTTTTTCGCCGATATCACATTCAAAGGGACGCGCCGTGCTGTCTACCGCCAATATCACCATGCAATTCGGGCCAAAGCCCCTCTTCGAGAATATCTCGGTCAAGTTCGGGGGAGGGAATCGCTATGGCCTGATCGGTGCGAACGGCTGCGGTAAGTCCACCTTCATGAAGATTCTGGGCAGCGACCTGGAGCCGAGTTCGGGCAACGTCATGCTCGAGCCGAACATCCGCCTCGGTAAGCTGCGCCAGGATCAGTTCGCGTACGAAGACGTGCGCGTGCTCGACGTCGTGATGATGGGTCACGCCGAAATGTGGGCCGCCATGACCGAGCGTGACGCGATCTACGCGAACCCCGACGCGACGGACGACGACTACATGCACGCCGCCGAACTCGAAGCGAAGTTCGCCGAGTACGACGGCTACACGGCCGAAGCGCGCGCGGGCGAACTGCTGCTTGGCATCGGCATCGCGATCGAGGACCACAACGGCCCGATGAGCAACGTCGCACCGGGCTGGAAGCTGCGCGTGCTGCTCGCGCAGGCGCTGTTCTCGAAGCCGGACGTGCTGCTGCTCGACGAGCCGACCAACAACCTGGACATCAACTCGATCCGTTGGCTGGAAGACGTGCTCAACCAGTACAACTCGACGATGATCATCATCTCGCACGATCGACACTTCCTGAACCAGGTCTGCACGCACATGGCCGACATGGACTTCGGCACGCTGAAGGTTTATCCGGGCAATTACGACGACTACATGCTGGCGAGCACGCAGGCGCGCGAGCGTCAGCAGAACGCCAACGCGAAGGCGAAGGAACGTGTTGCCGACCTGCAGGACTTCGTGCGCCGCTTCTCGGCGAACAAGTCGAAGGCACGTCAGGCCACCAGCCGTTTGAAGATGATCGACAAGATCAAGATCGAGGAATTCAAGCCGTCGTCGCGGCAGAATCCGTTCATTCGCTTCGAGTACGAGAAGAAGCTGCATAACATCGCGGTGGTGGCCGAGAAGATCTCGAAGAAGTACGAGCGCACCATCTTCAACGACTTCAGCATCAGCGTGCAGCCGGGCGAGCGCATCGCGATCATCGGCGAGAACGGCGCGGGCAAGACCACGCTGCTGCGTTCGCTGCTCGGCAAGCTGCAACTCGATCACGGCACGGTGAAGTGGGCGGAGAATGCGAACATCGGCTACATGCCGCAGGACACGTACGAAGAATTTCCGGACGACATCACGTTGATGGAGTGGATCGACGGCTATCGCCAGGAAGGCGACGACGAACAGATGGTGCGCGGCACGCTCGGCCGGCTGTTGTTCAATGCCGACGACATCCGCAAGTCGGTCAAGGTGCTCTCCGGCGGTGAGAAGGGCCGCATGATCTGGGGCAAGCTCATGTTGGGCCGCCACAACGTGCTGCTGATGGACGAGCCGACCAATCACATGGACATGGAGTCGATCGAGTCGCTGCAGATCGCGCTCGACAAGTTCGAAGGCACGCTGATTTTCGTCTCGCACGACCGTGAGTTCGTGAGCGGCCTCGCGAACCGGATCATCGAGGTGAAGACGGATGGCACGCTGAACGACTTTGGCGGTAATTACGAAGACTTTTTGTTGAGCCAGGGCGTGCAGTAAGCGCTGTCTTTGTGGCCATTGCTGATGTACTCGGCCATACCCATCGGTTTTCCCGGTGGGTATGACCGGTCGCAAGTTCTAAAGATCACCTATTACCACAACGATAGGAACCGGGCCGCCAGGATCGGGAGCGCGATAAACGCTGCGGCTTGGGCAAATGGATTCCAGGTCAGCCGCCTAAGTGGGCCTGCGTTGCGCCTGCGTTCTGTTTCAGCGTATCGCCGCTCCGTCTCCTCTCGAAGAATCGCCGCCGTAGCCGCGTTGGCGCGCACCAAATTCTCAAGCGTGCTCTGATAAAGGTCGTGCCTCTCTGCTGGCGTCATCGTTCTCCCCGTTATCGTTCGTAGACCGGTAGATCGTAGTGAGGATTCAGTGTAAATCATCAACCGGAGCGGGGCTATCAGACTAAGCGCGCTTACGCTCAAGAAGCGACGCGAGAGTAGACTAAGTAGCCTGATAGCCGGGCGGAACCGCTTCTATTCCGCCAGCGCGCTACTCGATCTCGTGGCGTTAGCTGGAAGATTTTGAATGACCCGGCGCCCGAGGTTAATGCCACCTCGCTCGATCACATAATAAGTCGCAATCGAGACGGCAATGATGCAAGCGTATGTCAGCAATGTGACGAGCCAGAATCTTTGAGTGGTGAAGACGAGATTGGCGTTGTAGCGGGGGAATTGCATCAGGAGATTGATAATCAGCCCGTGCAACAGGTAGATGCTGTAGCTGATATTGCCGAGCCGTTTCGCGCCTGCCGCGGTCAATATGCCAAAAGCCGAAGCGCCTGAAGCCACGCAAAAGAAAGATATGCCGAGAAGAACGGTTGCCTGATTCGTATAGGGACCTCCCGATACCTGGATCGCCAATGCACCCGCAACAATCGCAATACACGAACGAATGACGCCATTCCCCTTCAGTTTGGGGTATGACCGAAGCAGGCTCGCCGTGAGCATGCCGATCAGGAAGTGTTCAATGAAGACCACAGCCAGATCGGTGATCACGCTGTTAGCGAACAGCATAAACATCAAGGCTGAACCCGTGATCGCAACCGTAGCCTTCTCGCGCGCGAAGCTGGCTAGCAGCGGAAGCGCCATGTAGAAGAGCCACTCATAATGAAGGCTCCAGGTTTGCCCGACCAGCCCGAGATACTCGGGACGATTCAGGAACGGCGTGGGCTGGTTGACGATTCCGAAAAAAAGCCATTGCGACAGTTGCGCGACCGTTTGACCCATCGTCTGAGCTGCCGGAAGGCCGACATGACGAATGACAAATATGAAGTACGCGATGATCAGAAACAGGTAGAGCGGGTAAATCCGGAATACGCGGTTGACATACAACTCAAGCCATTTGATATCGCCCTGCCGATCGATCAGGCGACCCCAAAATAAATATCCCGTGATCATGAAGAATACGGCCACCGCGCCTGGCCCGATAAACGAATAAAAGGGCGATGGCGGCAACCCGGATGTCCCATTCTTCAAGTTGTAGGCGGTCATTACAAAATGATGGAATACAACCGCTGAAGCAAGGATGCCACGCAATCCGTCAATTGAATCCAGTCGATGTTGATGTGCAACAGGAGCGGTATCGAGACACGAAAAAACCCGTTTCGCCGACAGGACGAGGATGGTGATGCCGAGAATGACCAAGGTCGGCCATATCGAAAGTATATTCATAATAATTGTTCCCCTGGATGGGGCTTCCGAGCGGACACTTCGCATTGTCAATGCCGAATCGTACTACATCCGGTCTCGGTTATTTCCTCGCGAACGCGCCGCGCATCAGCCTTCCCCAGCCCTGCTAGTTAGAATAGAAGACCATTCCGGAGACAAAGACAGGGACCGACCACCATGAAGACCTACAACCAACTCTATATCGGCGGCAAGTGGATCGCGCCGTGCGGCACCGGCACGATCGACGTGATCGACTCGGGGACGGAAGAGATCATGGGCCGTATCCCCGAAGGCATCGAGGCCGATGCCGAAAGCGCGATCGCCGCCGCGCGCGTGGCCTTCGACGCCTGGGCCGCGACGCCTGCCGCCGAGCGCGGCGAGTATCTGTACAAGATCGCGGCGAACCTGAAAGCGCGCACCGACGAACTGGCCGGACTGATCGCCGGCGAAGTCGGCATGCCGCTAAAGCTGGCTCGCGCGATTCAGGTGGGCGGCCCCGTCTACAACTGGGGCGCGTATGCGAAGCTCGCGAGCGAGTTCCAATATGAAGAGCGTGTCGGCAATTCGCTCGTGGTGCGCGAGCCGGTCGGCGTGGTGGCCGCGATCACGCCGTGGAACTATCCACTCAATCAGGTCACGCTGAAGGTCGCGGCCGCGCTCGCCGCCGGTTGCACAGTCGTGCTGAAGCCCTCGGAGATCGCGCCGCTGAACGCGTTCGTGCTTGCCGAGGCGATTCACGAGGCCGGGCTGCCGGCCGGCGTGTTCAACCTGGTGAGCGGTTATGGGCCGGTGGTGGGCGAGGTGCTGGCGAGCCATCCGTCGGTCGACATGGTGTCGTTTACCGGCTCGACCCGCGCCGGCAAGCGGGTGTCCGAGCTGGCCTCGGCGACGGTCAAGCGCGTGGCGCTCGAACTCGGCGGCAAGTCGGCCTCGGTCATTCTCGACGACGCGGATTTCGCCGCGGCGGTCAAGGGCACGGTCAGCGCGTGCTTTCTGAATTCCGGACAAACATGCTCCGCGCACACGCGCATGCTGGTGCCCGAGGCCCGCTACGATGAAGCGCGCACGCTGGCGAAGCAGGCCGCCGAGAAGTATGTCGCCGGTGATCCGCGCAACGAGACGACCCGCCTGGGCCCGCTGGCGTCGGCGGCGCAGCAGGCACGCGTGCAGCAGTACATCGCGAAGGGGATCGAGGAGGGCGCCGAGCTGGTGACAGGCGGTGCGGGCTTGCCTGACGGGGTGTCGAAGGGCTTCTTCGTCAAGCCTACCGTGTTTGGCCGCGTGCACCCCAAGGCGACGATCGCTCAGGAGGAGATCTTCGGCCCGGTCCTGTCGATTCTGATCTACAAGGACGAAGAAGAAGCCGTTCGGATTGCCAACGATTCGCCATACGGTCTCGGCGGCGCGGTCTGGGCCGGCAGCGACGAGCGTGCCGCGGGCATTGCGCGGCGGATTCGAACCGGCCAGGTGGATATCAATGGCGGAACATGGAATATGGCCGCGCCGTTCGGCGGTTTCAAGCAATCGGGATTCGGGCGCGAAAACGGGGTCTATGGACTCGAAGAGTATCTCGAACTCAAGTCCATGCAATTCAAGGCGTGATTCGATTCAGATGACCGGCATCAACTGAGCGGCACATACGATTCAGTCTTGTGCCGACTCATTGACCTGAAACAACGCAGGCTGCGCCCGACCGACGATTATCACCGCTTCGATAATCCGTCATTGGGCCAGTCATGCTCAACTCTCATTCTTTCCCGCCGCTCGTCATCCGCGGCCGCTCGTTACTGCCGATCGTGCAAGGCGGCATGGGCGTCGGCATCTCGGCGCACCGGCTGGCCGGCAGCGTCGCCCGCGAAGGCGCAGTGGGCACGATCGCCAGCATCGACCTGCGGCATCATCATCACGACCTGGTCGAACGCTGCCGCGAGTCGCCCGAGCGCGCCACGCTCGA
The DNA here is from genome assembly GCF_046028085.1 of Paraburkholderia sp. RL17-380-BIE-A. Lineage (NCBI taxonomy): Bacteria > Pseudomonadati > Pseudomonadota > Betaproteobacteria > Burkholderiales > Burkholderiaceae > Paraburkholderia > Paraburkholderia sp. RL17-380-BIE-A. The sequence goes on from NZ_JARESQ010000023.1 coordinate 35,005, forward strand.
ACAGGCCAACCTCACCGCGCTGGCCCGCGAGATCCATTCAGCGAGGGCATTGAGCGACGGCCGCGGCATGATTGCCGTGAACGTGATGAAAGCGGTCAGCGCGCAAGCCGACTACGTGCGCGTCGCATGCGAGAACGGTGCCGATGCGATCGTCATGGGCGCAGGGCTGCCGCTCGATTTGCCGGACATGACCCAAGGTCACGACATCGCGCTGATTCCGATTCTGTCGGACAGCCGCGGCGTCGCGCTCGTGTTGAAAAAGTGGATGAAAAAAGGCCGGCTGCCCGACGCCGTCGTGATCGAACATCCGGCGCATGCTGGGGGGCATCTCGGTGTCAACAACCTGGCCGATCAACATGATCAACGCTTCGATTTCTTCCGCATTCTCGAAGAACTCGACACGGTCTTCACTTCGCTCGGCCTGAACCGCCAGGATGTACCGCTGATTGTCGCGGGTGGCATCAATAGTCACGAAGCGGTGCGCGCGCTGCTGAACGCGGGCGCAAGCGGCGTGCAACTCGGTACGCCGTTCGCCGTCACCGAAGAAGGCGACGCGCATCCGAACTTCAAGCGCGTGCTGGCCGAAGCGACGCCCGAGGAAATCGTCGAATTCGTCAGCGTGACGGGATTGCCGGCGCGTGCCGTAAAGACGCCGTGGCTGGCGCGCTATCTGCGCCACGAAACGAAAATCCGCGAGAAAGTCGGCGCGCTCAAACACGCTTGCCCAACCGCGCTCGAATGTCTCAGCGCGTGCGGCTGGCGCGACGGTATCGAGAAGTTCGGCCACTTCTGCATCGATACGCGGCTCGCGGCGGCTTTGCGCGGGGACGTGGCGAACGGTCTGTTCTTCCGCGGCCGCGAAGCATTGCCGTTCGGCACGGCCATTCGCAGCGTGCACGATCTGCTCGAACTGCTGCTCACGGGCGCGGCGCGACCGGCTGTCGCAGGGCGATTGGCATTCTCGCTGGCTTGATACGAGTCAACATGTCGCGCGCCGAGAGCTTCGACAATCCCCACACGCAAACAACTACTTGGGGAAACACATGAACTACTCGTTGAGGAACCGACTCAAGGCCGCCGCGATCGCTTCGAGCCTGCTATGTGCAAGCGCTTTCGCGCCGCAGGTGCATGCCGCGGGCGACGACACGATGAGCGGCATTCACGCCGGCGACGTACTGGTGCGTCTGCGCGCCATCAGCATCATGCCGAACTCGAGCACGACCGGAACGCTGTCGGCGCTCAACGTGGGTGTGAACAACGCCATCGTGCCCGAGCTGGATTTCACGTACATGATTCGCGATTACCTCGGCGTCGAACTGATTCTTGCCACGTCGCGGCATCAACTGACCTCGAGTCTCGGCAATCTCGGCGGCGTGAACGTGTTGCCGCCCACGCTGCTGCTGCAGTATCACTTCAATCACGCGGGACGCATTCGTCCGTATGTCGGCGCGGGTGTGAACTACACGCTGTTCTATAACAACGGCCTGAACGCGGGCGGTCAGTCGATCGGCGTCACCAACCACAGTTGGGGCCCGGCGTTGCAAGCCGGCGTCGACGTCCAGGTGACCAAGTCGCTGTTCGTCAACGCGGACATCAAGAAGATCTGGATGCACACGGATGCGACGCTCGGCGGTCAGGCGCTCGGCCGCTTGAGCATCGATCCGGTGGTGGTCGGGCTGGGTGTCGGGATGCGGTTCTGACGCGCGCTCGCGGCCCGTCCGCGAAGCGTCGAGCGCAAGCGCCATGCAAAAAAACGCCGGGATATCCCGGCGTTTTCATTGTGGCTTCGAGCTGGGCGCGACTTTGCCGCAGGCTAGCGGCGGGAAGCGTTCGACCAGCCTATAGCTTGTCGTTCGCGAACCGCATGGCCGTGCCTTCCTGCTCGATGCGGACCCACACGGCGCGCTTTTCCTCGTCGCTCAGGAAAACCCAGTTCGACACTTCGGTGGCGGTGCGGCCGCAGCCTTTGCATACCTCGTCGAACAGCGTGGAACAGACGCCGATGCACGGGCTGTCGGGAAGATCGTGGAGATTCGAAGCCATCGGAAACCTTGGGGCGAAGAAGCGGAGTTCCGCTATGTTAACCGATGCGCGACCTAGGCCGCGCCGTGCGCGAACGGCGTGGCCGCCATTCCCGCACGGTTGGCCGCTTGCGCGGCATGTTTCGTTGCATGTTCCGCAGCGATACGGCTCGCTCGTGTCAGCGCGCGATGCTGTAGCCGATCCGCGCCATCCAGTGTTGACGGTTGTTGTAGTCGAGCAGGTCCTCGCCATAGCCGTTGAAGTAGCCCACCCAGATATAGCCGCCCCACGCGCTGCCCAGCACTTTGGCGAGCGGGTAGGTGAATTGCGTATCCACGCTGCCGTACCAGTGCTTGGTGCCTTTGCGCAGCGTGGTCGCCAGTTGCCAGCCGTCCGGGCTGCCGTATTTGACCAGCAGATCGACGTAGCCGCGATAGTCTGCGATATCGGGGTTGCTGCTCGTGCCGACGTAGTAATAGATTTTCGGCGACACGGTCAGATGGTTAGCCGTCAGATCGCCGAACTCCCAGGTCGGCCGGATAAACGGCATGTTGATGCTGCGCGACGCGTCGCCGGCTCTGCCGTTCGATTCGTGCGCGATGCCCGCCGCAAAACCCATGCGGGTGAAAAATGGGCTCGTCCAGCCGGTGTCCGGTACGTAGTAGAACAGTTGCGGCGAGTAGGTCGTGTCGCGGAACGGGCGCGAATCGGCGGACAGATCCCAGATGGAGGTCTGCGTATACGCGAAGTACAGGTTGTCGAGAAAAGCCTTCGAACGCAGATCGTCCGGTATCCGGATGCGGTATTTGAAGCTCAACTGCAGGCGGGCGTTCGTGTCGCCGTTGTGGCCGGCGCCGATGTACATCGGTTCGTAAAAGGAGAGGTGAGAGAACACGCCGCGCCCCGTCGTCGCGAGCGAGTCGCCGGGCGGCGAGATGGCGTCGCCGGTCGGGCCGCCGACCACGGCCGCCGTCGCCGCGGCCTGAGCAGGCGTGGTCGCCTGGCTTTCCGCGCGTTCCGCCTGCGCAATCGCGTCCTGCTGCGGCCCGCGATTGATCACGACGAGCGCGGGCGAGGCGTCGAATCCCACCGGGTCGATGCGTACCTCGCCGCGCGCCGACTCCGGCCAGGGCGCCGAGAAACGCACCTTGCGGAACTGGCCCGGCCGCAGATGCAGCGTGTTGGACACGCCCGGCTCACGCTGTAAATCAAGTGGCTGCGGCGACTGCTCGCCTGCACTCAAACTCACGCGAATGGTCGGCGGGACGGTGAGGGTCAAGGACTTGGCGTCGTCGGCGGAGTAGAGCATCGTGATCTGCAGCGGCTCGTTGGCCGCGGCCACGCGAGGCGGCTGCAGCATCGCGACCGTCGCGCGGGCTTCGCCGGACACGACAGCGCCGGTGAGGAAGGCAGCGACTAGCGCCGTGCGGGAAAGGCGCGCGATGGGTTGGCGCGCGTGAGAGACGGCATTGCGGGCAACGCGGTCGATTGAAGCGTTAAAGCGCATAGGCTGTCGTCCAGGAGCAGGGCGGCGAGCGAAGCGGATGCGGCAGGCGTCAGACTGCGACACATGCAACGCGCATCCGGTCGATCGCGCGGAAGCGCCAAAGCGGCGCAAAAAATGGGCAAAAAAACGGCCGCCGCAAGAAACCCGGCAGCCGAGGTGAAACGGGCCGCACGGCCGGCGCGCCGTACTAATGGGCAGCGTTGCCGGTCATGTTGAGATGCTCAGAAAAATGCTTACAAAATCACTTCATCTCCCGCCTGGTCGAAAAAACGTTCTTCAGCTCCCGAACGCCAGTTGCCACAGCAACGCGCCGTTGAGCAGGACAATGAACGCGGCGGACAGCCACGCGAGTGCGAGCGGCAGGCCGCGCACGCGCCAGCCGCGCATCAGCCCGGCGTCCGACGTGTAGCGGATCAACGGCACGACGGCGAGCGGCAACTGCAGGCTCAGCACCACCTGACTTGCCACCAGCAATTGATTGGAACCGTGCTGCCCGAACAGCGCGACCGCGAAGAGCGCGGGGCCGATCGCCAGTGCGCGGGTCAGCAGGGCACGCTGCCAGCGCGGCAGGCGGATGCGCAGAAAGCCTTCCATGACCGCCTGGCCGGCCAGTGTGCCGGTCACAGTCGCACTCAGTCCGCAGGCGAGCAGCGCTGCCGCGAACAGAATGCCGGCCCAGTGCGTGCCGACGAGCGGCGCGATCAGCCGGTGGGCGTCCGCGAGATCGGTCACGTCACGATGGCCGCTCACATAGAACACCGCCGCGGCCACGATCAGCAGGGCCGCGTTGATCACGAACGCAAACGCAAGCGAGCCGAAGGTGTCGAGATTGACGACGTGCAGCGCGGCCTTGATCTGCGCGTCGCTGCCGTCCGGCGCGTGGTGCTTGACGAGCGCCGAGTGCAGATAGAGGTTGTGCGGCATGACCGTCGCGCCCACGATGCCCGCCGCGAGCCACACCATGCCCGCATTGCGCAACAATTCGACGCTCGGCACGGTGCCGGCGAGCGCCGCGTGCCAGTCCGGCCGCGCCAGCGCCAGCTGGACCACGAAGCATAGGCCGACAAAGCCGATCAGCGCGGCGATCACCGCTTCGAGCCTGCGCCCGCCTTTGTGCTGGAGCGCGAGCAGCGCGAAGGTGCACACCGCCGACATCAACACGCCTACCGTGAGCGACACGCCGAGTAGCAATTGCAATGCGACGGCGCTGCCGACCACCTCGGCGACGTCGCACGCGATGATCGCGACCTCGCTCGTCAGCCACAGGAAGAGGGTGCCGCAGCGGCCCGTGCGTTCGCGGCAGATCTGCGCAAGGTCGCGCCCCGTCACCACGCCAAGGCGCGACGACAGCCATTGCAGCAACATTGCCATCAGGCTTGCCAGCAGCACGATGCCGAGCAGGCGGTAGCCGTAGCCCGCGCCGGCGCCGAGCGCGGTCGCCCAGTTGCCCGGATCGATATAGCCGACCGCGATGAGCGCCCCCGCGCCGACGAATGAAAACCAGTGCGCCGGACGTGCAGGTCCACTGCCCGGCAGACGCCGGCGGCGGTGGGGTCGCAATGCGGACGGATTGGTGTTCATCGATGCCTGAGGTTCAAGACTGCATCTTCTTGCAAGCCGCGTGCCCGGCGGGCGTGGGATGGTGACATCGCCGCGCGATTGGCGGCGCGCTGTCACCGGCCATTGAGGACTATTGTGCTCCGTCGGACGCCAGTCGGCTCGCGCTTGCCGCAGCCTGGGCGACGCGTATCCGGGCCACGCCAGGCCGCCATGGGCCGCGCCCCGTTGCGCGGGCGCGGCGCGCCTTCACGGCGGCGAATCGACAGCGGGATGACAGCGGAATGGCAACGCGATCAGAGCGCAGCCGATACAGGTGTTTTTTTCGGGTAGACACGCGCTCATAACCCGCTAAAATTGCGGCCAATTTTAGAGCGGTGCGGCTTACGCTGTACCGTTTGCGCGACAGCCCGGTATTTTTTTTGAAGCGCGCAATAATTGATGGTACTTTTCGGGTTTTTCAGGGGAGCCGCGCGCTGTGCCGCGGCGTAGGTGAAGACGGTCGGCTCGGCCGGTCAGGATCGGAGAACGGGATGAAAAGACGGGTAGTGGGGCAGGTGGCGGCGCTGGTCTTGTGCGCGACGCCCTGGTTGACGGCCGCTGCGAAAGACACGCAGCTAAACGTGTATAACTGGTCCGATTACATCGCCAAGGACACCGTTCCCAACTTCACCAAGCAGTCCGGCGTCCAGGTCAAATACGACAACTACGACAGCGACGACACGCTGCAAGCCAAGCTCCTCACCGGCAATTCCGGCTACGACATCGTCGTGCCGACCAGCAATTACGCCGGCAAGCAGATCGCCGCCGGCATCTTCGCACCGCTCGACAAATCCAAACTGCCGAACCTGAAGTACCTCGATCCGTCGCTGATGGCGCTCGTCGCCGGCGCCGATCCCGGCAATAAATTCACCGTGCCCTGGGCTTACGGCACGACCGGCCTCGGCTACAACGTCACCAAAGCGCAGCAGATCCTCGGCAAGAGCGTTCCGCTCGACAGCTGGGACGTGCTCTTCAAGCCGGAAAACATTTCGAAGCTGAAGGCCTGTGGCGTGTCCGTGCTCGACGCGCCGGACCAGATGTTCGCGGCCGCGCTGCACTATATCGGCAAGGATCCGATGAGCACGAACCCGGCCGACTATCGCGCCGCGCTCGACATGATGAAGAAGATCCGCCCGTATATCACGCAGTTCAACTCGTCGGGCTACATCAACGACCTGGTGGGTGGCGATGTGTGCTTTGCGTACGGCTGGTCGGGCGACGTCGTGATCGCCAAGCATCGCGCGGTCGAGGCGAAGAAGCCCTATAAGGTCGAGTATTACATTCCGAAGGGCGGCGCCCCGGTGTGGTTCGACGTGATGGCGATTCCGAAAGACGCCAAGAACAAGGACGCCGCGCTCGAGTGGATCAACTACATCGAAACGCCGCAGGTTCACGCCGCGATTACCAACGCCGTCTACTATCCGAGCGCCAACCTCGAAGCGCGCAAGTACGTGGACAAGGACGTGGCGAACGACCCGGCCGTCTATCCTTCGCCTGAAGTCATCAAGACTCTGTTCCTGCTCAAGCCGTTGCCGCCGGAAATCCAGCGGCTGCAAACGCGGCTGTGGACTGAATTCAAGTCCGGCCGCTGACCCGCGGCCGGTGTGAACGGGTAAGCATCATCATGAAGCCCTCGGTGTTCACCGGGGGCTTTGTTCGTCAAACGCCGGAGTAAAGCATTGTGATGAGTAGTGACCAGTCGGGCGCGCTGGCAGGGGCCGCCGCGCCGTCCCCGAGCCTGAACGCCGTTACGGGTGACGCCACGGACAACTTCGTCCAGATCGTCGACGTGGTGAAGAAGTTCGGTGAGACCGTGGCGGTCAAGGGCGTCAACCTGTCGGTAAAGAAGGGCGAACTGTTCGCGCTGCTCGGCAGTTCCGGCTGCGGCAAGTCGACCTTGTTGCGCATGATGGCCGGGCTCGAAAGCGTGACCTCGGGCAAGATCCTGATCGACGGTGAAGACCTCGCGCAATTGCCGCCGTACCGCCGGCCGGTCAACATGATGTTTCAGTCGTACGCGCTGTTTCCTCACATGACGGTAGAGGGCAACGTCGCCTTCGGTCTGAAGCAGGAAGGCGTGCCCAAGGCCGAACTGAAGGACCGCGTGCAAACCGCGCTCGAACTCGTGCAGATGGGCCGCTTCGCGAAGCGCAAGCCAAATCAGCTTTCCGGCGGCCAGCAGCAGCGCGTGGCGCTGGCGCGTTCGCTGGTCAAGCGGCCCAAGCTGTTGCTGCTCGACGAGCCGATGTCCGCGCTCGACAAGCAGATCCGTCAGCGCACCCAGATCGAGCTGGTGAACATTCTCGACAAGGTCGGCGTGACCTGCGTGATGGTGACGCACGATCAGGAAGAGGCGATGACCATGGCGGGCCGCCTCGCGGTGATGAGCGAAGGCGAGATCATTCAGCTCGGCACGCCGCACGAAGTCTACGAGTATCCGAATAGCCGCTTTTCGGCCGAATTCATCGGCTCGACGAATCTGTTCGAAGGCCATACGGTCGAAGACGAGCCCGATCACGTGTTCATCGAAACGCCCGATCTGCCGTGCCGCCTGTATGTGAGCCACGGCATCACCGGTCCGCTCGGCATGCCGGTGACGATTTCGGTGCGCCCCGAGCGCATCGCGCTCACGCGCAAACCGCCGGAGGGTGCGTACAACTGGGGCAAGGGCGTCGTCACGAATATCGCTTACATGGGGGGCTATTCGCTCTATCACGTGAAGCTCGACGCCGGCAAAACGGTAATCGCGAATGTGACGAGCCTCGCGCTGACCGAGATCGATCCGCCCACCTGGGGCGACGAAGTGTACGTGCGCTGGAGCGCCTCGGCCGGTGTGGTGTTGACGTCATGAAGCGCTCGTTCAATTCCTTCGCAACCTGGCCGGTGCGGCGCTTCAACCTGACCGGCCGCACGGCGGTGGTGGCCGGGCCGTTCATCTGGCTGCTGCTGTTTTTCCTCGTGCCGTTCCTGCTGGTCGTCAAGATCAGCTTCGCCGATTTGCAGCTCGGCATTCCGCCGTATACGGAGTTGACCAAATTCGCGGACGGCGCGGTTCATATCACGCTCGACCTGTCGCATTACGCGTTTTTGCTGACCGACAGCCTCTATTTCGCGACCTACGTGAATTCCGTGGTGGTGGCCGCGATCTCGACGCTGCTGTGTCTGCTGATCGGCTATCCGATGGCGTATTACATCGCGCGTTCGAATCCGGCCAGCCGCAATCTGCTGATGATGGCCGTGATGCTGCCGTTCTGGACTTCCTTCCTGATTCGCGTGTATGCGTGGATCGGCATCCTGAAGAACAACGGCTTGCTGAACAACTTCCTGATGTCGGTCGGGTTGATTCATTCGCCGATCGAGCTGTATCACACGAACACTGCCGTTTATATCGGCATGGTCTATTCGTATCTGCCGTTTCTCGTCATGCCGCTGTATGCGCATCTGGTGAAGATGGACATGACGCTGCTGGAGGCCGCCTACGATCTCGGCGCGAGGCCGTGGAAGGCGTTCTGGCAGATCACCTTGCCGCTTTCGAAGAACGGCATTATCGCCGGTTGTTTGCTGGTGTTCATTCCGGCGGTGGGTGAGTACGTGATTCCCGAATTGCTGGGCGGCGCGAATACGCTGATGATCGGCCGCGTGATGTGGAATGAGTTCTTCGACAATGCCGATTGGCCGATGGCGTCAGCCGTGACGTGCGCGATGGTGTTGTTGTTGTTGGTGCCGATGGCGTTTTTCCAGTACGCGCAGGCGAAGGCGATGGAGGAAAGGCGCTGATGAAGCCGAACCGGATTTTGCAGTTCATTGCCCTGGGGATTGGGTTTCTGTTTCTTTACATACCGATCGTCAGTCTGATTGTGTATTCGTTCAATGAATCGCAACTGGTCACGGTATGGACGCGGTTTTCGACGCGCTGGTATGCGGCGTTGCTGCAGGATGACGAACTGATCGCGGCCGCGTGGCTGTCGCTGCGGGTGGCGTTGTTGACGGCGTTTGCTTCGGTGATCATCGGTACGTGGGCGGGGTTCGTGCTTGCGCGCATGGGGCGCTTTCGCGGCTTCACGCTGTATACGGGCATGATCAACGCGCCGTTGGTGATTCCCGAGGTGATTCAGGGGATTTCGTTGCTGCTCCTCTTTATCGAAATGGCCAAGTGGTTGGGATGGCCGGCCGGACGTGGCATTTTCACGATCTGGATCGGGCATGTCATGCTGTGTATTTCCTATGTGGCGATCATCGTGCAGTCGAGGGTGAAGGAGTTGCATCCTTCGCTGGAAGAGGCGGCGTTAGACCTTGGGGCTACACCGTTGCGGGTGTTTTTCTTCATCACGCTGCCGTTAATTTCCCAGGCGCTTGTGTCCGGTTGGTTGTTGTCGTTCACTTTGTCGATCGACGATCTGGTGCTGTCGGCGTTCCTGTCCGGGCCTGGTTCGACGACCTTGCCCCTGGTCGTTTTCTCGCGCGTCCGGTTGGGGCTGAATCCGGAGATGAATGCGTTGGCTACGCTGTTTATTGCGGTGGTGACAGTTGGGGTGGTGCTCGCCAACTATTTCATGCAGCGGGCCGAGAGGAAGCGGGCAGTCATGGCGGTTTAGAGCTTAGGGTGGTGGTTGGGTGTGTGTCCGCAACGGACCGGCCACCCAACCGGTAACCTCAAACCTTATAGCCGATCCGAACCCCGCCCCAATGCCGGCCTCCGACAAAAACCGGCGCGGAGGCGTCCTTCATCAGCACGAACTCCCCGCCGCCCATATCGCGCCGATAGGTTTGCAGCAAGAACGGCTTCGTATGTGAGGCGGCGGCGATCCCGGTTCGATCATCGAACATGCGCCGGTTACGGCAATTCGCCATATTCCAGACCACGTCATCACGCTGCGGCAAAGAGAACTTGAGATTGTGCGTTGGCAGATAACCGCGCAAATCGATCGCCGCACAAAACGCCGCTCGCGGATCGAGATCGAGCAAAGGCTCCTGAATAGCCGGCAGCACGCGGTCGGTGAATGCGGTAAACCGCGTTAAAAACTGCGGCGGATTGCTCCCGGCCACCGGCACATAGCGCTGATCGAACAGATCTTCGATCGACACTTCACCGCGCGCCACGGCTGTTTCGAATGCCTTGCTCACGGCGGCCGCCGCCTTCTGCACGGCTTCGATAAACCGCGTATCCGCCGTTTCCACACCCGTCGCGGCAGTCAGTTCGATCAAGGTCTCGGATACGCCGAGCAGATTCCCCAAACGGTCCTTCGCCTGCACGAAGTTTTCGCTCGAATCCTCCACGCCGCTCGCGATTTCCAACACCTGCGCCTCGAGCCCGTCGCATTGCGTTTCAATCTCGCCGGTCAACACGGCGATCTGTCCCGCCTCGTTGTTCAGATGCGCGATTGCGTCGCCGGTTGCATGCACGACGTCGCCGATCTTCCGCGTGCCTTCCCGCACGCGGTGTGCTCGCTCGGTGTTGGCGGAACCCTCCGTGATCAACTGCTCGGTCTGCTGCGTGAGTTGGGCGAGCGTCGTCTCGATCTGTCCCGTGGCCTGCGCGGTTTTCGCCGAGAGGTTCTTCACCTCGGCCGCCACCACGGCGAAGCTCTTGCCGGAATCGCCGGCGCGCGCGGCTTCGATCGCGGCATTCAGCGCGAGCAGATGCGTCTGGCGGGCGATCAGCGAAATCTCCTCGGATACGCGGCTCACATGCGCCAGCGCGCTGCGCAACGCGCCGATCTGGCTTTCGATCACCGTTACGCCTTCCACGAGTCCATGGATGTCGGCCAGCGACGCTTCGAGCGTCTGCTGCGAGTCCTGCACGCCGGTCGCGGCTTCCGCGGATACATGGCTCATTTTCCGCGCGGCCTCGGCAATGCGGTGATTGCCCGCGAGCGTCTGCGCTGCCGATTCGCGCAGCGCGCGGCATACGTGCGCCTGGCGCTGCACGCGCGCGGCCACTTCGTCGACGTGGCCCGATACGTCGCAGATCTCGATGCCCAGCTTGCCGGCTTGCGCGGCAATATCGCCGACAACCGTCTGCGAACGGGTCGGTCGGCGAAAGCTGAAACGCGTCATGGTCGTCTCCTGGATGGTGTGCTTGGCGCATTCAATCGACACAATCATCCAATACGGATGCAGCGTCTTCCTGATGCATCTACGGCAGACTTTCAGTCGACTTGATACGGGGTATCCCGCAGTCGCTATCATGTGCGGTCAAATCGCGATCCGCAGCTTCACCGCAGACCTTTCTTTCTCTTACCAGCAACCATGATCGACTCCTTCGCGCGCGTTTCGGGCTGGCAACAGCTCTCTCATCTGTGGGAGCTGATCGTCATGCTCTGCAAGTTTCTGTGGGGGCTGCTGCTTCTGCTCGGCGGTGGCTGAGCGCGCCGGCGCGGTGCAAGGGAAGGGCGTGCGAAAAGGGCGTGCGAGATTCGCGCGCTACGGCCGCGCGCGAATCATCGATTGAAGGAGTCAGCGGGGAAAACTGCGGAACTGAAAAAGCGTCGGATCATACCGGCGCGCGATACGTGCCTTCGTCAACCGGAAGACCCGCGCGAGGCGTGCCGAGAAACGCGCGCAGATCGGCCATGACGCGCTCCGGCGCTTCTTCCATGGGAATGTGGCCGAGCCCCGCATACATGACCGATTTCGCGCGCGGAATGCGGCTCGCGAATTCCGCCGCGTGCGCCGTCGGAATCCAGCGATCCTTCGCACCCCATAGCACCAGCGCCGGCACGTCCAGGGTCTTTAGCACGTCCGTGTCGACTTCCTTGAAGTCGAGCGTGGGCACCATCTTGCCGATTGCTTCGCGCGTGCCTTCGCCGTGGAAGAACTCGACGTAGCGGCGCAGTGTCACCGCGTCGATCTTGCGCGGATCGCCATAGACATTGCGCACCGCGCTTTTGATGATGGCCTCGGGCAGCCACCACGGCGAACTGACCCGCACCAGCGCGCTATTGAACAGGCCGATGTAAATCGGCAGCTTCATCGGGAAGCCGGCCGAGTCGATCAGCACGAGCCGTTCAGCGGCTTCGCGATGTCGAACCGCGTAGTCCCACGAGATCAGCCCGCCGAGTGAATTGCCAATGAAGGTCGCGCGCGAGACGCCGAGTGCCTGCAGGAACGTGTCGATGAAACGACGATAGGTCGGCAGATTCATCGTTTCGATTGCGCCGCTGCTGGAGCGCAACGGTCCTGTCACGCCGAACGGCGGCAGATCGAGGCGGATCACGCGATACTCGCGCTTGAGTTCGTCGGCGACCCGATTCCATGTATGCAGCGAAGACGCGAAGCCGTGGATCATCACGATGATGTCGCCGCTGCCTTCGTCGACGTAATGCACGTCGGCGCCCATTATCTTCACGAATCTGGAGCCGCTTTGCGTGTAGCGCCGCCGCAGTTCTTCGCGCGGCACGCTGGTGATGCCGAGGCGCGCGGCGAGCGAGCGCGACGGCAACGGGTTGGAGGCGGACGTGCTGGAGTCGATGCTTGCCATGGTTGTTGTCTCCCTTTTGGTTCGATTGGCTTCGAATCGGATTGCATCGGCGGCGTCTCACTCTCCCAGTCCATCAGCCACCGCTCATGTCGTCAGGGCGCGAAGCGATAGTCGTGCGGACGCACGCGCCGCGTGCGTTTGCGAAAGCTGAAAGTGAAGCCGGGCCACAACGCAGTGACCTTGCCGCTTCGGGTCTGATACCAGCTGTGACAGCCGCTCACCCATACGGAGTGCTGCATGTCCTTTTGCAAACGCGCGTTGAACTCGCGCTGCACGTCGGGCCGCAGAGTCATCGTGCGTGCTTTGCGGCGCCGCAGTACGCGCAGGCAATCGGCGATGTACTGCACTTGCGACTCGATCATGTAGATCATCGAGTTGTGGCCGAGCCCGGTATTCGGGCCGACGATCATGAAGAAGTTCGGGAAGTTCGCAATGCTGACGCCGAGGTAGGCCTCCGGTCCGTCGCGCAGCCACAGGGCGCCGAGATCCGCACCGTCGAGGCCGGTCACGTCGAAGGGCGCGCCGACGTCGTTGACCTGAAAGCCCGTGCCGCAGATGAGCGCGTCGGCGCGATGATGCGCGCCATCTTCGGTCACGATACCGTCGGCGACGATCTCGCGAATGCCGCTTGTCACTACGTCCACGTTCGGCTGGCTGAGCGCGGGATAGTAGTCGCTCGAAAGCAGCACGCGCTTGCAGCCGAGGCGGTAGTTCGGCGTGACCTTGGCGCGCAGTGCGGGGTCCTTGACGCGCCGTTCGAGATAGCTCAGGCCGAACTTCATCGGCACTTTCATCAGTTTCGGATTGACCACGAACGCGATAGCGCGCGATTCGAGTTGCCAGTAGATCGCGCTGCGCACGAAGCGCTGCGTGAACGGCAGATGCCGGAACAGCCACTGGGCGCGCGCGTCGATCGGCTTGTCGGGTTTGGGCATGACCCATGGCGCGGTGCGCTGGAACAGATCGAGGTGCGCGACGCGCGGCTGGATTTGCGGCACGAACTGGATCGCGCTTGCGCCGGTGCCGATTACCGCGACGCGTTTGCCGTCGAGCGGATACGCGTGGTCCCAGCGCGCCGAATGAAACAGCTTGCCTTCGAAGCGTTCGAGCCCCGCGATTCGCGGCATGGCCGGGCGCGACAGCGGGCCGCTCGCGGCGATCACGACGTCGGCTTCGATGCTTTCACGCACGCCATTCACATCGAGCTCGACGCACCAGACCTGGCGCGCTTCGTCGAAACGCGCCGCGCTCACGCGCGCGTTGTAGCGCACGTAGCGGTCCACACCGTATTTGCGGGCGCAATGCTTCAGATAAGCGAAGATCTCGGCCTGGCCGCCGAACGCACGCGACCACGCCGGATTCGGCTCGAACGAAAACGAATAGAGATGCGAGGGCACGTCGCAGGCCGCGCCGGGATAGGTGTTGTCGCGCCACGTACCACCGATATCGCCGGCAGCCTCGTAAATCGTGAACGAGGTGATGCCCATGCGTTGCAGGCGAATCGCCATGCCGATGCCGGCAAAGCCGCTTCCGACAATCGCGATGCGTGGCGCGGCAGGTGGGGCGGCAGGCGGGGCGGATGAGGCAGGCGTCACGGCGGTCTCCGGCATGGGGCGAATTGCGAGCGTATACAGATGTCTACTGCAGCTTATCGCGCAGGGTAGACAACTGTGCACCTCGCGTCAAGATCGTTTAGAGTGTTGCCATTAAACGCGCGTGACGCGCCTCGATTGAATCCACATGACATCCGTACCCGAAGCGGCGTCCACCGCCGAGCATGGCATTGCCGCGGGGCAGGAATTGCCGCCAGGCAAGCGCAAACTGATCGAAGCCGCATTGCGCCTGACCGCGGGCGGCCGCGGTTTTGCGAGCCTGGGTTTGCGCGAACTGGCGCGCGAGGCCGGGCTCAACCCCAACACGTTCTATCGCCATTTCAACACGCTCGACGATCTGGCGCGCGAAGCCGTCGAATCGGTGAGCCGCCGTTTGCGGCCGATGCTGCGTCGCGAGCGCTGGCTCGCTGCGCACGACGAACCGCATAGCGTGCCGCGCCGTGCCTGCGTCGCGTTCTTTGCGTTCGCGCTGGAGAACCGCGAGGCGTTTCTAAGTGCGCTGGCCGAATATCATGGCACGTCGAGGGCGTTGCGCGAGGCCGTGCGTGCGAACCTGCACGAGGTGTCGGCGGAAATGGCCGACGACGTCGTGCAACTGGACCTGATGCCGACACTCTCGCGCGAAACCGTCGACGAGGTCTGCACGCAGACCGTGCTGCAACTGTTCCACTTGTCGGCGGAGTACATTCATGCGGACAGCGCACGCCGCGATGCGCTGGTCGCGTATGCGGAGCGCTTTATCGTGAGGTTGTTCGCGGGTTCGGTGTTGCTGGCGCAACATGA
The DNA here is from genome assembly GCF_046028085.1 of Paraburkholderia sp. RL17-380-BIE-A. Classification (NCBI taxonomy): domain Bacteria; kingdom Pseudomonadati; phylum Pseudomonadota; class Betaproteobacteria; order Burkholderiales; family Burkholderiaceae; genus Paraburkholderia; species Paraburkholderia sp. RL17-380-BIE-A. The sequence goes on from NZ_JARESQ010000023.1 coordinate 50,009, forward strand.
GGCGGGCAGGGCGCCTTTTTCGATGCGCGCATGAAGGCGGAGGTTTGAAGCCCGAAGCCTGAAATCTGAACCGTAGCGCCATAACGAAAACAGGCTCCATGAAGGAGCCTGTTTTCATCCACGCATGCCTGCGCGACTGATTGAATCTCAGCCGCGACTGGGCTCAGGTGTCGTTCCAGCCGCCGGAGTCGTCGTTGCTGCCCATATCGACGCCGCCGCTGTTGTCGCTCCAGTCGTTCGAGCCCTGGCCAAAGTCGAGGCCACCGCCATTGCCGCCGTCATTGCCACGGCGGCGCGCTTCGTCGTCGACGATAACGTCACGCTCCACCACGCGCTCACGCCCGGAATTCAGCGCTTCACCGAGCAGCACGCCAGTCAGCAGGCCGCCCATGCCGCCGCCAAAACCGCTGCCGCCTTGCTGCACGATGACCTGCGGTTGTTGCTGATACGGTCCTTGCTGCGGATAGGGCGCTTGCGGCGGATTGCCGAAACGTTCGGCTTCCTGCGCATACGGCGACTGTTGCGTGCCGGTGGCCGGCGCGGCATACGGATCGGGCTTGCCATCCACCCGTGCGCGCAGACTGCCGAGGCGTTGTTCGAGTTCGTCGAGCTGATACGGCGGCACTGGACTCTTGCTGTTCGACAGGGATTCGACGAGGCCGCGCAACTGGTCTTCGGTCGCTTCGACTTCCTTCTCCAGCGCCTCATGCCCTTGCACCGTGGAGAGCTTCACGTCGAGCTTGAGCGAACGCACGGTGTTGAGCATTTCAGTGGCGCGCTTGAGTTGCACGCGACGATCGTCGTCGGCGCGCGTATCGCCCTGCGTACGGGCGCGACGCAAGGTCCAGCGCAGCACGAGCGCGATCACGCCGACGAGGACAAGAATGCCGATCCACATGCCCATGCCTGGACCATGCCGTTGCGGCGCTTGCGACATCATGGCCGACTGCTGCTGCACGGCGGGCGCGGTCTGCTGCACGAACGGGTTGGCCGCGTGGCTCGTGGTGTTGCCGGCCGCCGCGCCCGCGCGTTCCGCATCCTTGCGAATGCGTGCTTCGGTTTGCGCGAAACGGGTCGGGTCGGTGAAGCGGATTTGCGGGTCGAGGGTCTTGGCCTGTTGCACCTGCGCGAGGGCGTCGGCGGAACGGCCTTCACGGTCGAGCACCTGGGCGTACAGATAATGCGCGCGCGCATTGTTCGGATGCGCCTGCAGCACTTCGCTCAGGCCGGCGTCGGCTTGCTGCCAGTTGCCTTGCGACATGGCCGATTCGATCTGCTGAACCGTCGGCACGGCGAACGCCGCAGCCGACACGAACAGCAGTGAGGCAAACGCGGTTGCGAGGAATTTTTTCATTTACGGACCGGGCGCGCTGCGCCCGTCTCCTTCAGTCGTTTCCGGCGGCTCACACAAGGGCCGCCGGTATGTACTGCTGCCGACGCAATTACTGGGCCGGCGTGTTGATCTGCTTCTTCAACGCTTCGAGACGATCTTCGACGGACGGACCGCGGTTCAGATCCGCGAGCTTGTCGTCGAGGGCCTTGCCGCTCTTCACGTCGGCCGAATTCAGGCGCGCGTCCGAACGCGCATTCGACAGCGCAACCTTGTCTTCCAGCTTCTGGAAGTCCTCGGACAGATTCTTGCCGCCGATGCCGCCCAACGCCGTAGCCGCGACATCTTTCGCCTGAGCGATCTGCTGCTTGGCTTGCAGAATGTTCGAGCGTGCGTTCAGGTCGTTGCGACGGGTACGCATGTCTTCGATCTGACTCTTCAGTTGTGCCACCGACGGCTCCAGTGTGGTCAACTCCTTCGCCAGCGCATCGCGTTCGGCTTCGGCCGTGGCTTGCGCGCCGAGGGCTTCACGCGCGAGCGCTTCGTCGCCGGATTGCAGCGCGCGTTTGGCGCCGTCTTCGTACTTCTTCGCCTTGTCCGCGGCAACATCGCGCTTACTTTGCTGCGTGGCCACTTGTGCCTGAATCTCGATCAGCGAGTTCTCGGCTTTGGCGATGCTCTCGTCGAGTTCGCGCACGATCTGGCGCGAGTCGCGCGACGGATCCTGCACGGAATCGGCTGCGTCGTTCAGGAGACCTTTGAGCGTGCGCGAAATGCTGTCAAAAAGCGACATGAAAACCTCCAAAGAATGTAAACGGCGCTGAATAACCCCGCGCGCCCAACTGCATTCAACTGCTACTTTACGCCGCCGCGCGCGAAGCTGCGCAACGTTCGGACCGGAGTTCGGGGCGCACGCACCGATTGCAATAGCGGCGGCGTAAATTGTCCCATTCGTTTGTCCGATTCGAATATCCAGCGGCGAGCTGTTCAATCGTTAAATCGCGCGGCGCGTCAATCCGACGCTCGCGGATATTACACCACGTGCTCTCTTAAAACCGCCTTAAAGGGAGCGATGACAGATTCGCCAACCTTGGCACATGTGTATTGCCGAAAGGGCTTGCTGAAAGGATTTGCCGAAAGCTCGCGCATTCGAATGAACGGACATGTAACGATATGCAACGGTTACGTGCCGACTGGCATGGCGCGACAGGCATCGCACCAGATGGTCAGGCGAAGCGGCCGCCCTTCGTGCTCGGATCACCGAGCGGATCGTCGTCTTCGTGCGCGCTGTCGAGGCGAGGGCGTTTGAGAACGCTGCGCAGTTGCGCTTCCGAGTCGGACGGTTCAGGCGCGGAGCCTTGCACCGAAGCCGCCTTGGCCGCTGCCACGCGCGCGACTGCTTCCGCGGTTGCTGCGGCTTCCTCGTCGATTTCTGCGGCGAGGGCGGCGGCGACGCCCGCCGGGAGCAAAGGCACGGGTTCGCCTTCGACTGACGCGGGCGGCAACTCACTCGCGACCGGCCTTGACGAAGCGGAACCTGCCTCGCTATGCGCGGACCCGCCGGTCGCGCCATCGACGCGCGTTTGCAGGGCCGGCGGCAGCGCGGCGCGTGCATGCCGCGTGCCGCGCGCGACCCGTTGCAGCGCGGCGTCGAGCGCGTCTGGCGCGCGTGGCGCGCGCAGCCGGTCGACGATGCTCGCCGCCTTCACCTGTTCACTAGTCGCGCCGAAGCTCAGCACCGCGCGCCGCATCAGCTCGCTGACGCTGATGCCCAGATTCTCCGCGGTGGAGGTGATCGCGCGTTTCTGCGCGGTGGTGACGAATACGACGATGCGTTCGCTGGGCTTGTTCATGGTCGGCTCGCATACTTGTTGGCATGGGCGGTTCAAAGCGGGCATTTGGCGGACGCCGCGGCGCGCGCACGTGTTAGCGCGCGCGGAGTCCATCATATGACGAGTTGCTCCGATGCGGAACGGGCGCGACGTGAAAATCCCGTGACATCAACGAGTTGTAGCGTTTGCGGGCGGCTTGTCCACAGGCCTTTCAACATTTTCTGTGAATAACTCCAGCGGGGCGCAAAAGCGCTCATGTCACTGCCCGGAACTACAGACTCCTTTCGCGCGAAGGGAATTCTTACAAAAAAACTAACTTGGAGCGCGCGCGATTTCTTTTAAAATGCGCTGTTACGTTGCGCCGGACAGGGTCCGGGCATGCCGTGCGGCCGGCCGGGGGCAAAGGGCCGCGCGGTGGTTTGCGCCTCAGGCTACGCTGCTCGATCACGAACCATGTGCGCGCCATGAGCGCGTGCAGAAAGGCGTTCAGTCATGCGCCCACTATTCCAGTCATGCCAATCATCAAACGACCGCATTCATCCAATTCTCCGTCTGGTGAAGACCGGGATTCCTACCAACGCACGCCAGGTCGCAATGCCGCTTCGCGCGACGCCGAGGCCGGCCGCCGTTCAATCGGCGCAACCCTCGCCATCTGGTTCGCCGGCCTGATCGCGACTATCGCGGTGGTGGGCGCGCTGATCATCGGCTATGCGCTGGTGGTGATGGGGCCGCAACTGCCGTCGCTCGACGCGCTGACCGACTATCGGCCGAAGGTGCCGCTGCGCGTCTACACCGCGGACCATGTGCTGATCGGCGAATTCGGCGAGGAGCGGCGCAGTCTCGTGCGCTTCCAGGACATTCCCGATCAGATGAAGAAAGCGGTGCTCGCGATCGAAGACTACCGCTTCTACGAACACGGCGGCGTCGACTTCATCGGCATTCTGCGGGCGGGTGTGTCCGACCTTTCGCACGGCGGCGCCTCACAGGGCGCGAGCACGATCACCATGCAGGTGGCGCGCAACTTCTTCCTCTCCAGCGAGAAGACCTACACGCGCAAGATCTACGAAATGCTGCTCGCGTACAAGATCGAACGCGCGCTGACCAAGGATCAGATACTCGAGCTGTACATGAACCAGATTTATCTGGGCGAGCGCGCATACGGTTTTGCCGCTGCCGCGCGCGTGTACTTCGGTAAGGACCTGAAAGACATCACGCTGGCGGAATCGGCGATGCTGGCCGGTTTGCCGAAGGCGCCGTCCGCGTATAACCCGGTGGTCAATCCGAAGCGCGCGAAGATCCGTCAGGAGTACATTCTGCGGCGCATGCTCGAGCTGAAATACATCAGCCAGGAGCAATACGACCAGGCGGTGAAGGAAGAGATCCACACCAAGAATCCGGGTAACGAATATAGCGTGCATGCCGAGTACATCGCCGAAATGGTCCGGCAGATGATGTACGCGCAGTACAAGGACGAAACCTATACGCGCGGCCTGAACGTCACCACCACGATCGACTCCGCCGACCAGGACGCCGCCTATCGCGCGGTGCGCAAGGGCGTGATGGATTACGAGCGGCGCCATGGCTATCGCGGGCCGGAAGGCTTCGTGCAACTGCCCGCGCCGGGTGACGACCGCGATCAGACGATCGACGACGCGCTCACCGATCACCCCGATAACGGCGAGATCATCGCCGCCGTCGTGACGGACGTGAATCCGAAGCAGGTCAAGGCGCAACTGGTGGACGGCACGCAGCTGGCGATCAGCGGCGACGGTCTGCGTTTCGTCGCCGGCGCGTTGAGCGCGCGCGCCACGGCCGCCACGAAGATCAAGGTCGGCTCGATCGTGCGCGTGCTCGCCGACGACAAGGGCAACTGGCAGATCACGCAACTGCCGCAAGTGGAGGGCGCGCTGGTGTCGCTCACGCCGCAGGACGGCGCGATTCGCGCGCTGGTGGGCGGCTTCGACTTCAACAAGAACAAGTTCAACCACGTCACGCAGGCGTGGCGTCAGCCGGGTTCGAGCTTCAAGCCGTTCATCTATTCGGCGGCACTCGACAAGGGTCTCGGACCGGCCACGATCATCAACGACGCGCCGCTCTATTTCCCGTCGAGCACGCCGGGCGGCGACGCGTGGGAGCCGAAGGACGACGACCAGCCTGACGGTCCGATGCCGATGCGTCTCGCGTTGCAGAAGTCGAAGAACCTGGTGTCGATCCGCATTCTGTCGTTCATCGGCACCAAGTACGCGCAAGACTTCGTCACGCAGCGGTTCGGCTTCGACGCCGACAAGACCCCGCCGTATCTGCCAATGGCGCTCGGTGCGGGACTCGTCACGCCGTTGCAGTCGGCGGGTGCGTATTCGGTGTTCGCGAACGGTGGCTACCGGATCAATCCGTATCTGATCAACGAGGTGACGGACGCGCGCGGCGAGCCGCTCTCCAAAGCGCAACCGCTCACAGCCGGTCGCGATGCGCCGCGTACGCTCGAGCCGCGTAACGCGTACATCATGAACAGCCTGCTGCATTCGGTGGCGACGGCCGGCACGGGCGCCGGCACCAACGCGCTGCATCGTTCGGACTTGCAGGGCAAGACCGGTACGACCAACGACGCGAAAGACGGCTGGTTCGCCGGCTATCAGCAATCGCTCGTGGCGGTAGCGTGGATGGGTTATGACCAGCCGAAGACGCTCGGCAGCCGTGAATTCGGTGCGCAACTGGCCTTGCCGATCTGGGTGGAGTACATGCAGCGCGCGTTGCGTGGCGTGCCGCAGAGCGAGCCGGCGCAGCCGGACGGCGTGACTTCGGTCGACGGCGAGCTGTTCTATACGGACATGACGCCGGGCAATGGCTTCGTGGCCAGCATCGGTCTCGATTCGGCGAATCCGACTGCGGGCGTGAGCGACGCGGTCGGCGGCGTGGGACCCGCGGGCATGACACCGCCGGTCGTGCCTCCGCCTAGCGTTTCGTCGAACGAGAAGAAGCAGATCATGGATTTGTTCGAGTCCAACAAGCCCTGATGTCCCGCAAGGGGACGTTCAGTAGGGCGCAGCAGGCGTGTGCGGGCCGCATGAGCACGGCGGAGTCCGCGCACGCAAGATTCTGAAAGTGAAGCGAAGCGGCGCCTGGCGCGGCTTTCGCTCGGATTGCCGCGTGGCCCACCCGGCGGATTGTGTGCGCGGCAGGCGCAGTGTGTTTTAATCACGCCTGCGGTGCATTTATCAAGGGTCCTAAAGGACGCCTATTCCCTAGACGGTTTCGGCCTCCAGCACCACTGCGTCTCGCCGCGAGCGGGACGTCCATTCTCGAACTCCGCGCCGCGCGAGACCCGGTATGACGCGCGCGCCTGTCACTTCGTCCGTTGGCAATGTTGAGGTTGCGGCGGGCGGCGTGTTTGCCATCCAGCATCCACCGGGTCCCGCCTCGTGAAAAATCGAATTCTGATCTGTCTGATGACAGGTCTGCTGCGCGCGTTTGCGTTTCTGCCGTATAGCGTGGTCGCACGAATCGGCACGGGTATCGGCGCGTTGCTCTACCGCATTCCGAGCACGCGCCGGCGCGTCGTACATACCAACCTGAAGCTGTGTTTTCCAGATATGAGCGACGAGGCGCGCGAACGTCTGGCGCGTGCGCACTTTTGTCACGTTATCCGCAGCTATGTCGAGCGTGGGCCGCAGTGGTTCGGTAATGCGCAGGCGCTCGCACGCCTTGTCGAGGTGGAGAGCGCAATCGATCTCTCGGATATGACGGGTCAGCCGACGATTTTCGTCGGCTTCCATTTCGTCGGCATCGAGGCGGGCTGCATGATGTATTCGACGCGGCATCCGGTCGCCTCGCTCTATACGCCGATGTCGAACCTTCTTTTCGACGCGATGGCCAAGCGCCAGCGCGGTCGTTTCGGCACCGAGATGATTCCGCGCAGCGACAGCGTGCGGCGCGCGTTGCGCACGTTGCGCGAAGGCAAGCCCGTAATGCTGGCCGCCGATATGGATTTCGGCTTGCGCGATTCGGTGTTCGTGCCGTTCTTCGGCGTGCCGGCCTGCACGCTGACCTCCGTCTCGCGGATGGCGCGTGCGGCGAATGCGCGGGTAGTGCCGTTCGTCACGGAGGTGTTGCCGGACTACCGCGGATATAAGCTGAATATCTTCGAAGCGCTGAGCGATTTTCCGTCCGACGACGTAGCGGTCGACGCGCGGCGTCTCACCGCGTTTCTCGAGACGCAGGTTAGACGGATTCCTGATCAATATTATTGGGTGCACAAGCGCTTCAAGAACCGGCCGGCGGGTGAGGCGAGTGTTTATTGATGCTGTTCGGTGACGGGCTGCGGCAATGCGCGCGTCGCTGCGCTCACCCTTGGGTGAGCGCGCGGCGTCGCTAAACGCGTCGGCGGCAGAATGTGGTGCGCGGCCAAGGACTTAGCTGGTATCTCCGGATGTTATCAACAGGTCTGTCAACACAAACTGTGGATAAAGTGTCGTGCGATGCACAAGGTCTTCGATCATGGCCGCACTCGGACGACGGCACCCGCTTCCCCGGCCACGTTCATACTGGTGCGAAGGGAACCAGTGTCCACTCCCGCTACCGTTTCGATGGCGAGTCGCGCGAAATGCCACTTGGTGCATGATCGCGCGTGGCGCTCGTCGCAAGATCAACCGAGCCGTGCGCGGCCCTCGCAGCGGGAACGCTCGACCACAGCACGAACACACTCCTATAGCCCGCTTTCTGCGGGCGCAGCACTAGAGTCTGATATCTGCGCTTGATCTCTACGGCGAGAATGCCGAGCTTATTTGCTGAAGTGAAGGCGGCGCGCCAGTTCTGCATCTATCAAAACGTCGTAATCGTCCTCGGTGCTCCAAAAATTTTTTCTTCGTTGCCTCGGGGAATATGGCTGAATCGGATGCCTTGGGTTCGCCATTCTTTTGCTTTGGCTCAACGATATCTGACAATTTTTGTTATGGGTTCCTACATCTCGCGTTGGCATTCCCTGGTCGGGGTTTGTGTGAACGCAAGTCGCGCGTAATTTTAAGAGTTGTCGGATTTTCCGGTCATCTTGGTCCCTATAGGTTGCTTGTGCGTCAAACAAATACAAAGCAAGCCAATAGGGATAAAAATGAAAAGACAAAGACTGTACGGGGAGGCGGCCGGATTTTCGGGCCGCCTGATGGCTGCGTTCGTGTTGCTGATACTTGCGTTCAGCGCAAATGCAGACGACTGCTTCTCACTGTACGCGAAGTCCGGCGCCACGCCGGGTTCCAAGACCTGCAAGCTCGACGTGACGAGCAACACGCCGGGTGGTATGGGCAACTACGCGTGTATTAACGACCTCGCACTAATTGATCAGTGGTGCAACTCAACCGAAACCCCGCCTGACTGCCGGCATGGCGCGAAACCAGCGAGTTGATGCTGAGCGATCAGGCGCAGGTTCCCTATCCTTCGCTCGTGCCGGATTTGACGAGCTCTGCGAAGCGGTCAACGCTTTACAGCAGCCTATTCAAGGGGGGTGATGGTGGATTCGTTAAATGCGGCGGTAGGGAAACTCATGAAGCCGAATGCTATGCTCAGTATGAAAACGACAGAGACGAATGCCGTCTTTTGGCCGGACCAAGAGGGAAGCGAAACTGGGCCCTATGCTTGGCGAACGCTTTTGATAGATATCAACAATGCAGGGGGTATTAATGCTTAAACGTCCGCCGTATTCAATGGTTGTGACCTACGTCGAAAATCCACAGCAGTTGATCATGCAAATGGTTGAGTCAACTAGGGTGGCTCCGCTTCTGGCCGAGTGTATGGAAGTACCATTCTTTGTGGACGACGATGAGTTCGAATTTGACGACGAGTTAGCGCGGCAGCTCGGCGTAGCAATGCTTAACGTGATCGCGGAGGGGCGGCCTGAAGTCAAAAAGCGTTTAAACGTCACGCAACACCCCCTTGACGCGTCACCGGAGGAGTAACTGACCAAGTGCCCGGCGCTGCGACCATCGCAATTCTGATCGCAGCGCCGGGTAGCCGGCTGGTCCTATGAGTCCAGGTCAGCATCCAAGCGGTCTTCTCTTCACAGCGCACCCGCAGAAGCGGCGGCGTGACCCTCAAAAAGATCATGGGGGTGTGATGTATGACGTTGAGTTTTCGGCCAGGCATGAGCGCGTGCGCCTTTATCACGGATGGGCTTTACCGGTATCTGAAAGAGCACCGGGGCGCGGGACCTGTGGAACTGGTTCTTCGTCCCGAGCACAAGTCCGCGTGACGCGATGAACTGCACATACCATTAACAGGCATCGCATACTACGGTGTTTGTCGGGCCGTGGGGAATGCCTAATTTCCCCTCAGGTGGCCCGCGAACCTTTTTGGCTTGGGATTTGGCGCGATTGGCGAAGACTTATCCACGGACTTGTGTGCACAAAAACGGGGATAACTTCTTGGCCGTCCGTACGGAATCCCAGGTTTAGCTACTCAGCGACTCCCGCGCTCGCCGCTGATGCCGAAGCCGCCGCCGCCGAAGCCCCACCCACCCCCGTCTCAACCGGCGGATTCCCCATGGCCTGGAACAACGCCGCCGTGTCTGTCAGCCGCGCGCTCGTATAGCGGATCTCGTCGAGCTGCGCGTTGCGAAACTGCTGCTCACTCGAGCGGGTCGACGCGACAGGCAGCGCGCCTAGCCGGTAGCGTCCGGAGGTTTCGTCGAAGACGCCTTGCGCCGAGCGCGCCGCAATATTCGCGGCATCCAGCGCTTGCGAGTCGTGTTCGAGCGCGGCCAACGTGTCGGCGACGTTCTGGAACGCGGCCAGCACCGTTTGCTTGTACTGCGAGACCGTGGCGTCGTAGGTATCGACCGCCGCACGTCGTTGCGCGAACAGGGCGCCGCCATGAAACAGCGGCTGCGACAGCGACGCTCCGATGCTCCAGATCGCGCCCGCGCCCGAGAGCGCGACCGGCCAGCTAAAACCGCCTTGTCCCATCGACGCGCTCAACGACAGACTCGGGAACATCTGCGCCGTGGCGACCCCGACGTCGGCCGCCGCGGCCTTCAGCGCGGCGTCGGCAGCCTGAATGTCGGGCCGCGAGCGCAGCAGCTCCGAAGGCACCACCACCGGTACCTGCTCAGGCACATGCAATTGCGCAAGCTCGAGATCGTCCGGCGCCGCATCAGGTGTTCTGCCGAGCAGCACCGCCAACGCGTGGCGCGTGCTCAGCCATTGTTGCTTCAGACCCGGCAAGCTCGCCGACAGACTCGCCGCGCTCTGTTGCGCGCTCAACTGATCGGCATGCGAGACCGCTCCCAGCACGTACCGCCGCTGCGTGTCGCGCGCCTGGTCGTTGGCGATCGTCACGAGCCGTTCGGTCGTCTCGATCTGAGCATGAAGCGCGGCGCTGGTGATCGCGGCCGTCACGATATTGGCGGCCAGCGCGCGGCGCGCGGCGTCGAACTGATAGGCCTGAACGTTGACGCGCGCGGCGAGCGCGGCATCGGCGAGGCGCGCGGCGCCGAACAGGTCGAAGGTGTAATGCGCCTGCAATTGACCGACGAAGACGTTATACAGAAACGTGTTGGGTCCGATCTCGGGAATTGCCAGCGCGCGATTGCGGGTCGCCTGGCCGCTGGCGTCGATGGTCGGCAGCATCGAGCTGCCGATCTGCGCGCGCAACTGCTCGCGCGCGGCGGCGAGGCTTTTGTCGGTCGCGGCGAGCGTCGGACTGTTGCGCAGGCCTTCGTCGACCAAAGCGTTGAGCGCGTCCGATTGATAAAGCTTCCACCATTCGGGCACCGGCTTTGCGCCGACCACGAACTGCTGCGTGACGCCTTGCGCGGGCACGGTTTGCGTCGGCTGCGCTGCGGCCCCGTAGTGCGCCGGCTGCGGCATCGCGGGCGGCTCGCCGCTCGGCCCGAACGAGCAGGCGGCGAGCGCGCATGCCACGCCAGTGAGCGCGGCGAGGCGCGAATATCGGAAGAACGTGGGCGTGGTCATACTCAATTCCCCGTATGCGTCGTGCCGGACGCGGAGGGCGTCTGCGGCTCGCGTTCATCGGCACGCACGCGGAACGACGTGGCGTACAGCGCGGGCAGATAGAACAGCGTGAGGATGGTTGCGCTCGTAATGCCGCCCATCAGCGCAGTCGCCATCGGGCCGAAGAAGTTCGAGCGCAACAATGGAATCAACGCGAGCACGGCGGCGGCGGCCGTCAGCGTGATCGGACGGAAACGCCGCACGGTCGCGCCGACGATCGCATCGAACCGCTTATGCCCGGAGGCGATGTCCTGCTCGATCTGATCTACCAGAATCACCGAGTTGCGCATGATGATGCCGAACATCGCGATCACGCCGAGCATGGCGACAAAGCCGAACGGCTGGCCGAACAGCAGCAGCGTGAGCACCACGCCGATCAGCCCGAGCGGCGCGGTCAGCACGACCATCAGCACGCGTGCGAAGCTTTGCAACTGAATCATCAGCAGCGTGAGCACGGCGATGATCATGATCGGCATCTGCGCATTGATCGACGTCTGGCCCTTGCCGCTTTCCTCGACCGAGCCGCCGATTTCGATCCGGTAGCCCACCGGCAGGCTGCCGCGAATCTGGCCCAGCGCTTTGTCGACGGCATGCGTGACGTCGATACCTTGCGCGCCGGGCGCGACGTCGGATTGCACGGTGATGGTCGGCTGACGGTCGCGCTCCCAGATCACGCCGTATTCGAGGTCGTTGCGCAAATGGCCGAGCGTGCCGAGCGGCACGGGACCGTTCGGCGTAGGCATGGCCAGCGTGACGAGTTGCGCGGGATCGACGCGCTCCGCCTTGGGCGCGCGCAGATCGACGCTGATCAGCTTGTCGCGTTCGCGGTACTGCGTGACGGTGTAGCCCGAGAGCGTCATCGCGAGGAAGCTCGAAATGTCTTCTGAGCTCACGCCGAGTTCGCGCGCTTTTTTCTGATCGACCTCGAAGCGCACCGAGCGCTCGGCGGGTTCGTCCCAATCGAACTGCACGTTGCGGGTGCCGTGGTCCGCACGCAGCGTCGCGGCCACGCGCTCGGCGATCGAGCGCACCGTGGCGATGTCGTCGCCGCTTACGCGGAACTGCACCGGATAGCCGACGGGCGGTCCATTCTCGAGCCGCGACAGGCGCGTGCGAATGGCCGGAAAATGGTCGCGCAATTCAGGTTCGAGCCATTGCGCAAGCTTTTCGCGATCCTTTACCGACTTCGCCGTGATCACGAATTGCGCGAAATTGGGTTGCGGCAATTGCTGATCGAGCGGCAAATAGAAACGCGGCGCGCCGGTGCCGACGAAGTCGACCGTATGATCGATTTCCGGGCGGCCCACTAGTGCTTTTTCGAGCCGCGTGGCCTCACGCAATGTGGCTTCGAATGAGGCGCCTTCGGGCAGGCGCACATCCACCAGCAACTCGGGGCGGTCCGAACTCGGGAAGAACTGCTGCGGCACCAGCGTGAAACCCGCCATGGCCAGCACGAATAGTACGACTGTGATCGCCAGCACGACGAAGCGCCGCTCGATGCACCAGCCGATCCAGCCGCGCAGGCGCCGGTAGAAACGCGTGTCGTAGATGTCGTGCTCGTGATCGTCGGGCAGATGTGTCTCGTGCGCCTCGCGTTTGCGCTCGGGCAACAGGTGATAGCCGAGCAGCGGAATCAGTACCACGGCGGCAAGCCACGAGGCGATCAGCGCGATCGCCGACACTTCGAAGATCGAACGCGTGTATTCGCCGGTGCTCGACTTGGCCAATGCGATCGGCAAAAAACCGGAGACGGTGACGAGGGTGCCGGTGAGCATCGGAAACGCGGTGCTGGTGTACGCATAGGCTGCCGCGCGCGTGCGGTTCCAGCCTTGCTCCAGCTTCACCGACATCATTTCGACGGCGATGATCGCGTCGTCGACGAGTAGTCCCAACGCAAGCACGAGCGTGCCGAGCGACACCTTGTGCAGGCCGATATCGAACAGGTACATGCACAGCGCGGTGACGGCGAGCACCACGGGAATCGAGATCACGACCACCATGCCGGTGCGCACGCCGAGCGACACCAGGCTCACCACCAGCACGATCGCCACGGCTTCGGCGACGGCTTCGAGAAAGTCGTCGACCGAATGCGCGACCGCGTTCGGCATGCTCGACACTTCGACCAGTTGCAAGCCGGCGGGCAGCGCGCGGCGCAACTGGACCATCTGCTGATCGAGCGCCTTGCCGAGACGGATCACGTCGCCGCCCGGCTGCATGGTCACACCGATGCCGAGCACAGCCTTGCCGCCGGAGCGCATTTGCGTGACGACGGGATCGTCGTAGCCGCGTTTGATCGTGGCGATATCGCCGAGACGGAACGAGCGGTTGTTGATGCGGATCAGCGTGTCGGCGAGCGCGTTGACGTCCTTGAACTGGCCGGTGGGACGCACGAATACGCGGTCATCGGTGGTGGTCAGCGTGCCGGCTTGCGAGACGCTGTTCTGCGAATTGATGGCCTGGCCGAGTTGTTGCGGCGAGATGCCCAGACGCGTGAGCTGCGTATTGGCGATCTCGATATAGATGTGTTGATCGGGATCGCCGAAATAATCGACCTTGCCGACGCCCGGCACGCGCAGCAGCACCGTGCGCAGCTGGTCCGCGTAGTCGTGCAGTTGCGCGGCGGAAAAGCCGTCGCCTTCGAGCGTGTAGATGTTGGTATAGACGTCGCCGAATTCGTCGTTGAAAAACGGGCCTTGAATGCCTTGCGGCAGCGTGGCCGCAATGTCGCCGACTTTCTTGCGCACCTGATACCAGGTTTCGGGCACGTCCTTGACTGGCGCCGAGTCTTTCATGGAGAAGAACATCAGCGATTCGCCGGGGCGCGAGTAGCTGCGCACGAAGTCGATCGCGGGCGTCTCCTGCAATTTCCGGCCGATGCGGTCCGTGACCTGTTCCTGCACCTGGCGCGCGGTCGCGCCGGGCCAGAAGGTGCGGATCACCATCACGCGGAACGTGAAGGGCGGGTCTTCGGATTGCGCGAGCCGCGTATAGGCGAGGATGCCGAAAGCGGTGGCGAGCGCGATCAGGAAAACGACCAGCGCCTGGTGGCGCAGCGCCCATGCGGACAGGTTGAAGCGTCCCTCTTCAGGCGTGGTGCTCATGAAGCGAAGTCCTCGGGATGCAGCGGCGCGATCGCACGGACCTTCTCGCCGGCGGTCACCGTATGCACGCCTTGCAGCACGACGCGCTCGCCCTCCTTGATGCCCTGGCTGATCACCACGGTGCGCTCGTTGTAGCGCGTGACCGTTACTCGGCGCAGTTCCAGCGCGTTGTCCGCGGCGCGCACGATCCACACGGCGGGCTGCGTGCCGTCGTGGAACAACGCGGTGGCGGGCACCGTAAACGAGCCGTTCTGATTGGCCGAAGTGTTCGCCGACGCGGCGAGTTCGATATCCGCGGTCATGCCCAGACGCACATCCGGGCCGGGGTTCTCGAGCGTGAGTTTGGCGCGATAGGTGCGGCTTTGCGGATCGGCGGCGGGCGAGAGTTCGCGCACGCGCGCGGCGAACTTGCGTCCCGGCAGCGCGGCAAGCGTGACGTTGGCGGTTTGCCCGACGGAGAGCGCGGCGAGCGCGCTTTCCGGCACGTCGCACACCACGTCGATGTCGCCGCTCCAGGCGAGGTTGTAGACGGCCTGGCCCGCCGAGACGTTCTGACCGGTGTCGGCCTGCTCGGCGGTAATCACGCCGGCGTGATCGGCGGCGAGCGTGGTGTATTGCAACTGGTCTTTCGACAACGCCGCCTGCTGCGCGGCCTGATCGCGCTGCGCGACGGCGGATGCGTATGCGTTCGTGGTCTGTTCGAGCTGGGCAGGCGCAATCAGGTTCTCTTTCGCCTGCGCCTGATCGCGATCGAGTTGCTGCTTCGCATACACAAGACTGTGCTCTGCGGCGGCAAGCTGCGCCTGCGCGCTGGCAGCGTTCTTTTGCTGGTCGGCCGGATCGAGCCGGGCGACGATCTGCCCGTTCTTCACCACATCGCCGAGGCGCACGCGCCGTTCGACGATCTTCCCGCCGACGCGAAACGACAGCGGCGTCGAGTAACGGGCCTGCACTTCGCCGGGTAACGAGGCTGCCTGCGTCTCGCTGCCGTCCGCATGCACGGCGACAGCGACCACCGGACGCGGCTCGGGCGCGGCGGCTTCTTTCTTCGAACACGCGGCCAGCGTGACGACGCCGGCAAGAACCAGAGCGAATGCTGCGTGGCGCGGGCTTACGGGACGGCCACGCCGACGCGACTGCGGGCGCATCGCGGGCGATGCGGGAAAACCGGGACGCTTCACAATTACCCCAACTGGAGACAGCGAACGAACACGGCAAGCCGCAGCGGCCCGCCAGCGAAGACGCGTGGGCCATTATGCAATTGGCATGCGCATCTGACTTCGAATGACGGTTTGCATTCTAATACACACCTGTATTTGAATGTTGGAGTGAATTCGGATTCTTTTCAGTGCTAGACTGGCGGCCATGAAACGGCAACGACTGACACGCGAGCAGAGCAAAGACCAGACGCGCGAGCGATTGCTCGACGCTGCGCAAGCCATTTTTATGAAGAAGGGTTTCGTTGCGGCGAGTGTCGAAGACATCGCGGCGGCGGCGGGTTATACGCGCGGGGCGTTCTATTCGAACTTCCGCAGCAAGAGCGAGTTGTTTCTCGAACTACTGCGGCGCGACCACGAAGTCATGCAGGCGGGGTTGCAGGCGATCTTCGCGGATGCGGCTTCGCGTGAAGAAATGGAAGCACGCGTGCTGCGCTACTACAGCAATCTGCATCGCGAGAACAAGTGTTTCCTGCTGTGGGTCGAGGCGAAGTTGCTCGCGGTGCGAGACGGCCGTTTCCGGATTCGCTTTAACGCTTTCATGCACGAGAAGCTCGAGCAGTTGAGCGCGTATATCCGGGAGTTTTCGGCGCGTGTGGGCACGCCGATGCTGATGCCGCCGGAGACGCTGGCGATCGGCTTGATGGGTTTGTGCGACGGTGTGCAGTTTTTCTACACGGTCGACCCGCAGAACGTGCCGGCGGAGATGGCTGAAACGGTGCTGGCGGGGTTTTTTGCGCGCGTGGTGTTCGGGCGCGAACCGTAAGACGTAAAGCAGTAAAGCCGTAAAGCGCGGCGTCAATCTGCCGGCAACTGCGCGCAAGCGTCGGCAACCGGCGTTGCGCAGACGAACGAATACTGGCCGCTGTAGCGCAGAACCTCTTCGCCCACATGCAGCACCACCTTGATGTCCGGGCAACGTTCGTACGCGATGAAAGCCGAACACGCCGCGGCGGACCAGCAGACCAGTGAAAATGCGATTTTTTCGAACAGCTGAAAACGATGTGTCATAGCAATTAACGATTGATTTCCCTTTCGGGGGCTATGATACCAGCATCCTAGGGTTTATACCTACTCCAAATCCGCAATAAACCTTGCAAGAAACCGCCCGGAGTTGACGCGGGCGTTCTGGCAAACCTGTCCGGAATGTCATGTTCAGGTCAGGGTTGGGACATGATCGGGTCGATACAATCGGATCGTTGGGCAAACCCGCGCGCGCCTTGCCGCGCGGGTCGATACAGGCGTGAGGGTTGCGCCGGCCCGGCTTTACCGCGGCAGGAGTCGTCCCATGAACCAATTGCAGTCGATGCGCGTTTTCGTCAGAGTGGCCGACCTCGGTAGTTTCGTCCGTGCGGCTGGCGCGCTGGATCTTTCCACGGCGGTTGTCACGCGTCATGTCGCCGATCTGGAAGCGCGCCTCGGCACCCGCCTGCTCAATCGCACCACGCGACGCCTCTCGCTGACGGAGTCCGGCACGACTTACCTGGAGCGCGTGCGGCACATTCTCGACGACCTCGAAGGCGTGGAGCAGATGGTGGTGGCGCGCAATCACGAGCCGGTCGGCACCTTGCGCATCGTCGCACCGGTGGTGTTCGGGTTGCATAGCCTCGCACCGGTGGTGCAGTCCTATGCCGCGCGCTATCCCGACGTCGTGCCCGATGTCACGCTCGCGGATCGCCACGTCGATCTGGTGGAGGAGGGCTTCGATGTCGGCATTCTCGTCACGCGGTACATGCGCAGCGCGAGTATCGTCACGCGGCGTCTGACCACCGGCTATATGACCGTCTGCGCGACGCCCGCGTACCTGGCGCAGCACGGCACGCCGACGCGGCCCGAGCATCTGCTCACGCATCCGTGTTTGAGCCGGCCGTCCGAGCAGGGCGGCGAAGAACGCGTCTTTACCGGGCCGGACGGCGAAGTCCGCGTGCGCCCCACGAATGCGATCGTTGCGAACAATACGGAAATGCTCCGGCAGTTCGCGCTGCTGGGCATGGGCGTGGCGATTCTGCCGAGCTATCTGATCGGCCGCGATCTGGCGTCCGGGCGGCTCGTGCCGCTGCTCGCCAACTACCGTTTGCCGCAGATCGAAATCACGATTGCCTATCCGAGCCGCCTGCATTTGCCGGCGAAGGTGCGGACTTTCATCGACCATCTCGTCGAGCATTTCCAGCAGCAGGGGCAGCACGCGCGCGATCCGCGCACCGTGACGCCGGCGCGTTCGGTAGCGGAGGCCGCGGAGGTGATGACGGACATGGGCGATCTGCGGGAGCCGGAACTGTCCGCCGACGCAGCGCGTCCCATGGCCAACGCCGCGCGCTCGCGGATTGCGGCGTCATCGCCGTTTTGATGTCGAGCGCGAGGGGCGTTGGCGTTTGAAGGGGGCCGCCAAGGTTTCCGGCCAGCCGTGCGCTTGCCGGGCAGATGGTTCATCGTGGTTGAGCCACCTGGCCGCCAGAGCCATGGCGAACGACGAGATTGCCTAAATCCACACGTCGTTCGCCGCGGTCCGTTCGCTGACTTCCTCGCCAGTATTCTTCACGCCGCGCGGCTCGATTAGCAGCAGCTTGACTTCGCGCTCGGCGTACGGCTTGTGCTCGGTGCCCTTCGGCACCACGAACATTTCCCCGGCGGAAATCAGCACGAAACCATCGCGCATGTCGATGCGCAGTTGCCCGTCGAGCACGATGAAGGTCTCATCGGTGTCGGCGTGCTCGTGCCAGATGAAATCCCCTTCGATTCGCACCAGCTTGAACTGATAGTCGTTCATTTCGGCGACCACGCGCGCTTGCCACTGGTCGTTGAAAAGCGCCAGTTTTTCCGTGAAATTGATGGCTTGGTACGGCCGTTGAATGGTTTGAGCGTCGGACATCGTCGTGCTCCTCCTGAGCGGTTATGTCAGGCTGGAAGCGTACGGCGTAACGGGCAGGCGGGTCTTGAACGTTTGTGCGCGCGGCCGTTCGGCGCCGCGCGATCAGGTATGCAGCCGCTCGACGACTCAACGGCTCAACGGCTCAACGGCTCAACGGCTCAACGGCTCAACGGCTCAACGGCTCAACGCGCGCCGGCGAGCCGACCATCTTCAGCCATTGCGCGGGCGCGACGCCCCATGCGTGCTTGAAATGCCGCGTCATGTGACTCTGATCGGCAAAGCCGCTTGCGGCGGAGGCGTCGGCCAGCGACACGCCTTTGAGCACCAGTTGCCGCACGAGATCGAGACGCCGCATGGTCAGATAGCGATGCGGACTGGTGCCGAACAGCGCGCGAAAATCCCGCGATAGACTCCAGCGGTCTCGACCCGCCGCGGCGGCAAGTTCGTCGAGCGTGACCGCGCGATCGAGCGACGCAAGCAGGTAATCGCGTGCCAGGGTCGCCGCGCGGTAATCCACCGAGCGGGGCGCGTCCGGCGCGCCGGCCACCGCGGCGAGGGCGACGGCCAGATCGTGGAGCGCGCTGTCCTGTTCGAGCGGGTCGATGGCGCTATCCATCGCCTGCAACAGGCTCTCGGTGGCGGCAAAGAGGCGCGGATCATTCGACAGGCCACCTTCCAGAAACGGCAGCGGCCTGCCGCCGAGCGCCTGCTGGAACAACGCCGGATCGACATAGACCATGCGGTAGTGGAAGCCGTCGCCGGTGCCGGCCTGGCCGTCGTGCGGTTCGTCGGGATGCAGCACCATCGTGCCGCCCGGCAGGCTGTTACGGATGCTGCCGCGATAGCGAAAACTCTGAACGCCGGCCAGCGTGCGGCCGATCGCATAGGTATCGTGCCGGTGCATCGCGTAGCCGGCCTGATGAAAGAAAGCCTCGATCCGTTCGATGCCGTTTGCACCGGCCGTCTGCGGCGAGCGGTAGATCCAGTCGGATTCGCGTTTCTGGCCAGGCGCGAGCCAAAGGGACAGCGGGCGGGAACGAGGCTGCGACGAACCCGGCTCCTCGCTCATGCCCCGAGTCCCGGGCTGTAATTGCCGCTGATCAGGCGCGTGATCGAATTCACGTCGACATAGTCCTGTTCCGGCAAGCCGTCGAGCATCGAGAGGACCTCGTTGCTCGCGCCGGCTTCGCGCGCGGCGTCCACGAGTGCGTCTTTGTTGGTTGGAAACTGGACGGCGCCCAGAATATCGGTGATCTGGAGGTCAATCGATTCGCCGGGAATAGCCGATGCGGTCATGCAAACGCTCCTCGTAAGACGGTTGGGCGTGGCGCTTGCCGCTGGTTGAAAGCGCGCGGCTGACGTAACGCAATGGATACCGGCCCGCGCATGCCGGTGCTGTAGCACATGCGCGCCCTCGACCGCATTGCGGCCGTGAACGCCAGGCAGTGTAAAGCATGCAGCGCCGCGCACGTCTCTATGTGACAGGTCGCGTCAGGTCTGCAAGTGCTCGTTCTGCCCAGTAAAGCTCCGGTCGAGATGTCGCGATTTGGGCAGCGCGATATGTTCCCAATGTTGCGGACGATTGCTGTCCGCGGCGGCGACATCCGGCGCCGCGGGGGCAACGGGTGCGGCGTTGGCGCGTTCGGCAAGACTATTGGCGGTCATGCTGTCCGGCGCGGTATGAACCGGCGCGGCAAAACAAGAGGCTGACAGCGTCACCATGGTCAACAGCGTCGAGGTTTTCATCACCCGACCTCCTAAGCTCATGCGGCGCTGACAATGGAGCAAGCGCTGTGCCGTCCCCGCGTCGAAAGGACGGCCCATGCTAAACGTGACCTTGCGCGCTAATCCATGCTGAATGGCGGATTTTGCAGCGCACGCACGTTCACGACAAAGCGGTATTGCCGATTCCAGATGATGGCAGAAACGCGGCGACTTCGCAGCAGCGCCGTCGCGAACGGTCATACGCTGCTTATGTTGCGCTGCCGCAAGCTCGGCCCCTAACGCAACGCTTCGAAGCGCGTCCACGGCCACGACGGCCGGTCGCGCATGTAGCCGTTCAGCCAGTTCCACTGCGGATGCCGCTTCATGAACGCCTGCGCGTCGAACGGCCGCCCGCACGGATGGCCCCAGCGCGCGCTGAACGCCATCTCGCGCGCCATTTCGCTGTCGGCCACTTTGCCGTCGTTGGCGCCCCATGGGTTGAACGGTCCGTGATCGGTGCCGCCGAAGCGCGCGTCGTCCAGTTCCAGATGCCCGCAGATGGTGCGCGAGCACGGGTTGTCGTTGCGGTCGAGATAGACGTCGTGATGATCGGCGATCATTTCCTTGGCCAGCTCCACGTCGATCTTGCCGCGATGCATCTCTTCCAGTTGCATGAAACGCAGGCGCCGCGCGCCGTTCTTGCGCACATCCGTATAGTCTTCGCCTTCGCCCAGGCATTCCTGATTGCGGATCTTCAGATCGGTTGCGGTGTTGTAGCCGCTGTAGAAGCCGTCTCTCGTGCTCTCGAAGCCGGAGAAGTGCAAACCCAGTTCGTAACGCGCGATCTCGCCGGTCTTGGTGTCGCCCAGCAGCCAGCTATTCGCATAGCCGCCGTTATTGGCGATCGCGAACATTTCACACCATTCGCCGATGCTGTTCGCGTACTGCGACGCGCGCCGCGAGCGGTAGAACTCGGGCGCGCCCGCCGCGTTGTAGCCGGCGAAGTTGGAGATGGTGGTTTCCGTCACCATCAGGCCGGCCGCGGTCACCCAGAAATCCGTGAGGCTGGAGATGCAGCCGGGCAAGCCTTGCATGAGGATGCGGTGGCCCTGATCGGGCACGATGTCGAATACGACATTGAACGCGTCGCCGGCCGCGTAGCGGTCCCACGAGTTGTGCGCCATCACGATGCGGCCGTCGCGGGTCGCGCGGCCGGTGGCGATGAACGCGCTGCAGTGGTGCCCGCGCCGTCCGCGCCACGGTTTCATGCCGAGGTTCGGCTGCTGCTGCGCCGCGTGGGCGGGCCACCAGCTTTGCAGCAGATCCATGTAGCCGTTCCACGCCAGTACTTCGGCGAACGGCAGCTTGGCGCCGTCGGCGATACCCTGGATTTCGTCGGCGAATTCGGTGTCGAGTTTGTTGGCGAACTGCGAGACCGCGGCGTCGACGAACGTGTCGAAGTCTTCGCCGGTGTCCCACTTCGCGAGATAGCGGGCGGTGTGGATCGCGTTGCGGATTTCCGTGGCGAGCAACTGGCCGTGCTGCTCGCCGCGGTCGTAGGGCTCGCCTTCGATATGCACGAAAATCCAGCCCGCCTGGTCGCGGCGCACGGCATCGAGGGACGGTTCGCTCATCTTCGCTCCGATCGAAGGGCGGGCGTCTCGGTGCGCCCGTTCTGGCGTAACGCGCGCTGCGGGCATTCGCCGCAGCAGTCTGTCCATTGTAGAGAATTTGCCGCGCTTTGCACGGCACGCAAAGCGACCGCGGGCGCGATCCTGGGGGGCTTGGCGCGCGGCCACTAACGCCTCCGCTAACGCCTCCGCTAACGCGTCGGATTCATGCGGAAGTACGCATCGAGCAGCGAGGTTTTATAGACCACCCCGGCCAGCGTGGGATGCGCGGCGCTTTCGATTACCGGCAGTCGCTCGCCCTGAAACGCGAGGAAGTGCTGCAACGCGACGCCGAGCGGCATATCGGGCGTGAGCACGTCGAAATGCGGCTGCAGATAATCCGCCGCGGTCTTCGCGGTGGTGTCGCGCCCGTCGAGCAGGTCGGAGGTGATGTCCTTGAGCGCGACCACGCCGAGAAACGCGCCCGACTCGTTGGCCACGTAAAGATATTTCACCGGATATTCGAGAAACACGCGCGTCATGTCCTGCACGGTCGCGTTGGGCGGCACGACGGTTTCGGCTGGGCGGATCAGCTCGCGCATCTGCGTGGCGCGCAGCCGCGAGCGCTCCTGTTCCTCGTTGTTGCGCCGCAAGGTGATTTCGTACATGGATGTCTTGCCGATCGCGCGCGACACGAAATAGGCGACCACGCACGAGAGCATGAGCGGCAGCACCACCTGGTAGCTGAGCGTCATCTCGAAGATCATCAGGATCGCCATCAGCGGCGCCTGGGTTGCGCCCGCCAGAAACGCGCCCATGCCGACCATCGCATACGCGAACGGGGCCGACGTGCCGTGCGGCCACAGCGCATGCATGCCCTGGCCGAACAGCGAGCCGACCACCGCGCCGACGAACAGCGTCGGCGTGAACACCCCGCCGATCGCGCCGGAGCCCGCCGTGGCCGCCGTGGCGACGAGCTTGAACACCAGCACGAGAACGAGCGCGGTCCACGTCCACGGCGAATGCAGGATCGAGTTGACGACGCTGTAGCCGTTGCCCCACACCTCGGGCGTCCACACCGACAGAATGCCGACCACGAGGCCGCCGAGCGCGAGTCTCACGGGCAGCGGCACCGGCAGCTTGCGAAAGCTTTTCTTCGACACGTCGAGCAGGCGCAGAAACTGTGGAGCCGCCGCGCCGCACAACAAGCCGAGCGCGACGAACAACAGCACTTCGAGACCGGCTACCGGCGGAAACACCGGCATTTCGTACGGCGGCTTGTAGCCGGCGAATTCACGCATCGTGATGTTGGCCACCACGGCCGAGACCACCACGGGCCCAAAGCTTTCCATCGCAATCGAGCCGAGCACGATTTCGGTGACGAAAAACGCGCCCGCAATCGGCGCGCTATATGCGGAGGTGATCCCGGCGGCCGCGCCGCATGCCACCAGCAGACGCAGCCGCGACGGATCGAAATGCACCCAGCGTCCGATCAGCGAGGCGGCCAGCGCCGCCAGTTGCACCATCGGACCTTCGCGGCCGATCGACCCGCCGCTCGATATCGTGAACAGCGACGACACGCTGCGCCACAAGCTCAGCTTCACCGGCACCACGCCGTCGCCGATCGCGACCGCTTCCATGTAATCGATGTGGTTGCATTTGTCCGCATGCCGCTGCGCGATCAGCAGAAAGAAGCCGGCGATCAGGCCGCCGGCGGCGGGCATCCAGATCCGCACGGTCCACGGCAGGCTGCGCGCCATTTCGACGAAACTGCCGGCCTTGCCGACCACCGCGAATTGCAGCAGCGCGATGGCCTCGCGAAAGGCGATCGTGGCGAAGGCGCCCGCGACGCCGACCACCACCGACCAGACCAGCATGGTGTGGGCGTCGGAGAGGCGGAACAGATCTTGTGCGCGGGTGCGCAGCTTCAGCAGGAATGAAAGCACGTCGACGGTACGGGGCGTGAGAGTGGGTTGAAAAGCGCGCACGGCAACAACAGCGCGCCCGCTTCGGATGGCGGGCGCGCTACAGTCAGTGAGCGAAGGAAAATGGCGCGGCTCAAGCGGCCGCCTGGTCGAGTTCCGGATAGTGCCGGAAGATGCAGGCCTCGTTGTGTTCGATACGCCGGTCGGACTGCAGGTACGCGGCGATGTTCGGCCGCTCGATCACCGCATCGTGCAACGCGGCGAGCCGCGGATAGTGTTCGCCGAAGCGTTTGAGCGCGCGCGGAAACGCGTACAGCAGGCCGTCGATCAACTGGAACATGGACAGGTCGACGTAAGTGAGCGCGTCGCCCACCATGAAGCGGTCGCCGGCCGGATTCTGTTTCAGCACGCGCTCGAAGTACGACATGAACTTCGGAATGCGGTTGTCGATGAAGTCGTGCGCGCGCACTTTGGCGGCGTCTTTCTGGTCTTCGTAGTAAAGCGAACTGGCGAGCGGGTGGTGCGTGTCGTGCGCTTCGGTGACCATGTCGGCGATCGTCAGTTGCAGGCCGTTGGCCACGTAACGCAGGCTTTCCACCGTGGGCGCGAGATTCAGCCGCGGGCCGAGATAGAACAGGATATTGGCGGTCTGCGCGATCACCAGTTCGCCGTCTTTCAGGAACGGCGGCGCGAACGGCGGATACGGCTCGTCCTTGCTCTTCATCACCGACATCATCGCCTTCGTGCCCAGGCCCTCCGACGGTTCGCCGCGCGCCACTTCCACGTAGTCGGCGCCGGCTTCTTCCAGCGCGAGCCGCACGAATTCGCCGCGGCCCTGCAGGCCGTCCCAATAGTAGAGTTCAAGGCTCATCGATCGATCCTCATTCCGGTTGCATTGACAGCGCGCATAAGCGGACTGCATGAGCTGACGACGCCAGCAACCAGTATGCCGCGCGAGCGCGCCGCATGGGTCCCCAGAATGCGCAAAACCCCGCACGCGGCGGGGTGAGTGTGAAGGCGAGGGCGGCTTAGCCGAACAGGTGCTGGACAGTCCATGTGATACCCAGTCCGCCGGCAATCAGCCACACATACAGAATGAAGCCGGTGGTCAGTGCGCGGGGGCCGGCCTGCCGGATCTGCGAGATGCGTGTTTCGATGCCGAGCGCGGTCATGGCCATGGTCAGCGCGAAGGTGTCCAGCATGTTGAGCGTGCTGGTCGCGGCTTCGGGCAGCACGTGCAGCGAGTTGATCACGACGAAGGCGAGAAAGCCGAGCGCGAACCACGGAATCGCCAGCTTGCGGGGTGCGTGGGCACCGTCTGCCGAGCCGGCCGAAGCGGCGTTGCGGCGCGCGGAGCGGTTCACCCACAGGCCGACCACCAGCAGCACCGGCACCAGCAACATCACGCGGGTCATCTTGACGATGGTGGCAATGTGCGTTGCTTCCGGGCTCACATTGCTGGCCGCGCCGACCACCTGCGCCACTTCATGGATCGTGCCGCCGAAAAAGAGACCCGCGCCAACCGTATCCAGATGCAGCCAGCCTGCGTTGAACAGCACCGGGTACATGAACATCGAGAGCGTGCCGAACAGCACTACGCTGCCTACGGCCATGGCGCTCTTGTGCGGCTTCGATTGCAGAGTCGATTCGAAGGCGAGCACGGCAGCCGCGCCGCAGATCGCGCTGCCCGCTGCGGTCAGCAAGGCGGTGTCGCGGTCGAGTTTCATGATTTTCATGCCGGCCCACGTGCCGATCACGAGCGTGCTGACCACGATCAGGACGGATTCCGCGAGGCCGGGCACGCCGACCTGAGCGATTTCCTGCAGGCTCACGCGCAGCCCGAAGAACGCCACGGCAATGCGCAACAGCTTGCGCGCCGAAAAGTTGACGCCGGCCGCCCAGCTGGCGGGCATGCCGTCGCGCAGCGCATTGCCGTAAATGGCGCCGGCCACGATGCCGACGATCAGCGGGCTCAGGCCGAGGCCGGCGACGGCCGGAATCGCGGCGATCCGCGTCACGGCGGCGGCGAACAGCGCGACGAAGAGAATGCCGTTGAGCTGGCCGCGGGTGGACAACCCGGCGGGCGATGTACTGGCGGCGGTGAGTTGAGCGGTGGACATGGTGCAGCCCTTTTCTGTGACTGACGAAGATTCGATGGGGCTAATCCTAAAGTAGATATATCGATATGAAAAATCATGATTTAGAATGTAAAGTATCGCTTGAGCCGATACTTGGACCATCATGACCCCGGACCAACTTATAACGTTTGCAGCCGTCGCCGAGCATCGCAACATCAGCCGGGCGTCGGTGGCGTTGCATCTGTCACAACCGGCCGTGTCGGGCCAACTGCGGCAGTTGCAGGACGAGTTCGGCGAGCCGCTGTATCAGCGCGACGGCCGCGGCGTGCGCCTCACGCCCGCGGGCGAGCAGCTCGCCAGCTACGCCACCCGGCTGCGCGACACCTGGCGGCAAGCCCATGCGTACCGCGACGCTTTACGCGGTCTCGAGCAGGGCTCCTTGCGGATCGGCGCGAGCACCACGCCGGCGAGTTATCTGCTGCCGTATCTGATCGCCGATTTCCATCGCCGTTATCCGGACGTGACGCTGCATACCGCCGACGGCAACACCACCGAAATCGTCGCCGCGCTCGGTTCGGTGGACATTGCAATGATCGAGGGACCGGTCGGCGAAGACCTGCCGCCGGACACCGCCGTGCATGCATGGCGCGAGGACGAAATCGTCGCGATCATGCCGCGCTCGCATCCGTTGGCGCAGTTGGGCGACGGCGGCCCGGCCGACCTGGCGGCCTTCGGCGAGCATCCGCTGGTGCTGCGCGAGGCAGGTTCGGGCGTGCGGCAAATCGTCGAGCGGGCCTTCGCGCGGGCCGGCGTGCCGATGCGCGTGGCGCTCGAGATTGCCGGCGTGGAAGGCGTGAAGGAGGCGGTGCGGGCGGGCATGGGCATCGGCTTCGTCTCGGCGATGTCGATGCGGCACGAGGACCGTGCGCTGTGTCTGCTTTCGCTCAGCCCGGAGCCGCTCACGCGGCGGCTGTCGATTCTGGTACCCCATGCGAGCGCGCCGTCGCGGGTGGTGGAGCGATTTCTCGCACTGTGTCTGGACAACGGCCCTTGAAGCGAAACTGCCGTTGCCCATGCCCGGCACGCCTGGGGATTTCCACTATGGTGCATGACGCCGACCTCGGCGCACTATTCGGGCATCGCAAGCGCCTCGGCGCTTTTTTTCGAAGTGCATTTGGAACCGGTTCCAAATGCTGATGACAGCAACAGATTGAGTAAATTCGACATGGTTGATGCACCGGACGTGGTGATCGTCGCAAGCGCATTCGGAATGGATGCGGTCCGCACGGACGGCCATCTGAAGTGGGCGCGGGTGAGCAGGCAGGCTGGGGCGGCGGGTTTCGAAGTGCGCCGCGAACTGTTCGCCGACCAAGCCGACGCCACGCCGCACAACCTGCGCGTGCTGGGCAGGCAGATTGCGGAACTCGGTTTGTGGTCGGTCTACTCCACGCCGGCTTCGCTGTACACGGCGCACGGCAAGCTCGACGCCGACGCGTTGCGCCTCTCGGTCGAAGAAGCGATCGCGCTCGGCGCGCGTTTCGTCAAGTTGCAGCTGGGCGGTTTCGCCACCGACGCCAATGCCGCCGTGATCGCCGATCACATGCGCTGTGCGGAGCTGCGGCTCGTCGTCGAAAACGGGCAATTGGCGCAGGGCGGCTCGCTCGCGCAATTCACCGGCCTGTTCGACGCGCTGACGCGCGAAGGTCACGCCGACGTGCTCGGCATGACCTTCGACATGGGTAACTGGGCATGGTGCGATGTCGCGCCGCTCGACGCCGCGTTGCCGTTGGCCGCGCATGTGGAATACATCCACTGCAAGACGGCGGTGGGCGAAGGGGCAAGGCGTTTTCCGGCGGCTCCGGCTGCCCACGACGCCCAATTCGCCGCGGTGCTCGACCATCTGCCGCGCCATGTGCCGCGCGGCATCGAGTTTCCGTTCGATGCGAGCCGTGTCGAAACGGACGCGGCGCATTACGTCGCGTGGCTGGCCGCCGCGTGAGCGGCAGGTAGGACCTGAGAGAGCAGCGGAGCCGAAAACAGCACGCTGCAAGAAGCACGCGGCGAAGGGCTCGCACGCAGCGAATGGTGCGCGGCAAGCAAGAAGCTGGCACGACGTAAAACATGCAGCGAAACATGCAGTAAACGGCGCAGCAAATGCCGCAGCAAAACACGCAGCAACGCGGAACAAGCAGGAGCAAAGCATGAGCAACACCAGCACACCACTCGATGTCATCACCTATGGCGAAGCGATGGCCATGTTCGTGGCCGCCGAAACCGGCCCGCTCGCGGGCGTCGGCCAGTTCACGAAGCGCATCGCCGGCGCCGACCTGAACGTGGCGATCGGTCTGTCGCGCCTGGGCTTCAAGGTGGGCTGGATGAGCCGCGTCGGCAACGATTCGTTCGGCCAGTACGTGCGCGACACGTTGTCGAAGGAAGGCATCGATCAGCGCTGCGTGAGCACCGACGAGCGCTATCCGACCGGCTTCCAGCTGAAGTCGAAAAACGACGACGGCAGCGACCCGGCGGTCGAGTATTTCCGCAAAGGGTCGGCGGCGAGCCACCTGTCGCTGGCTGACTACGCGGCGGATTACGTGCTGCCGGCGCGTCATCTGCATCTGACCGGCGTGGCGCCCGCGATTTCGGCGAGCTCGCGCGAACTCGCGTTCCATCTGGCGCGTGAAATGCGTGCCGCCGGCAGGACGGTTTCCTTCGACCCGAATCTGCGCCCGACGCTGTGGCCGTCGCGCGCCGCGATGGTCGAAGGGTTGAATGCGTTGGCCGCGCTGGCCGACTGGGTGCTGCCCGGCATCGGCGAGGGCGAGATTCTGACCGGCTACACGCAACCGGACGACATCGCGAAGTTCTATCTGGACCACGGCGCGCGCGGCGTGGTCATCAAGCTCGGCGCGCAGGGCGCGTATTTCCGCACTGCGGACGATGCCGCCGTGATCGCCGGCCAGCCGGTCGCGAAGGTGGTCGACACGGTCGGCGCGGGCGATGGTTTTGCCGTCGGCGTGGTCAGCGCGTTGCTCGAAGGCAAGTCGCTGCCGCATGCCGTGGCGCGCGGCAACCGCATCGGCGCGCTGGCGATTCAGGTGATCGGCGATTCGGAAGGGCTGCCGAGCCGCGCCGAACTCGACGCGCTGGAATCGGCCGACGCGCCGTCCATCGCCGCCGCAGCCTGAAGAGGCGCAAGTTTCGCAATCCGGCGCGCCGCGCCGGGCTGCTTCGATAACAGCAAGAGCGCTCGAACAGAGCGCCCCACGACCGTCCATCATTGTTTCGGGAAGCCGTCCAAGGAGACACCCCATGACCTCATCGCTTGCGATTCGCCGTTGGTGGACGATCATGCCGATCGTATTCATCACCTACAGCCTCGCTTATCTGGATCGCGCGAACTACGGTTTCGCGTCGGCCGCCGGCATCAACCAGGATCTCGGCATCAGCAAAGGACTGTCGTCGCTGATCGGCGCGCTGTTCTTCCTCGGTTATTTCTTCTTCCAGATTCCCGGCGCGATCTACGCGGAACGCCGCAGCGTCAAGAAGCTCGTGTTCTGGAGCCTGGTGCTGTGGGGCGGCTGCGCGGCGCTCACCGGCATGGTCAGCAATATTCCGTCGTTGATGGTGATCCGCTTCGTGCTCGGCGTGGTCGAAGCCGCGGTGATGCCGGCCATGCTGATTTTCATCAGCAACTGGTTCACCAAAAGCGAGCGTTCGCGCGCCAACACCTTCCTGATTCTCGGCAATCCGGTGACGGTGCTGTGGATGTCGGTCGTGTCGGGCTATCTGGTGCATTCGTTCGGCTGGCGCCACATGTTCATCGCCGAAGGCGCGCCCGCGATCCTGTGGGCGGTGATCTGGTGGTTCATCGTGCAGGACAAGCCGCAGCAGGTGTCGTGGCTCACGCAGCAGCAAAAGGACGACCTCGCCGAAACGCTGCGCGCGGAACAGGCCGCGATCAAGCCGGTGCGCAACTACAGCGACGCGTTCAGGACGCCCGCGGTGATCAAGCTGTGCGCGCAATATTTCTGCTGGAGCATCGGCGTGTACGGTTTCGTGCTGTGGCTGCCGTCGATCCTGAAGAACAGTTCGACGCTCGGTATGGTCGAAACCGGCTGGCTTTCGGCGCTGCCGTACCTCGCCGCGACCATCGCGATGCTTGCAGCTTCGTGGGCTTCGGATAAACTCAACCGCCGCAAGGTATTCGTGTGGCCGTTTCTGCTGGTCGGCGCGGTGGCGTTCGCGGCTTCTTACGCGCTCGGCTCCACGCATTTCTGGCTCTCGTATGCGCTGCTGGTGATCGCCGGCGCCGCGATGTACGCGCCCTATGGCCCGTTCTTCGCGATCGTGCCGGAACTGTTGCCGAAGAACGTCGCGGGCGGCGCGATGGCGCTGATCAACAGCATGGGCGCGCTCGGTTCGTTCGTCGGCTCGTATGTGGTCGGCTATCTGAATGGCGCGACCGGGTCGCCCGCCGCGTCGTATGCATTCATGAGCGTGGCGCTCGTCGCCGCCGTGATTCTGACGCTGATCGTCAAACCGCAGGCGCAGGAACAGAACAACGTGTCCGCGGCTCGCCACCCTGTTGCAAGGAAAATAAGCTGATGAAGAAGATCGTCGCCTGGAGGTCGTTGCCCGAAGATGTGCTCGCGTATCTGCAACAGCATGTGCAAGTGGTGCAGGTCGATGCCGCGCAGCACGACACGTTCGTGGCCGCGCTGAAAGACGCGGACGGCGGCATCGGTTCGAGCGTGAAGATCACGCCGGCCATGCTCGAAGGCGCGACGCGGCTCAAGGCGCTGTCGACTATCTCGGTGGGCTTCGATCAGTTCGACGTGGCCGATCTCACGCGCCGCGGCATCGTGCTCGCGCACACGCCGGACGTGTTGACCGAATCCACCGCGGACACGGTGTTCTCGCTGATTCTCGCGTCGGCGCGGCGGGTGGTCGAACTCGCCGAGTGGGTGAAGGCCGGGCACTGGCAGCACAGCATCGGACCCGCTCAGTTCGGCGTGGACGTGCAGGGCAAGACGCTCGGCATCGTCGGGCTCGGGCGGATTGGAGGCGCGGTGGCGCGGCGCGCGGCGCTCGGCTTCAACATGAAGGTGCTGTACGCCAACCGCTCGCCGAACCCGCAAGCTGAAGCGGCTTACGGCGCGCGCCGCGTCGAGTTGGCCGAACTGCTCGCCACTTCTGATTTTGTCTGCCTGCAAGTGCCTTTGACGCCGGAGACGAAGCATCTGATCGGCGCGGCTGAATTGAAATCGATGAAGAAGAGCGCAATTCTGATCAACGCCTCGCGCGGCGCGACCGTCGACGAAACGGCGCTGATCGAGGCGCTGCAAAACGGCACGATCCACGGCGCCGGTCTCGACGTGTTCGACACCGAACCGCTGCCGGCCGACTCGCCGCTCCTGAAGCTCGCGAACGTGGTCGCGCTGCCGCATATCGGTTCGGCGACGCACGAAACCCGTCACGCGATGGCGCTGAACGCGGCGGAAAACCTCGTCGCCGCGCTCGACGGCACACTGACCAGCAACATCGTCAATCGCGAAGTGCTTTCTCAATGAGCCGAACCACGCGCCAAGCCACGAGACGCCGATGAGCACGACCCCGCAGGCCGCGCCGCGCCGCGCGACGATCACCGACGTCGCGCGCGAAGCCGGCACCGGCAAGACCAGCATTTCGCGCTATCTGAACGGCGAGATGAGCGTGCTGTCGCCTGAACTGCGCGCGCGCATCGAGGCCGCGATCGCGCGCCTGAACTATCAGCCGAACCAGATGGCGCGCGGCCTCAAGCGTGGCCGCAACCGTCTGATCGGCATGCTGGTGGCCGACCTGACGAATCCCTACACAGTCGAAGTGCTGCAAGGCGTGGAAGCGGCGTGCCACGCGCTCGGCCTGATGCCGCTGATTTGCCATGCGGCGAACGAAGTGGAGATGGAGCGGCGCTATCTGCAACTGCTCACCACGTACCGGGTGGAAGGCGTGATCGTCAACGCAATCGGCGTGCGTGAGGAAACCCTGCGGCCCGTGGGCGGCGGAGGGATTCCGGTGGTGCTGGTCGACCGTCTGGTGGACGGGCTCGTCGCGGATATGGTCGGTCTCGACAACCAGGCGGCGGCCGAACTCGGCACGCGGCATCTGCTGGACAATGGTTTCGACGATATCTGGTTCGTCGTTCAGCCTTTCGAGCAGGTCAGCTCGCGGCAACTGCGCGAAGCGGCGTTTCGCGAGGCGATGAGCGCTCAGAGCGGGCA
Organism: Paraburkholderia sp. RL17-380-BIE-A; assembly: GCF_046028085.1. Lineage (NCBI taxonomy): Bacteria > Pseudomonadati > Pseudomonadota > Betaproteobacteria > Burkholderiales > Burkholderiaceae > Paraburkholderia > Paraburkholderia sp. RL17-380-BIE-A. The sequence goes on from NZ_JARESQ010000023.1 coordinate 81,932, forward strand.
ACCTGGACAGCGCGAAGGGAAGGGCGCCGCGCGCGGTCACACGCTCGTGCTGAATCTCGCGGACGCAGCCGAAGTCGAGCGCAGCCTCGCCGAACTGGACCGTGCGATCGATGCGGCGGCCCGCGCGCGCGAAACTGCCGGCGGCACGGGCAAGTCCGCGCGCGTCGCGCTGTTCGCGGCCAATGCGCCCGTCGCGTTGCGTCTCGCCTTGCATCTGAAAGCGCGCTACGGCGCCGACTGGCAGGCCCGCGCCGCGCTGCTTTCCATCGACGACCCCGACTGGGCGGAATTGACCGGCGTCACGACGATCCGCCAGCCGACCTACGAGATCGGCTACCGCGCGGTCGAGTTCCTGCATGAGCGAATCGAAGGCGTTCAGACGACCGCGCGCGACTGCCTGCTGCCGGGCGAACTGATCGTCCGCGCCTCCACTTTGCGCTGAATTCCCGCCGATCTGCGATCATTCGGGCTGCGGCGCGCAGTGGGTGCGCGCCGGTCATCGCAAGGAAACTCATGGTTGTTGCACCGCTTACCCTCTCGAGTCTCGCCCTCGCGACGCTGCTCGTCGCCGCTTTACCTTTCCTGATCTACCGCCGTCTGCGCCGGCCGCTCGCGCTCAAGCCGCGTGACGCCATCACCGGCGTGGCCGTGTTTGCGCTCTTCGCCATGGTGATCGAGCGCGCGCTGAACGACTTCGTGCTGCATCGGAACGAAGCGACCGCGACCTTTCTGTCGAATCCGGTCGCCTTCGTCGTGTATGGCGCGCTTGCCGCGGGTATCTGCGAGGAAGTGGGGCGGTTCATCGGCATGCGGCTGCTGCTCAAACGCGCGGCGGCGAAGTCCGGCTCCACGGCGTTCACGGCGGGCAAGGGCGATAGCGGCGCGGATGGCACCGCGCTGACCTACGGCCTGGGCCACGGCGGCGCCGAAGCCTGGCTCGTTGGCGTGCTGGTGCAGATTCAATGGATTCTGTTCGCGATCTTCGAAAACCGCGGTGAACTGGACGGCTATCTGAGCAATCTGCCGACCGACTCGGTGATGCGCATCCATCTGATTCTCGCCAGCCTGACGCCGCAGACCGCCGGCATTTTCGCGCTCGAACGCATTGCCGCGCTGGTGTTCCAGATCGGCTTGTCGGTGTTGATGTGGCGCGGCTTGCGGGCCGGCTGGCGCGGCATCCTGCCGCTCGCGATTGCATTGCATGCGCTGGTGGACGTGCCTGCCGCGATGTTCCAGGCGCAACTCGTGCCGCTCGCGGCAGTGGACGCCGTGTATGCGGTCGGCGCGGTGATCGTCGCCGGGCTGCTGTTGCGGGCGCTCAGGCGTCCGGCGGTGGCGGCATGAGGGCTGCGGCTCGATGGCCGCGTTTGATGGCCGCACGCCTGCCGCTTGATCGTTGCTTAATGGCCGTTTGATGACCGCTTGATGGCGCGCTCGGTGCGCGCGCCATGTTGAACCATTGGCCGTTCTCTACAATCGGCCTCCTTTCACGCCTATCCTTTTGGCACTCCCCATGGAAGCTTACCAATACGACTGCGCCAATCCCGAGTTCGAGGAACTGGCGCGCGTCATCAGCGATCTGTTTCCCGAGCAGACGCAGTTCATCCAGCGTGCCGCGGAAGACGGCACGCCGACGCTGGCGATTCACTGGGTGGCGATGCGGTTCGGCGCAACGGCGCGCCGTATCGTAATGACGGTGGTGATTACGCCGGCGGCGCTGGCGCGTTATCGCGCCTCGCCGGCGCGGCTGCGTGGCCGCAGCTTCGCGGTGCTGCGGGCGTATGTCGAGGCCTCGCTGGGTTCGCTGGAGGAACAGTATGCGAACGGCGAGGCGGTGCCGCGCGAAGTCACGATCGAACTCGGCGACGAGTTTGCGTGACGTCGGCGTCACGCAAACCGGCGCGGCTCAATCTCCGTCGTAGGGCTCGGCGATCTGATTGCCGGGGTGCTTCGCGTTGAATTCCTCGCGTATCTTTTCCTTGAGGTTGTACGTGTCGGTTTCGCGCATGCGGGCGTCGTACTGATCCGAGATTCCGCCGAGGATGAGCCCGGTGGTCGCAAGCGCGAAAGACAGGGCCGGCCCGACTACCGGCACGAATCCAATCATGCCGCTCGTCAGATTGATCACGGAGGCGCCGAAGTCCATCCGGTCCTGTGGCGTCAGCTTGCCTGCCTTCTGCTTTTGCAGATACGTGTCCAGCGCGACGCCAAACGATGCGCCGCCAAGAGCGGTATTGATCGCCGCCGGCACCATCTGCATGCGCAGCGGCTTGGATATCTTCATCCAGTCGGGCCAGCTGTCGGTTTTCGAGAGTATGTTGGCCTGGCGCTTCGCAAAGAAGTCCGTGTATTTGTCGGACCACTCCTTCAGCTTCGATGGACGCTCGCTTGCGGGCGTATCCCTCAGCAGTTTGCCGAGGTCGCCGAAAGCCGTCCTTGAATCGGTCAGCGCGTTTTCCCGCTCCTGCATGGCGCTGTTGAACTGGTCGTAGGCCGCGTGCTTCAGGCCCGCCAGCTGATCGAGCTGCTTGCCGAGTTCGAGCGCCTGCGGCTTGCCCGACTGGCGTGCGGCGTCTGCCGTATCGAAGCCTTGGCTCTTGAGTTGGGCGATGACGTCCCGTGCCTTGGCGTCGATGGTCTTGATATTCTCGTGGGCGTCGCTGGCCGTGTCGGTGGTCGAGCTTTTCAGTTTTGTCGCGAGGTTCTGCATTTCGAAATACTGGGGGGCGAGATCGTTCGTCGCGTCCTGTAATTCGAGTTGCTGCACGTCGGGATTCGTCTTCGCGAGCTTTTCGATGACGTCGTCGCGCAAGCTTTGTTGTTGCTGCGCGAGCTGGTCGTCGATGTGTCCGGTGGTTTGCTTGTCGAGCGCGTCGATTTCGTCATCGAGCTTGCCGTGCGGATCGAAGTCGGCAAAGTTCGCGGAGCCGCTCGGTCCGGCGACCGGTTGCGGAGCGCCTTGCGTCGAGCCGCTTGGTCCGGCGACCGGTTGCGGAGCGCCTTGCGTCGCGCCACTGGGTCCGGCGACCGGTTCCGGCGCACCTTGCGTCGCGCCGCCCGGGCCTCGCCCTGCCTCGCCCGTGGATCCGCCAGTCACGGTGCCTGGTTGCCTAGCTGTTTGCAGCGTTCGTTTCGCCTGTTGCAGCTTGACCAGGTGATTGCCCAGATCGGTGCCGACGCCAATGGTGAGCTCGTTGATGCCCTGTGCCGTGGTCGCGCCCGCCGTGATGAAGTCCTTCGTCGGATCCTGACCTTTATGCAATTTCTCCACGCCGGACAGAAAAGATAGCCCGCCTTTCGTGAAATAACTCGCGGCGGCATTCAGACGAGTACCCGTCAGAATGCCCACGCGACCATTCGGTCCCAGAGGATCGAGCACGCTCTGGTTCGGCCGCTGCCACGCCGCGAGAGGCGTGTTCTTCAGGAGGGCGGAATTGTTGAAGCGCGCTTCGTCGAAGATGAGCGCGCGTGCATAGGTGCTCGCCGCCTTGCCATATTTTCCGTAGGTTGAAGCGGCATCCGCATGATGAGTGAGCGCGGACAGGTCGACGTTGGCCTTCTGTCCGATGGTGTCCAGCGACTCATCGCCTTTGGCGTTCTGCAGGGCAGTTTTGAGCCGGCCGATCTTCGACTGCAGTTCGGGCGTCGGTTTGTCTGATGCGTTCAATTGCCGCACGCGGTTATACGTCGACGCGGCCGCGATCAGGTGGTCGGTCGTATCGCGGCCCTGGTCGATATCCTGATCGACCGCGGCGAGCGACGCATTGAACGTCTCCATATCGGCAGCGACCTCGTTGCCGATGACCGCCTGCGTCGCCATGGCGTTAGCCTCGACATCGATCGTGCTGGCGGCTGCCGCCGCGCCGACCTCCCCGGAGGGCAACTGCGGAGCGGCCTTTATCGACGCGTCGGCTTTTGCGATGGGCGTGGATGGTTGAGCCGGGTTCTGCCGGTTGCCGACATGCGCTGGAGCGCCGCGATTCTGCGAGTTGGGTGCGTTGTCCTGAAGATCCGACATACCGTCGGGCGGGAACGGATAAGAGGCTGCATTGACTTTCATTGAAACTCCTGCAGGAAGGCGCCTCGTACAGTCACATCGTCATGCCGCCGGCGCACGTTGAGCGGTGTCCCATGCTCGCGCCGCCTGACCGTCCGGCGGAGGTGAATAAACATTTTTGTGACATAAGTTTCGTTGGTCCGGGTAAGCAAAAATTAATTAGATATACGGAATCTCGATCCGGGATGCACAACATTCAATTAGAATGCCGAACCAAGAAAATAACGAAGCGTGGCCCAGCCGCGCACTATCAATACAATCACCAGGGGACATGCAGGAGCATAAAGACCGATGACAAATCTCAATATTCCGGCGGCAGTATCCACACAAGACACACGGCGCCGCATCTTCGCGATCGTTGGCGCTTCATCGGGCAATCTCGTCGAGTGGTTCGACTTTTACGTGTATTCGTTCTGCGCGCTGTACTTCGCGCCGGCGTTCTTCCCGAGTGGAAATCCGACCACGCAGTTGCTCAACACCGCCGGCGTGTTCGCGGCAGGCTTCCTGATGCGTCCGATCGGCGGCTGGTTCTTCGGCCGTCTCGCCGACAAGCACGGCCGCCGCATGGCCATGATGGTGTCGGTGTTCATGATGTGCGGCGGGTCGCTCGTGATCGCGCTGCTGCCGACCTACGCACAGATCGGCGCGCTCGCGCCGGCGCTGCTGCTGGTTGCGCGGCTATTCCAGGGGTTGTCGGTGGGTGGCGAATATGGGACCAGCGCGACCTATATGAGTGAAGTCGCGCTCAAGGGGCGGCGCGGCTTTTTTGCGTCGTTCCAGTACGTCACGCTGATCGGTGGGCAGTTGTGCGCGCTGCTCGTGCTGGTGGTGCTGCAACAAACGCTCTCCACCGAAGAGCTGAAGGCGTGGGGCTGGCGCGTGCCGTTCGTGATCGGCGCGCTGGCGGCCTTGATCGCGCTGTATCTGCGTAAATCGCTCGACGAAACCACCACGGCCGAGACGCGTCATCGCAAGGAAGCGGGCACGTTGCGCGGTCTGTGGGTGCACAAGGGCGCGTTCATGACCGTGCTCGGCTTCACGGCCGGCGGCTCGCTGATTTTCTACACGTTCACGACGTACATGCAGAAGTACCTGGTCAACACGGCAGGCATGCATGCCAAGACGGCCAGCAACGTGATGACCGCGGCGCTGTTCGTGTATATGGTGATGCAGCCGGCGTTCGGTGCGTTGTCCGACCGCATCGGCCGCCGCCGTTCGATGCTGTTCTTCGGGTTTTTCGCGACCATCGGCACGGTGCCGTTGCTGCATGCGCTAAAAGACGTGACGAGCCCGTATGCGGCATTTGGCCTGGTGGTGCTGGCGCTTGCCATTGTGAGCTTCTACACGTCGATCAGCGGTCTGATCAAGGCGGAAATGTTCCCGCCGGAAGTGCGCGCGCTGGGCGTGGGGTTGTCGTATGCGGTGGCCAATGCGATCTTCGGCGGCTCGGCGGAGTATGTCGCGCTGTGGTTGAAGCAGGCGGGCAGCGAGTCCACGTTCTATTGGTATGTGACGGCGATGTGCGCAATCGCCGGTGTCGTGGCGTTCCTGATGCGTGACCCTTCAAAAGAGGGCTATTTGCGGCACGAGCCGTGAGCTGCCAGCAAAGCCTCGAATCCACGCGCTTGTCGCGCGAGCGCGGTCGTGACCGGTCAGGCGCTCGCGCGGCCAGCGCCGCTAATCACGCCTAACTCGCCACGCGATAAACCTTCGCGAAGCGTGCCGCCTGTACCACACCGTAGTCGCCCGGCGCGTACTGCATGACCCAGTCGCCGGCGGCGCCGTGCAGCACGTCGCCACCGTTTGCCGAGCGCGCGAGCGTGAACGCTTCATGCATCTGTTTGGCCAGCACGACAGCGGGGCGGTTGCGGTACGCACCCGCTTCGCCGTGCGAGATCGTTGCGTCGGCGGGAACGTATTTGGCGTTGAAGCGTTCCCGTGAGACGACCCAGCGGTCACCTGTTGATCCGGTGATCAGCGCGTCGCCGCGGACGTAACGGTTCGGGCCTTCAAGGCTCATCAATTCGCCTTCGGCGGCGGCAAATTCCACGCTGACCGTTTCGTCTTTTACGACACGGCAGGCGTTAGCGTCTTGATTCAGATCGAGATTTTTGAGTTCGGTCATAAAGCGAGCTGGTATGGGGAGCGGGGCGGCGGCGCAGGACTTCAGGTCTTCGGGCCGCGTACGACTCGCATCATGCCAGATGCATCTGACGACCGGTTTCTTTTGCGATGAACAGCGGCGCGGAACGGCCGTGTGTCGCATATACGTGAAAAGACAAAACGGAAGGTTGCCGGATCGGCATGCGGATTCAGAGAAAGCGCGAATTGGTGGGGCGGAGCCGGTCTACGCGGCCGGTCATGCAATAAGCCCGGCAATTAGTCCGGCCAACAAGTCCGGCCAACAAGTCCGGCGCGCGCCGCGGCATATCCGCGCGGCGCGCAGGGGGTTATTTACGGCTTCACAGTGGCGTCGCTTGCCGGGGCAGCGGCGGCCTTGCCACCTTTACCCTTGCCACGATGGCCATGGCCTTCCACACCGCCCGGTTGATGGAAAGTCACGTCAGCCAGTTTCTTCTGTTCCGGCGAGAAGCTGTTATACAGCGGGTCGAACGCATCGACCAGTTTCTTCATGCCGTCAGCATGTGCTTGCGCGATGGTCGCGTATTGCTTCATGTCGTCGAGCGCGGACACGTTCGTCGCGGCCCGGCGCTGCTGGAACAACTCGCCCATCGTCTGGCCATTGCCGCGCATCACGTCGGCGAACGCTTTCCACTGTGGTTCCTGAGCCGAAGTAATCTTCAGTTGCGAATGCAGGTAGGCGATGCGGTCTTCGACATTGCGCTCGTGGCCGGCCTTGGCGGCGGGTGCCGAAGCGGCGCTCACCGGCGCCGACGCCGGCGCGGAAGTTTGTGCGAATGCGCCGCTCATGGCGACTGCGGTGGCCAGCATTACCAGTGCTTTTTTCATCGAAACTCCTGATGTCTGTTCGAATTGGGACAAGGCTCGTGTGCGAGCGGCCCGCCTTGCGCCAGTCATGGCGACGCATGGCGGCCGGCTGCCCACTTTGCCGTCGCCGCTATTAGTATCACGATATCCCTACAATGCGGCTCTTGTGCGACAAACGCTTACAACCGAAACGAACAGGAAATAGCGGGTGGACAAATTCGTCAGCATGGAAATCTTCGTCGCCGTGGTCGAGGCGGGCAGTTTGACGGCGGCCGCCGAGCGCTTCGACATTTCGTCGGCGATGGTGGGCAAGCATATCCGTTCGCTGGAAACCCGGCTCGCCACGCGGCTCCTGACGCGCACGACACGCCGGCAAAGCCTGACGGAGATCGGCCGGCAGTATTACGAGCAATGCCGGCGCATCCTCGCTGACGTCAAGGACGCGGAGTCGCTCGCCGAGGCAATGGCGGCCGCGCCGCGCGGCGTGCTCAAGGTGACGGTGCCGCTCACCTATGGCGTGGAAGTTTTCGCCCCGGCAATGACCGAATACCTCACCGCATGGCCAGACATCACGCTTGAACTCGATCTTTCGAATCGCGTGATCGACCTGGTGGAAGAGGGTTTCGATGCGTCGATACGCATCGGCCAATTGCCGGATTCGAGTCTGGTCGCACGGCCGCTGAAACCCTACCGGATGCGCGCATGCGCTTCTCCGGCGTATCTGGCGCGCGCCGGCACGCCGCGCACGCCGGAGGATCTCAAGGAGCATGAATGCCTCGGGTTTCTGCACTGGGGCCGCGAAGGTTTATGGCGCCTCGGCGGCGAGAGCGCGGAGGAGAACCATCTGCGCGCCGGACGGTTTCGCGCGAACAACGGCCAGGCGCTCAAGGTCGCCGCGTTGCACGGCTTCGGGCTCGTGTTGCAGCCGGAGGCGCTGCTCGCGAGGGAAATCGCCAGCGGCGAACTGGTGTCCGTGCTGGAGGACTATCTGCCCGAGGGCGCGCCGGTCCATCTGGTTTATCCGCGCGATCGCCGCGCCACGGCCAAGCTCACCAGCTTCATCGATTTCGTGATCGAACGGTTCGGGGCGTAGCGCCGGCAGCCGCTGCCAGTTGTCATGAAGTGGGCAACGCTTGCGATGTCTGTCGCAGCCTGCTTGACGGTTCATGTGGATCGGCCCGCCGACTTCTCCATTCGCCGCCGCAGACGCGCGATAATCCGCCTCACCTGAACCACATCATTGACCTTCGATGAGACCTCCGCGCCTCGACCAACTCGACGATCTCGACCGCAACCTGGTTGCGCTGCTACAAGCCAACGCACGCGAGAGCGTCGCCAATCTCGCGCGCCAACTGGGCGTGGCGCGCACCACGGTGATCGCGCGAATTGCGCGGCTCGAGCGCAGCAACGTGATCGCTGGTTACAGCGTTCGGCTCGGCCAGGACGTGCTCGACTCGAGCATCATGGCCTACGTCGGCATCATCATCGCGCCCAAACACGGGCCCGCCGTGCAGAAACGTCTCGGCAAGATGCCCGAGGTGCAGTTGCTGTGCGCGGTGAGTGGCGAGTTCGATTACGTTGCGTGGCTGCGCGCCGATTCGCCCGACCGGCTCAACGATCTGCTTGACCAGATCGGCGGTCTGGAGGGCGTGGAGCGGACCACGACCTCGATCATTCTCGCGCGCAAGATCGACCGCGGCATGGTGTGAGCGGACGAGCAGCCTCCGTGGGCTGCGCACGGCGCCATTCATTTACGCGGTTTTAACAATTTTTCGACACATCGACTGATGTGTTCGTCATAACGTCGAAGTTCATAGTCATAGCGCAGCATTTTGCGCGTATGAAGTGTTTTTGCTTCTCCCTAAACTGTTGCTCAAGGGTTCAGCCCGCTGGGCGCGGCGCCACGAGCGCAGCGCACGTCCCAAGCTGGAGACAGCACACAGATAACAAGGAGAAGCGTATGAAAGTAGCTATCGTAGGCGCAGGTTTGATCGGTCACACCATCGCCCATATGTTGCGTGAAACCGGCGACTACGAAGTCGTCGCGTTCGACCGCGACCAGCACGCGCTCGACAAGCTCGCCGCTCAGGGCATTCCGACCCGCCGTGTGGATTCCGCCGATGCCGCCGCGCTGCGCGCGGCCGTGCAAGGCTTCGACGCGCTCGTCAACGCGCTGCCTTATTACCTCGCCGTGAACGTGGCCGCGGCTGCCAAGGGCGCGGGCGTGCATTACTTCGATCTGACGGAAGACGTGCGCGCCACGCACGCGATCCGCGCGATCGCCGACGACGCCGAGCACGCCTTCATGCCGCAGTGCGGTCTGGCGCCGGGCTTTATCGGCATTGCCGCGCACGAACTCGCAAACCGCTTCACGGAAATCCGCGACGTCAAGATGCGCGTGGGCGCGCTGCCGGAATTCCCGACCAACGCGCTGAAGTACAACCTGACGTGGAGCGTCGACGGCCTGATCAACGAGTATTGCCAGCCGTGCGAAGCGATCCGCGACAGCCGCACGCAATGGGTGCAGCCGCTCGAAGGCCTCGAACATTTCTCGCTCGACGGCACCGAGTATGAAGCCTTCAATACCTCCGGCGGTCTTGGCACGCTGTGCGAAACCTTGTCGGGCCGGGTGGAATCGCTCGACTACAAGTCGGTGCGCTATCCGGGCCACCGCAACCTGATGCAGTTCCTGCTCGAAGACCTGCGTCTTGCCAGCGACCGCGACACGCTCAAGAACATCATGCGGCGTTCGGTGCCTTCCACCGCGCAAGACGTGGTGCTCGTGTTCATCACGGTGAGCGGCATGCGCGACGGTCAACTGGTGCAGGAAGTCTTCACCCGCAAGATCTTCGCGAAGACGGTGTGCGGCGTGCCGATGAGCGCGATCCAGATCACCACGGCCGGCGCGATGTGCGCGGTGCTCGATCTGTTCCGTGAACAGAAGCTCCCGCAAAAGGGCTTTGTGCGTCAGGAGCAGGTGTCGCTGCGCGATTTCCTCGCGAACCGCTTCGGCCAGTTGTACGAGGGACAGTCGCTGGAGACGATGGCGACTGTCTGACGGCGTGGCAGGAGGGCCGTGCGACAACGTGGCGGCAGGCGAGAAAAGCCTGCTGCACACAGCAATGAAGACTCCGTAGAGGGTCTTTCAAACGCCCCGCGCTGCGGGGCGTCGTTTTTTGTGGCGTGCCGCGCAGGCTAAACCGGCACCGGCGGCATGATCGCCGCCCCGCGCGGCGCGCCGACAATGCGTGCGAGCAGCGCTTCATAATCCGCCGAAGCAGGCGCGGTATTGTCGAACATCAGCAGGTCGTCGCAGAGATCGCCGCTGGGCGCGAAGCGGCGCTGCCGGTACTCGTCCCAATGCGCGAGTTTGTAGGCGTCGTTCGGATTCGCGCGCTCCACGATCCGCTGATGCGCCGTCTCTTCCGACGTATAAACCCATACGACCCGCAACGCTACTTCGGCACTCACGCCCAGCCACGCGCGATCGAACAGGCGCCGCTCGCGCACTTCGCGCGAAAGCGGCCCGACCACCAGCGCGCTAACGCCGAGTTCGAGATTGTCGCGGGCGGTGTCGAGCAGGCCGCGGTACTCGGGATCGCGCAGATGCTCGAGGAACAGCGGGCTGTCGCGGTCGTTGGGGTCGCCGGTCAGCATGGCCATGGCGGCCGCGCTGTAGCCACCGTAAAGCGTATCTTTATCGAGCAGGCAGAAGGGCGTGCCGCACGCTTTCATCAGCGGGCCATGCAGTTTCCTCGCGAGCGTGGTCTTGCCCGTGCCTGCGTGACCGCAGAAGAAAACCAGATGCGTCACGAAGGCGTGTCCTCCGGCGGGGCGGATACGGCGCCGGCCACCTGTGGGTCACGGGCGAACTTGCCGCCGGCCTCCAGCCACATCACGTTGATGATGCCGAAGCCCAATGCCACGCCGATGCCGAGAATCCAGGTGAAATACCACATTGCTGTCTCCTTGTGATCGGCAGGTTACGAGCTGCCCTTTGCAGCGATCATGAAGAAGAACGCGGCGCCACGCAAGGGGCCAGGGGTCGTCCATTCGGCCAGGCTGGCAGAACGGGCGTGCGTTGCTATCATGCATGGAAAGGGCGCAGCAGCGGTCAGGACGGTCGGGCATCGTCCGGCATGCTGGTTAGAAGAAGCAGAAAAGCGGGACCACAATCAACAACACGGGAGAACCCGCATGCCGATGCGTCTGGATCACCATCGCAAAGCCGCGCTGGTCGCCATGGCCCGGCTGGGCGCGTTGGGCGCGTTGGGCACGCTGGCCGCGTTGAGCCTTGGCGTGCTCGCCGGCTGCGCTTCCACACCCGCCGAGCCCGTTCCGTTCAAGGCAGTGCCGGCCGCGCGCATTGTCCGGCCTGGCTACACGGAGCCGGGGGCGGGGCTCGTCGCCGTGGATGTCCGGCGTGAGCGCTCGCGCGACGTGATCGTGCGTTTTCGCAGTGCGCTGGTGTATATCGACGGCGAGCAGGTCACGGACGTAATGAACGGCGAGCACGTGGTCTTTTATCTGAGCCCGGGCGTGCATCGCATCGCCGTGTCGACGCAGTTTGATCCTGTCATCGAAATGCGCTTCATGGTGACGGCGGATACGCGCTACACCAATCGCGCTTCGGTCACGTTCGGCGACGACCACCGCATTGCGCTGCAGCGGGTCGCTCAATAGCGTTCTCTGCCGCGCGAGCATGCAGCCTGAAGCGCCCACGCGGTTTAACAATTCGATACATGACGCCCACGCATAGCCCTTAACATGACGGCTATTGCAAATCCGGCCGGTTTAGGCCCTACGCATGGCTTACGCGTCGTAAGGGTCCGGCCGGTCTGTTCCGTTTTCAAGGTAATTCAAACATGCTGATCAATTGCGCCGCCTATCAGGACGGCCGGAAGCTGGCAGACATCGACATCGATAGCATCAGCGATTACGTGGCGCGGCCCGAGTGCTTTGTCTGGGTGGCGCTGAAGGACCCGGGCCCGGGAGAGCTGGCCGTGATGAAACACGAATTCGGCCTGCACGAACTCGCGATCGAAGACGCGCAGAACGGTCACCAGCGCCCCAAGATCGAGGAGTACGGCGAATCGCTGTTCGCGGTGATGCACACGGTGGAGATGGACGAAGACAACGAATTGCTGATCGGCGAAGTCGACGTGTTCGTGGGGCGCAACTATGTGCTGTCGGTGCGGCGCGGTACGCGCATCGGCTTTCAGAATGTGCGCGCCCGCTGCGAGCGCGAACCGCAATTGCTCAAGGAAGGCTCGGCGTTCGTGCTGTATGCGCTTGCCGACGACATCGTCGATCGATATTTTCCGATCATCGAGACGATGAACAGCGAGATCGAGGCACTCGAAGACCGTATCTTCGACCGCAACAATTCCGCGGCGTCGCGCGCGATCATCCAGGATCTGTACTCGCTCAAGCGCCGCCTCGTGATCCTGCAGCACCATATCGCACCGCTGCAGGAAGCCATCAGCAAACTCACGGGCGGGCGCATTCCGAGCGTCTGCGAGGGCATGCAGGCGTACTTCCGCGACGTCTACGATCACCTCGAGCGGATCGTGAGAATCATCGACGGACGGCGCGAAATGGTCGTCACCGCCGTGCAGGTCAATCTCGGCATGATTTCGCTCGCCGAGAGCGAGGTGACCAAACGGCTCGGCTCGTTCGCCGCGCTGTTCGCGGTGCCGACCATGATTGCCGGCATCTACGGGATGAACTTCCAGAGCATTCCCGAGTTGCACTACAAGTACGGCTATCCGATCTGTCTGGCGGTCATGCTGACCGTCGACCTCGTGCTGTACTGGCGATTCCGCAAAGCCGGCTGGCTTTGATCGACGCAGAGGGCGGCGCTTTGCGAACTCGTCCCGCGTTGTCCCCGCTTGCATCGTGCGCAATAAAAGTCCAGCATAGGCGGCCCGCCGGGCTGTGATCTTGCAGCCGGCGGCAAATTCGCCAAGCACGGACCAAGCGAGGGACCCTTTGCCACACGTCACCTGCCGGCGCGCCGATCCGGTGCGCCGGTTCGAATCGAGCGGGTGCGCCGCACCACCGCGCGTCGTTGACAAGTCGCGCGGACTGCGCTGAGAATGGCCCACGCAAACGTTTGCGCACTATTAAAAATAAGGCTCTTTTTGGAGCCCGACAGACCCTGGAGATAGGCATGAACCAACGCATTCGCCGCCGCATCCTGGCGGCCGCCGTCCTCGCCACCGCCGGCGCCGCTTTGCCGTTTTCCTCCGCGTATGCGCAGAGCGCGCCCGCTCACAAGCCGAAGGTCGCGCTGGTCATGAAGTCGCTCGCCAACGAGTTCTTCCTGACCATGGAAACCGGCGCGAAGGACTATCAGAAGCATAACCCGTCGCAATTCGACCTGATCACCAACGGCATCAAGGACGAGACCGATACCGCGAACCAGATCCGCATCGTCGAGCAGATGATCGTCTCGAAGGTCGACGCGATCGTGCTCGCGCCGGCTGATTCAAAGGCGCTGGTGCCGGTCGTCAAGAAGGCGGTTGATGCGGGCATCATCGTCGTGAATATCGACAATCGGCTCGACCCGGACGTGCTCAAGTCGAAAGATCTGAACGTGCCGTTCGTCGGTCCCGATAACCGCAAGGGCGCGCAGAAGGTCGGCGATTATCTGGCCAAAAAGCTCAAGGCGGGCGACGAGGTCGGCATCATCGAAGGCGTGTCGACCACCACCAACGCGCAGCAGCGCACCGCCGGCTTCAAGGACGCGATGCAGAAGGTCGGCGCGAAGGTCGTCTCGGTGCAATCGGGTGAATGGGAGATCGACAAGGGCAATGCGGTGGCGTCGGCCATGCTCAACGAATACCCGAATCTGAAGGTGCTTCTCGCCGGCAACGACAACATGGCGATCGGCGCGGTCTCGGCCGTGCGCGCGGCGGGCAAGCAGGGCAAGGTGCTGGTGGTGGGCTATGACAACATCAACGCGATCAAGCCGATGCTCAAGGACGGACGCGTGCTCGCCACCGCGGATCAGTACGCCGCCAAGCAGGCCGTATTCGGTATCGACACCGCGCTGAAGGCGCTCAGCGAGCACAAGAAGCAGTCGGATCTGTCGGGCGTGGTGGAGACGCCGTGCGATCTGGTCACGAAGTGAACATGGCCCGGTTAGCGCCGGGCTAAGTCGTACGCAGGTTCGGGGCAACGACGTTTCATGCTCAATGCATGGCGTGCGCTCACGAACCCGCGGCTATTCAATAAGCGCTCAAGAAACCTGCCGTGCCGCCGTTAATTCCAGAGGTAAGCGTCATGACGGTGCCGCGCGACGGGAGGGGGCGTGGCTGTTAGCGCCTGTGCATTCCGCACATTGGGCCCGCATGACACGAGACGGCCGGTGGCGGCCACATGCAAACGGATTGCGTGTGGCCACCGCCGCCGCCTTGGAACCAGGATTGCGATGGATTCAACCGACCACGACGCTGTACCTGCCGTACTGTCGGTCAGCGGCATCGGCAAGACCTACGCCGAACCGGTGCTCGCCGACATCTCCCTGTCGCTGCGCGCCGGCGAGGTATTGGCGTTGACGGGTGAGAATGGCGCAGGCAAGAGTACGCTGTCCAAGATCATTGGAGGGCTGGTCGAGCCGACCGCCGGCACGATGCGGCTCGGCGGCGAGCCTTATGCGCCGGCAAGCCGCACCGAGGCCGAGGCGCTAGGCGTGCGCATGGTGATGCAGGAGCTGAATCTGCTGCCGACGTTATCGGTGGCCGAGAACCTGTTCCTGAACCGCCTGCCGCGGGTCGGCGCGTTCAGCTTCGGCTGGATCGACCGGCGCAAGCTGCGTGAAGACGCGCGCCAGGCCATGGCGCAGGTCGGCCTCGACGCGATCGATCCGGACACGCTGGTCGGCGAGCTCGGTATCGGTCACCAGCAGATGGTGGAAATCGCACGCAATCTGATCGACGACTGCCGCGTGCTGATCCTCGACGAACCGACCGCGATGCTGACCGCGCGCGAGGTCGATCTGCTGTTCGAACAGATCGACCGGCTGAAGGCGCGCGGCGTGGCGTTGGTCTACATCTCGCACCGCCTCGAGGAACTGGCGCGAGTGGCCGAGCAGATCGCGGTGTTGCGCGACGGCCGGCTGGTGCACGTCGACGCGATGGCCAACCTGACCAGCGACGAAATCGTCACATGGATGGTCGGCCGTGAACTCGGCGAGCGGATCGATCTGGGCGTGCGCAACATCGGCGCGCCGCTCCTGAAAGTGGAGCGGCTTACGCGCGGCAAGGTGGTGCGCGAGGTGTCGTTCGAAGTGCGTGCGGGCGAGATTTTCGGCATTAGCGGCTTGATCGGCGCGGGCCGCACGGAGTTGATGCGGCTGATTTACGGTGCCGATCAGAAGGATAGCGGTAGCGTCGCGCTGGCTGCAACGCCGGGCGCGCCGCCCACGCCGGTGCAGATCGCTTCGCCCTCGGACGCGGTGCGCGCCGGCATCGCGCTCATCACCGAAGACCGCAAAGGTGAAGGCCTGCTGCTGCCGCAGCCGATCGCGGCCAACGTGTCGCTCGGCAATATCGGCAGCGTGGCGCGGCACGGTATCGTCGACGCGAAGCGGGAGAACGCGCTGGCGCAGAAGCAGATCACCGCGATGCGGATCCGCACATCCGGGCCGGCGCAGATTGTCGGCGAGTTGTCGGGCGGCAACCAGCAGAAGGTCGTGATCGGCCGCTGGCTGGCGCGCGACTGCCGCGTGCTGTTGTTCGACGAACCGACGCGCGGCATCGACGTCGGCGCGAAGTTCGATATTTATGGCTTGATGGGTGCGCTGGCTCGCGAAGGACGCGCGCTCGTCGTGGTGTCGAGCGACTTGCGGGAGCTCATGCTGATCTGCGACCGGATCGGCGTGATGTCCGCGGGGAGCATGACGGGTGTGTTCGAGCGCGACAACTGGTCGCAGGACGCGCTGCTGGCCGCGGCTTTCGCCGGCTATCGCAGCCGCGAAGCGTTGCTGCACGCCGCCCCCGACACCAGCGAAGCAGGGAGTCTGTCATGAACGATCAATCGGCGCCTGAAGCATCGGGCGACAAGCCGGGTGTGGGCGGCGTGGGGAGCGTGAGTGGTGCGGGCAGCACGGGCGCCGTCGCGCCGCCCGCCGACCCGTCGGCGCCGCTCGCGAGCGGCAAGCCGGCCGGCACGCGCCTGGGCTTTTCGAATTACCTCGGGCTCGCCGGCGCGTTGCTGGCGATGATCGTGCTGTTCTCGCTGCTGAGTTCGCACTTTTTGACGTACGACACCTTCAGCACGATCGCCAATCAGATTCCGGATCTGGTGGTGATGTCGGTGGGCATGACGTTCGTGCTGATCATCGCCGGGATCGATCTGTCGGTGGGGTCGGTGCTGGCGCTGGGCGCGTCGGTGGTGAGCGTGGCCGCGCTGAAGTGGGGCTGGGGGCCGTTGCCGTCGGCGCTGCTCGGGGTCGCCGCGGCGGCGCTGACCGGCACCATTACCGGCGCGGTGACGGTGGGCTGGCGGATTCCGTCGTTCATCGTCTCGCTCGGTGTGCTCGAAGCCGCGCGCGGCATGGCGTATCAGATGACGAATTCGCGCACCGCCTATATCGGCGACGCGTTCGACTTCCTGTCGAACCCGATCGCAGTTGGCATCTCGCCGGCGTTCCTGATCGCGGTGGCGGTGATGGTGATCGCGCAACTGGTGCTCACGCGCACGGTGTTCGGCCGCTATCTGGTCGGCATCGGCACCAACGAGGAGGCGGTGCGGCTTGCAGGCGTCAATCCGCGGCCGTACAAGGTCATCGTGTTCGCACTGATGGGCGCGCTCGCCGGGCTGGCCGCGCTGTTCCAGATCTCGCGTCTGGAAGCGGCCGACCCCAATGCGGGCCAAGGCGTCGAACTGCAGGTGATCGCGGCCGTGGTGATCGGCGGCACGAGCCTGATGGGCGGGCGCGGCTCGGTGATCAGCACCTTTTTCGGCGTGTTGATCATTTCGGTGCTGGCGGCCGGCCTCGCGCAGATCGGTGCGAATGAGCCGACCAAGCGCATGATCACCGGCGCGGTGATCGTGGTGGCGGTGGTGCTGGATACGTATCGCAGCCGTCGCAAGCGCGCCTGATCGAGGGTCGGCGCGGCAAGCCGGCAGTTCGCGGCACGCCGGCAGCAGAAGTAGCAGAAGTAGCAGAAGTAGCAGAAGTAGCGGAACCGGAAGCCGCATGCACGGCACGGGCAGTCGCAGCGAGACGCGCGGTAAAGCGTCAGTATTTACGGGGTTGGTCAGTTTTCGAAGAAAACGGCCGGTAGGTCGCCAGGTGGTGCGGCCGGCGGGTAAAACAGGCAGGAGAGCAACAGGTTATGGCGACGATCAAGGATGTAGCGGCCGCGGCGGGCGTGTCGTTCACGACGGTATCGCACGTGGTGAACAACTCGCGGCCCGTGTCGGCTGACGTGCGCGCGAAGGTCGAGCACGCGATCCGTCAGCTTCACTATGTTCCGTCGGCGGTGGCCCGCTCGCTGAAGGCCCGGTCGACGGCGACGATCGGGCTCGTCGTGCCGAACACCACGAACCCGTATTTCGCGGAGCTGGCGCGCGGCATCGAGGACGGTTGCTCGCGCAACGGCTACTGCGTGTTCTTCTGCAATTCCGACGACGATCCGGCCAAGCAACGTAACTATCTGCGCGTGCTGCAGGAAAAACGGATCGACGGCCTGATCGTCGCATCCGCCGGCGACGACGCCGTGCTCGCGCAGACGCTCGCCGACTCGCGCGAGCCGCTGGTGATTCTGGACCGCAACATCGAAGGGCTGAATGCGGATCTCGTGCAGATCGACCACGAGAAGGGCGCGTATCTCGCCACCCGGCATCTGCTCGAACTGGGGCACGTACGGATTGGCTGTATTACCGGCACGGTGCAGACAGCGGTTAGCGCGATGCGCGTGCATGGCTTCATCCGCGCGATGAGCGAGCGCGGCATCGAGATTGCGCCCGACGCGATCGTGGAAAGCGATTATTCGGGCACCGGCGGTTACCGCGCGGCGGGCCAACTGTTCGACACGGTCAAACCGTCGGCGATTTTCGCCTGCAACGACATGATGGGCATCGGCGCGCTGCGCGCAGCCGCGGAACGCAATATCAGCGTGCCGCGTGATTGCTCGATCATCGGGTTCGACGATATCGAACTGGGGCGTTTCACCTACCCGGCGCTCTCGACCGTCGGTCAGTCGGTTCGCGCGCTCGGCGACATCGCCGCGCAAACGCTGATCGAACGCATTGCCGGTGGCTCCCCCGATAGTCCGCGTCCGCCTGGCCGCCGGCGCGTCGTATCGCCGCGCCTGATCGTGCGCGAGTCCACCGCGACCTGGGGCGGCGCGGCCAAACGCGATCTGGCGGCCTGATCTGGCGGCCAGACTTTGCGCGCCGCGCGCATTGTCGAACCCGCATGCGCGCGATGGTGCGCACCCGCTCGCCCGGTGCATCCGTGCATGACCGCTGCTGACGACCTGGACATAGATTTCCCGGAGCAGGCGTCATTTAGTGCCGCTGGCACGCTGCATTGCGCCCGATTTCTACAAAACGGCGCACCGTCTTTCTGACTTCCCCTCCGCAAGCAACCCTAGGTGCATCTCGCATCGTCGGTTCGCATCAGCGTCTCGCCGTCAGTGATTTGTAATTCCTGCCAATTGCTTACATCGCCTTTCCTCATACCATATAAATCCTTCAAGGAAATAATTGCTGTGCCGTAAACGGGGTTATTAGAGCGCCGCCTCAAATGAGCGCCGACACGCAGCCACCACACGCCAACCGCTGCGTACGCAACTCTCATTTTCAAAGCACAGGAACCAGACATGTTGAACAAGGGCATTACGATCAAGGCGCGCATAGGCCTCACGATGGCTTTTCTCGCCGCGTTGCTGGTGGCCATCGGCGTTTTCGGTTTGTTCGGTATGAGCGATTCGAACCACGCCTTGAAGGACACGTTCACCAATGCCATGCCAAGCGCGGTCGATATCGGCAACGCCGAACTCTACGCGGCGCGCGAGCGGTTGGCGCTCGACCGGGCGGCGTTCCTGATCGGCACGCCGGAAGTTGCGCCGACAATCGAGCGCGCGCGCACCATGCGCGTCACGTCCGATATGTGGTGGAAAAAGTATATGGACCTGCCGCGCGGGCCGGATGAGGAGCGCCTCGCGCAGGACGTGGTGGCCAAGCGTGACGCGCTGCATCAGCAACTGGATGCTTTTGCGGCAATCGTTGCCGCAAACGACCAGAGCAAGCTGGTCGACGGCGCCAAACGGCTGCAAGCCGCCTACAGTGAACTCGCCAATTCCGACGACGCGCTGCGCAAATTCCAGTTCGCGTCGGCCAAAGATGGCTACGACGCGGCGCAAAGCAGCTTCGAACTGTTCCGCCTGGTGAGCGCGGGCGCATTGCTGATCGGCGTGCTGGCCGCGGCGATCTCGTATCTGACGCTCAGCCGCGCGATCGCCCGGCCGCTCGACGCCGCGCTCGGTCATTTCGATGCGATCTCGGCAGGCGATCTGCGCCGCCCGGTGGTCGTGACTTCGCGTGACGAGATGGGGCAACTGCTCGAAGGCATCGCCAGAATGCAGCGCAGCCTCACCGAAACGGTGCGCACCGTGCGCAGCGGCAGCGAATCGATTGCGACTGCAACCCGCGAGATCGCCGCCGGCAATATCGACCTGTCCTCGCGCACCGAAGAGCAGGCCTCGGCGCTGCAGGAAACCGCGTCGAGCATGGAAGAGCTCACCGGCACGGTCAAGCAGAACGCCGACAACGCCCGCCAGGCCAGCTCGCTTGCGGCGAATGCGTCGGAGATCGCCAACAAGGGCAGCGCCGTGGTCGAGAAGGTGGTCGGCACGATGGGCGACATCAATCAAAGCTCGGCGAAGATCGCCGACATTATTTCGATCATTGAAGGGATCGCGTTCCAGACCAATATCCTGGCCCTGAATGCGGCCGTGGAAGCCGCGCGCGCCGGCGAAGAAGGGCGCGGT
Organism: Paraburkholderia sp. RL17-380-BIE-A; assembly: GCF_046028085.1. Classification (NCBI taxonomy): domain Bacteria; kingdom Pseudomonadati; phylum Pseudomonadota; class Betaproteobacteria; order Burkholderiales; family Burkholderiaceae; genus Paraburkholderia; species Paraburkholderia sp. RL17-380-BIE-A. The sequence goes on from NZ_JARESQ010000023.1 coordinate 101,945, forward strand.
TTCGCGGTGGTGGCGGGCGAAGTGCGCAGTCTCGCCCAGCGTTCGTCGGCGGCGGCGAAGGAAATCAAGGAACTGATCGATACCTCGGTCGAGCGCGTTCAATCGGGTTCGGCGCTGGTCGACGAAGCCGGCCGCACCATGACCGACATCATCGGTGCGGTGCAGCGCGTGACCGACATCATGGGAGAAATCGCCGCGGCTTCGGAAGAACAGAGCAGCGGCATCGATCAGGTGGCGCGCGCCGTCACGCAGATGGACGAAGTCACGCAGCAAAACGCCGCGCTGGTCGAAGAAGCAGCGGCCGCGGCCTCGTCGCTCGAAGATCAGGCCGGCAAGTTGCGTCAGGCCGTAGCGGTGTTTCACCTGGAAGAAGGCGGCCTCACGCCGCCCATGAGCGCCGCGCCGAAGCGCGCGCCTGCGCCGCTGCGCCCGGTGATCGCACGCAAGGCTTCGCGCGCACCTGCCATGCAACCCGCGCCGCAATCCGCCGCCGTGACGAAAGCGCCTGCCGCAGCAGCACAGCCCGCTGCCGCAACGGCACGCGCGCCCGCAAAAGCTATGGCGTCCGCTGGAGCTGGCAGCGATCAAGATTGGGAGACGTTCTGACGGGACGTAGGTTGCAACATTCGTTCCCGACGCGTCGGCCGATCCCATTAGATGGGTAAGCGCGGCCGTTCAGCTGACCGCGCCACTCGTAAAGACCGCGATTGCGTACGCATTCGCGGTCTTTTTTTATGGTGTGCGCATTAACCAACGTTTGCGTATGCAGTCCGTACCCTGGCAAGCGTAATGATCCGGTACATTGACGGACGCCCCGAAGAAAGTCACTTTGGGGGTCGCTGCCAGACATGTAGCGGCAATCGCCGACGCGGCTCGTCAGTTCAACGGGCGCGGTTTTGCCGCCTTCGAGCGCCGCGACGCATGGCCACCCACCCACACGCCACATTCAACCGCTCAATGCGCCAGCCACAAAGGACCGACATGACGCCTCACGACCTCGCGCACCGCCTCGTCGAAGCACGCCGGCAGCATCGCCCGATCGATGTGCCCGCACCCGACAGCCTGCCGCCCGATGCGGCAACCGCGTACGCGATCCAGCAGGCGGTCATCGCCGGTCTCGGCGAATCAACCGGTGGCTGGAAGATCGGCGCCAAAGTGCCGGGCGGCGCCGCCTCTGGCGCGCCGATTCCGGCCTCGCTGGTATTGCCTTCGCCGGCGCGCATCGCGCATGCCGGCTTCTTCCGGGTGCTGGTGGAACTGGAAATCGCCTTCCGCTTCGCGGAGGCGATCGAGCCGCGCGGCCGGGCCTATGCGCGCGACGAGGTGCTGGCGAAGGTCGGCGTCGTGCTGCCGGCCATCGAGATCGTCGACAGCCGCTTTACCGAGTGGCCGAACGTCGCGCCGCTTGCGCAACTGGCCGACGCCCAGAACAACGGCGCGTTGATCACCGGTCATCCTGTCGCTTATTCGGGGCTCGCGCGTGGCTTCGACTTCGTTTCACCGGAGCTGGAGCTGAGCTTCGACGGTGACTCGCTGATACCGGAGGCCACGGGCAATCCGGCTGGCGACCCGCGCGAACTGCTGGTGTGGTTCGTCAACCACTGCGCCGCCATGGGCATCACCATCGAGCCGGAATGGACGCTCACCACCGGTTCGTACGTCGGCGCACACAGGCTGGACAAAGCGGGCATCGTGCGTGGGCACATCGACGGACTTGGAGAAGTGGAAATTGAACTGACCTGAGAGGCTGCGCGCTTGTAACAGCGCATTACCAAACTCCACTCAAACGGCTGCCTATGGGCGGCCGTTTTACATTTTTCGCATCTGTGATGGCCGCCGTGCCGTATACACCTATTGGAACGACGCAGGGTCTCGCCGTCATCCAGTTATACAGGTGGCTAACCACGCCGCCGACGCGGGTAAGGCGAAACGACATGACTGGTACAACGGATGAAAACGCGCGGAACAAAATTGCTCGCGCGTTGACGAAGCGATTGACGCTGCAAGGTGAAATGATCGAGATTGGCATGACGCATGACCAATGCATGAAGATGTAACAGGCAACTGTTTGCGTAGACCGAACGCTTGTGTCGCGCGTTGATGAAAAAAGAGGCGGATACAGAAAACGGGCTCACGTCTGCGCTTTCAGCAACAAAGTGTGTGTGTGCAGACACGCCGTCTGATACAGCAGTGGGATCGTTCGATGAACGTAGCGGCTGGCGCGGGACGTGTTTGCAGGATCACTGAGCAGCACTGAGGCAGAGTGCTGATATGGCCGCAAGGCATGAGTGCAAAGGCAGCGACGTGTGACCATAATCGCTGCGTTACGAGTGCAAGATACGAGTGCAAGATTGTAGGTCGTCGAAACTTTGTTTCCAAGTGAGGATTGTCGGGAGGCGAATGCGGCGCGATTTTCGCAACGTAGTTCGTGAAAAAAAATTTAAAAGGGTTTAGGATGAATTCGAGCGATGTCGTTTCCGAATAGCGCGCCGCGCACGACATCGGTCTAGACTTCGGCGAGGAGGTAGCATGGATATCTACAGCAGTTTCGCGACCCGCTTCGAGAAAACGCGAGAAGATGAGCTCTCGCTCGAGGAGTATCTCGCGCTCTGCAAAGACAATCCCGCCGCGTACGCCACGGCTGGCGAACGCATGTTGACGGCGATCGGGGAGCCGGAACAGATCGACACTCGTAACGATCCGCGCATGTCGCGCATCTTCGCGAACAAGGTCATCAAGGTATACCCCGCATTCCGTGAGTTCTACGGAATGGAAGAGGTGATCGAGCAGGTGGTCGCCTACTTCCGGCACTCTGCCCAGGGGCTCGAAGAAAAGAAGCAGATTCTGTATCTGTTGGGCCCGGTCGGCGGCGGTAAATCGTCGATCGCGGAACGTCTCAAGCAGCTCATGGAGCGTGTGCCGTTTTACGCGATCAAGGGCTCGCCCGTGAACGAGTCGCCGCTCGGTCTGTTCGACTACGAGGAAGACGGCCCGATTCTCGAAGAACAATACGGCATTCCACGCCGCTACCTCAAAAGCATCCTCAGCCCGTGGGCGGTCAAACGCCTGCACGAATACAACGGCGACATCCGCAAGTTCCGCGTGGTGCGCCGCTACCCGTCGATCCTTCGCCAGATCGGTATAGCCAAGACCGAGCCGGGCGACGAAAACAATCAGGACATTTCGTCACTGGTCGGTAAGGTCGACATCCGCAAACTCGAACAGTACGCTCAGGACGACGCGGACGCGTACAGCTACTCCGGTGGCCTGTGTCTCGCGAATCAGGGCCTGCTCGAGTTCGTCGAAATGTTCAAGGCGCCGATCAAGGTGCTGCACCCGCTGCTCACGGCGACCCAGGAAGGTAACTTCAAGGGCACGGAAGGGTTCGGCGCGATCCCGTTCGACGGTGTGATTCTGGCTCACTCGAACGAGTCCGAATGGAAGGCGTTCCGCAACAACCGCAACAACGAAGCACTGCTCGACCGGATCTTCGTGGTGAAGGTGCCGTACTGCCTGCGCTACGGTGAAGAGATCAAGATCTACGAGAAGCTGCTGCGCAATTCGTCGCTGGCGAACGCGGTGTGCGCACCTGGCACGTTGAAGATGATGGCGCAGATGTCCGTGCTCACGCGTTTGCAGGAGCCGGAGAATTCAAGCCTCTTCTCGAAGATGCAGGTGTACGACGGCGAGAATCTGAAGGACACCGATCCGAAGGCCAAGTCTTATCAGGAGTACCGCGATTTCGCGGGCGTGGATGAAGGGATGACCGGCGTGTCGACCCGTTTCGCGTTCAAGATTCTTTCGCGCGTGTTCAACTTCGATTCGACCGAGGTCGCGGCTAATCCGGTGCACCTCATGTACGTGCTCGAACAGCAGATCGAACGCGAACAGTTCCCGCCGGAAACCGAGCAGAAGTATCTGTCGTTCATCAAGGACGTGCTCGCCTCGCGCTATGCGGAGTTTATCGGCAAGGAGATTCAGACCGCGTATCTGGAGTCGTATTCCGAGTACGGTCAGAACATTTTCGATCGTTACGTGACGTACGCGGACTTCTGGATCCAGGATCAGGAGTTCCGCGACCACGACACCGGCGAGAGTTTCGACCGCGCGGCGCTGAACGCCGAACTGGAGAAGATCGAGAAACCCGCGGGCATCAGCAACCCGAAGGACTTCCGCAACGAGATCGTGAATTTCGTGCTGCGTGCGCGTGCGGCCAATGGCGGGAAGAATCCGGCATGGGTCAGCTACGAAAAGCTGCGCGTCGTGATCGAAAAGAAGATGTTCTCGAACACGGAAGAGTTGCTGCCGGTGATCTCGTTCAACGCCAAGGGTTCGGCGGAAGAGCAACGCAAGCACGAAGACTTCGTCAATCGCATGGTGACGAAGGGCTATACGCCGAAGCAGGTGCGCTTGCTGTGTGACTGGTATCTGCGCGTGCGCAAGTCGTCATGATGCGCATTGCGTGCCGCCCGCGCGGTCCATCCGCGCGGGCACCCTGCGAGGCGCAAATTGCATGGACATAGCGTTGCTTCAGGCAACGTGCGTCTCGCGCACCCGAAATTAGTGCAGCTGCATGGGATCGGAGACCGGGCGTGCTTCATCAAATCATCGACCGCAGGTTGGCAGGCAAAAACAAGAGCATTGCGAATCGCGAGCGTTTTTTGCGTCGCGTAAAGAACTATATTCGTCGCGCCGTTTCGGAAGCGGTGCGCGACCGCAGCATCAAGGATATTCAGAACACCCAGAGCATCACGATCCCGCGCAAGGACATTGCGGAACCGTCGTTCCGGCATGGCCCCGGCGGCAAGCGGGAAATGGTGCATCCGGGCAATGCCGACTATATCCGCGGCGACAAGATCCAGCGCCCGCAAGGCGGCGGCGGTGGAGGCGGGGGCAACCAGGCCAGCAACGAAGGCGAGGGTCAGGACGACTTCGTGTTCGAACTGAGCCGCGAAGAATTCATGCAGTATTTCTTCGACGACCTCGAACTGCCGCGTCTCGTCAAAACCCATCTGATGGCCGTGCCCACGTGGAAAAGCATCCGCGCGGGCTGGGCCGCCGAAGGCACGCCGAACAATATCGACGTGGTCCGTTCGCTGCGCAGCGCGCTCGGCCGCCGCATTGCGCTCGGTGCGCCGCTCGTCAACCAGTTGCACGAAATGGAACGGCAACTGGAGGTGATGAAAGCCGATCCCGACGATCGTCGTGACGAGATCAAACTGCTCGAAGAGGAAATTCACCATTTGCGTGGGCGCATCTGGCGGATTCCGTTTATCGATCCGTTCGATCTGCGCTATGTGAACCGCGTGAAGCAGCCCACGCCTTCCAGTCAGGCGGTGATGTTCTGTCTGATGGATGTGTCCGGTTCCATGGACGAGCAGCGCAAGGATCTCGCCAAGCGCTTCTTCATTCTGCTGTATCTGTTTCTCAAGCGTAACTACGAGAAGATTGAAGTGGTGTTCATTCGCCACCATACGCGCGCCGAGGAAGTCGACGAAGACACGTTCTTCCACTCGACCGAAAGCGGCGGCACGGTCGTGTCGAGCGCGCTGGAGCTGATGCAGAAGGTAATGGACGAGCGCTATTCGCCGACTGAATGGAATATTTACGGCGCTCAGGCGTCGGACGGCGACAACTGGACCGACGACTCGCCAAAGTGCCGCAAGATTCTCTCTGATGACATCCTGGAGAAGGTGCGCTATTTTGCGTATATTCAGGTGACGCCGGAAGAGCAGAACTTGTGGCTGGAATATGCGCAGTTAGCCCTGAGCCAGCCGCACATGGCGATGAAGAAGGTCGAGACCGCGGCTGACATTTATCCGGTGTTTCGTGAATTGTTTGAAAAGCAGGCGGCTAATTCATGACGAACAAGCCCCCGCACAACGAAGCGCGCGGCGAGCCAGAGAACGGCGCGCCGGAGCGCGGGAAAGGCGTGCCGCAGCAGCAACAGTCGGGGCATGCCGAGGCAAAGGCGGACGATACGGGAGCCGCCACGGCCGGAGCAGTCGACACCGCTGCAGCACGGGGACACACCGGAACGCCCAACGTGGGGCAAAGGGAAGTCCGTATGAACGTAGCCGATAGACGGCCTCTGCCGTGCCCGTCCGACTGGACATTCGAATTGATCGAAGAGTACGACTCGCATATTGCCCGTGTTGCAGAGCAATATGAACTCGACGTGTATCCGATCCAGCTCGAACTCATCAGCGCCGAACAGATGATGGATGCGTACGCGTCCGTCGGTATGCCGGTGAACTACCGTCACTGGTCGTTCGGCAAACACTTTCTCTCTACCGAAAAGAGCTACCGTCGCGGGCAGATGGGGCTGGCGTACGAGATCGTCATCAATTCCAATCCCTGCATCGCGTATCTGATGGAAGAGAACACGATGACGATGCAGGCGCTCGTCATCGCCCACGCGGCTTACGGGCACAACTCGTTTTTCAAGGGCAACTATCTGTTCCGGTTGTGGACGGATGCGCATGCCATTATCGATTACCTCGTCTACGCGAAGAATTACATCGCCGAGTGCGAGGAGCGCTTCGGGCTCGACCGGGTCGAAGAATTGCTCGACTCGTGCCACGCGTTGATGAACTACGGCGTGGACCGTTACAAGCGTCCGCAAAAGCTCTCGCTCGAAAAGGAGTTTGCGGCGCGCCGCGAACGCGAGGCTTATTTGCAGTCCCAGGTCAATGAACTGTGGCGCACCTTGCCGACCCGGCATACGCCGCTGCCGGAGGAAATCGAGGAGCGCTATCCGCCGGAGCCGCAGGAAAATCTGCTGTATTTCGCGGAGAAGAACGCGCCGTTGCTGGAGCCGTGGGAGCGGGAAGTGATCCGCATCGTGCGCAAGGTCGGCCAGTATTTTTATCCGCAACGGCAAACTCAGGTAATGAACGAAGGCTGGGCCACGTTCTGGCACTACACGTTGCTCAACACGATGTACAACCAGGGCAAGCTGGAAGACGGCTTCATGATGGAGTTTCTCCATTCGCACAGCAATGTGGTCTACCAGCCGCCCGTCACCAAACCGTATTACAGCGGCATCAATCCGTACGCGCTCGGTTTTTCGATGATGAGCGACATTCGCCGGATTTGCGAAGCGCCCACGGAAGAGGACCGTAAGTGGTTCCCGGAACTCGCGGGCAGCCCGTGGCTACCGGCCATGCACTATGCAATGCGCAACTTCAAGGACGAGAGTTTTGTCGCGCAGTATCTGTCGCCGCATCTGATTCGTGAAATGCGCCTCTTCTCGGTGCTCGACGACGATATGCGCGACGCGCTCGAAGTCTCGGCGATTCACGACGACAGCGGTTATCAGTACGTGCGCCAGGCGTTGTCGCGGCAGTACGACATGCATCATCGCGAGCCGAACATTCAGGTGTGGGCGGTGAATACGCGCGGCGACCGGAGTTTGACGCTACGGCATTTCATGAGCGACAACCGGCATCTTTCCGGTGACAGTGACGAAGTGCTCAAGCATATGGCGCGCCTGTGGCAGTTCGACGTCTATCTGGAAAGCGTCGACGAGAACGGCACGGTCCGCAAGCGTTACGAGTGCCGCTATGTACCGCCGGCGGTAAGGGTGTGACGCCCTCCTGAAGCCGCGGTCGTTTGGACATCAACGTGAATCTGTGAGAAGCCCCTGCCAATCGTGCGACTGGCGGGGGCTTTTTTATCGCGGCCTGACAAATCACCATCTTTCCCTTGCACTTCTGTAAAATTCGCGCACGTGCGAAGCATGCCGCCACGGCATCTCGGCTCGCGCGTTGTGAAGGCGGCGCCACGACCGTTACCTCCGTTCAAAGACAAGGAAAGAGAACAAGCATGACCGACCTAACCGACCAAACCGTGGCTTCGGCTCACGACACACGGCGCCGCATCTTCGCGATCGTTGGCGCTTCATCGGGCAATCTCGTCGAGTGGTTCGACTTTTACGTGTATTCGTTCTGCGCGCTGTACTTCGCGCCGGCGTTCTTCCCGAGTGGCAATCCGACCACGCAGTTGCTCAACACCGCCGGCGTGTTCGCGGCAGGCTTCCTGATGCGTCCGATCGGCGGCTGGTTCTTCGGCCGTCTCGCCGACAAGCACGGCCGCCGCATGGCCATGATGGTGTCGGTGTTCATGATGTGCGGCGGGTCGCTCGTGATCGCGCTCTTGCCCACCTACGCACAGATCGGCGCGCTCGCGCCGGCGCTGCTGCTGGTTGCGCGGCTGTTCCAGGGGTTGTCGGTGGGTGGCGAATATGGGACCAGCGCGACCTATATGAGTGAAGTCGCGCTCAAGGGGCGGCGCGGCTTTTTTGCGTCGTTCCAGTACGTCACGCTGATCGGCGGGCAGTTGTGCGCGCTGCTCGTGCTGGTGGTGCTGCAACAAACGCTCTCCACCGAAGAGCTGAAGGCGTGGGGCTGGCGCGTGCCGTTCGTGATCGGCGCGCTGGCGGCCTTGATCGCGCTGTATCTGCGTAAATCGCTCGACGAAACCACCACGGCCGAGTCGCGTCATCGCAAGGAAGCGGGCACGTTGCGCGGTCTGTGGGTGCACAAGGGCGCGTTCATGACCGTGCTCGGCTTCACGGCCGGCGGCTCGCTGATTTTCTACACGTTCACGACGTACATGCAGAAGTACCTGGTCAACACGGCAGGCATGCATGCCAAGACGGCCAGCAACGTGATGACCGCGGCGCTGTTCGTGTATATGGTGATGCAGCCGGCGTTCGGTGCGTTGTCCGACCGCATCGGCCGCCGCCGTTCCATGCTGTTCTTCGGGTTTTTCGCGACCATCGGCACGGTGCCGTTGCTGCATGCGCTGAAAGACGTGACGAGCCCGTACGCGGCATTTGGTCTGGTGGTGCTGGCGCTTGCCATTGTGAGCTTCTACACGTCGATCAGCGGTCTGATCAAGGCGGAAATGTTCCCGCCGGAAGTGCGCGCGCTGGGCGTGGGGTTGTCGTATGCGGTGGCCAATGCGATCTTCGGCGGCTCGGCGGAGTATGTCGCGCTGTGGTTGAAGCAGGCGGGCAGCGAGTCCACGTTCTACTGGTACGTCACTGCGCTCTGCGCGATTGCCGGCATCGTCTCGCTGCGTATGCGCGATCCGTCGAAAGAAGGGTATTTGCGTCACGAGCCTTGAATCTGCAAAGCACCATAACGCACCGTTAGGCACCATTAGGCGCGACCGAAGCGGGTCGAGAGCGGCGTTCCAGGGAGATCCGGAGCGCCGTTTTAGCGGCCTCGACGCTTTGAGCGGAAGGCGTATCGACCGCGCGGCGCACGCTCACGCCACGATGATCTCGGTCCCCAACGCGTGCAGCAGATCGCGCAGCGCTTCGGCCTGCGCCATTTTCGCGCCGCTGCGCAAGTGAATCTGCAGCGCCCGCCCGGTGATTCCGTCGACGGGTTGCGCGAGCCACAACTCCACTGCGAGCCCCAATCCTTCAGGCTGGTTGACGACGACCGGTTCGATCACACGCGGCTTGAAACAGGCACTGTCGGACATGGCGTATCGCCTCAGGTCTGGTGATGGATCACACCTATCCTAGTCAGCGTGTTGCGTGAGACCAAGCAACAAATACGCGTTTGCTTAGCAGCGGATGCTTAGCAGAAAACCCGCTTATCGCCCCCGCGCTGACCGGCGTCCAGCACCGGCGCCGCGTCACACGGGTTCCGATCGATCGCTCGCGAACTCCGCGACCAACTCCTTCACGACGGCGGCCGGATCCACGCCCACCGCGGGCGCCGTAGCCGCAGCAGCGACCGCGGCCGCCGCCACGGCCTGCTGGCGCGCGCTCAACGCGCCACGCGCAAGCATCAGAAGATGGTAGTAAAGCCGCGCGTTCAGCCCATAGCGGTACGCGAACAGATGGGCGAAGGCGACCTTGAATCCGGCGAGCGCCTGACGGTTCTTCGCGTGAGCCGACACCACGATCGGCGCGAGACGGCGCAACGCCAATCTGCGCGACGGCTCGAGTTGCGCCGGCAGCTTCAATGCCTTGACGTACGCATACGCGCAGAGCGTCGCCGCGGCCGTCGTGCCGCGCGTGCTGTGCGAGATCGAGCTTGCCGTCTTGCGATACACGGACACGTAGTCGTGCAGGTAGAAGACCTCGCGCGCCGCGAGACACAGCTCGGTGCCAAACACGAAGTCGCAGCACACGCCGTACGTGTCTTTGTAGCCGATCCGTTTCACGAGTTCGGCGTTGGCCATCCAGCCGTTGTTCGGGAACATCTGAATGAGCCCGGTTCTACCCGGCAGGGATTGCAGGCCCTCGGAAGCCTTCGAGCGTCGAAACGCGGCGTTCAGCTTCGCGCTCGCCGCGAAATCGATGGCGCCGCCATGATCGGCTTCGTACTGGTCGCCGAATGCCACCTCGAGTCGCGGATGCAGCGTCCATAACGACACGAGTTTTTCGACGCCGTCCGTGGTGAGCAGGTCGTCGTCGTGGATCAGCAGAATCTTGTCGCCACTCGCGCGCCTGAACAGGTTCGCGACATTGCGCGCCTGGCCGAGTGAAGGCTGATTCCTCATATAGCGCACGCGTGGCTCGCGTGCATAACGCGTTGTGATCAACCGCTCCGTGCGCCTGTCCGCCGAGTCGTCGCCGATCAGGATTTCCAGATTGCCGTAGCTTTGCGTCAGGCACGAGTCGATGCACGTCACGAGCAGATCAGGGCGGTCGCAAGTGGGCAGACAGATGGAAACCTTGGGGTGGGTGGAGGGAGTCGAAGTGATGGACATAAGCGTCGCCTTTGTTATCTGTTGAGGGGCGGCAGCTGGTCCGCTTGACGCACACGTCGCTGCAAGCAGAAAAATAGTCCATCACACCAAAAAAATAATCGGTAAAAATAAGGAAGAAATGTTTGCCGTATGAAAGCGCGCTGAAGGGGAATATTTATGCGGCTTCGCTGAAAAAAAAGCAGCAAAGCCGCTCGCCCTCCAACACGCACGATTTCAACTAACCGAGGGTTCTCCCTCGCCGGGTTTTTTGCCCGGACGGTCTGCGGGCGACTGATTGCGGCCCTCGTCGTCGCGTTCCGGCAGCTTGCTTTTCTCGTTGTCGCTGTGCACGACCGGCTGCGGATGTTCCATGTCAGCCGGTTTCTGATCGCCACGCACTTTGGTTTCGCTCATGTTTCTCTCCTGATTGGATGACATGTTCCATGCAGCAAGCGGCAGGCCCGGCTCACGATCCGGCGCGCCACGAGCGAAGCATTCGCGCTTTATCTGCACCTGCGCAGTGCCGGCGCGCATCGCCCGAGTGCAGCCGTACGCCAGTGCGACGCGGCCGCCGACGACGCATTGCGCCTGAACGCCCGACTGCACGCATCGCATGCTGCTTCGCAGCAGCTGGCACAACATTCGCTTAGAGGGAAATCAGAGTAGAAGCGGCTAGCGAGCCGGCATGTCCATGCCGGTCACCGTGGGGCATTGCTCTTGGGGCGCATCGTGCGCCCACGTCGAAGCAATTCGGCGTTTGAACGGAACTGTCCGGTTCCGCCAACAAGGAGCGTGCGATGCAGTTGCCCCAAATGTTCACCCGACTGTTGTGCATTACCGCAATCACACGCGGCGAGCTGCGTTCGCTTGTGCGTTCGCTCGTGCGTTCATCCATGCTTCGTATCGATCGAGCATGCGCGCAGCGCGGCAGTCACATCGCCCGTTCCTTGTCCGGCATCCGGCCTTGCCTTCTCACGATCCCAACTCTTCCCACATTCACACGGAGTTCAGTCATGCGCGTGTTGCATCTTCTCTCCCGCATTGCAGTGTCCGCTCGTTCGATCGCGGCCCGTGCTGCCGGCGCGGGCGTCCTGGCCGGCGCTGCGCTCGGCGTATTCGTTGCGCCGCCGGCTCACGCCGACGACCACGTCAGCCTGTTGACGAGTTGGTATGCGCAGGCCGAGCACGGCGGTTTCTATCAGGCCGTCGCGACCGGCATCTACAAGAAATACGGGCTCGACGTCACGATCAAAATGGGCGGTCCGCAGGTCAACGGCATGCAATTGCTGGCCGGCGGGCAGGCGGACTTTCTGCTCGGCTACGACTTCCAGGTGCTCTCCAGCGTGGAAGCCGGCATTCCCGTCACCACCGTGGCCGCCGCGTTCCAGTACGACCCGCAAGGCATGATGACCCACGCCGACGTGACCAGTCTCGCCGGCCTGAAGAACAAGACGATCCTCGTCGCCGGTTCGGGCCGCACGACGTGGTGGCCGTGGCTGAAGGCGAAGTACGGCTACACCGAGGCTCAAGCGCGTCCGTACACCTTCAACCTGCAACCGTTCTTTGCCGATCCGAACGTGGCGATGCAGGCATATCCGTCGTCGGAAACGTTCCAGGCGGAGCAGGCTCATGCGAACGCGCACTTCTTCCTGTTCGCCGATGACGGCTATCCGCCGTACAACTCGACCATCGTCACGATGCGCGACACGATGAAAAACAAGCCGGACGTCGTGGCGCGTTTCGTGAAGGCGTCGATGGAAGGGTGGAAGAGCTATCTGAACGATCCCGCACCGGGCAATGCGTTGATCAAGAAAGACAACCCGCAGATGAGCGACGCCCAACTCGCCTACGGCGTGGCGCAACTGAAGAAACTCAAGCTCGTAACCGGCGGCGATGCGGCCACGCAAGGCATCGGCACGATGACCGACGCGCGCTGGAAAAAGACCTTCGATTACATGGTCGACGCGAAACTGCTCAAGCCCGCTACCGACTATCACGCGGCCTACACGCTGCAATTCATTCAGAACGCGAAGGTGATGCCTTGAGGCCGGCCCTCCACGCAGACATCGAAGCTCGCCCCAACGCCTGAACGCCTGAAAGAAGGAGCATCACATGCTGGTCACCCGTCAAAACGTCCTGCGCCGCTTCTGGTACGCCATCATGCCGATGGCGCAACTCGACGCCGGACCGCAGCCCTTCACCTTGCTCGGCGAGCCGATCGTGTTATGGAAAGGCGTGGGCGGCAAGCCGCACGCGTTGCGCGATCGTTGCTGCCATCGCACGGCGAAACTGTCGAAGGGATTCGTCGATAGCGATGGCAATATCGCCTGCGGCTATCACGGCTGGACCTACGACTGCTCGGGCCAATGCGTGAAAATTCCGCAGAACGGCGGCGGCGCGATTCCGTCGCGCGCCGTGGTGCCGTCATATCGCTGCGAAGAACGCTACGGCTACGCGTGGGTCGCGCTAGAGGACCCGTTGCAGCCCATCCCCGAGTTTCCCGAAGACGGTGCGCCCGGCTATCGCCGCATCCTGCAGTTTTACGAGCGTTGGGAAACGAGTCCGCTGCGCATGATGGAAAACTCGTTCGACAACTCGCATTTCAGCTTTGTGCATAAAGGCAACTTCGGCCTGTTCGACAATCCGAAACCGTCGAAGTACGAATTCCGTCCGCACGATTGGGGCTTCGAAGCCGAGACGCATGTGCCCGTGCGCAATCCGCCGGCGAGCTACCGCATCACCGGCACGACCGAGGAAGTCACCGAGCGGCATCTGATCAACCGCTGGTTCATGCCGTTCGCGCGGCGCTTTGGCTGCGTGTATCCGGCGAGCGGTATCCATCACATCATCTACAACTGCGCGACGCCGATCGACGACCGCACGCTGATGCTGTCGCAATGGCTCTATCGCAACGACACCGAAGACGCGTGTTCGACGCAGGAACTGATCGACTGGGATCGCCCGATCACCGACGAAGACCGCGACATTCTCGAAGCCACCGACTACGACGCATGCATCGACGTGCGGCGTCAGCAGGAGTGCCATATGGAATCGGATCAGCCCGGCTTGCTGATGCGCCGCATGCTGCTCAAGCTGCTGAACGATCATGGCGAGTCCGAAGTATTTCGCGAAGTATTGCCCATTCACGTGGAGGAATGATCATGGCGGCGACTCAAGCCTTTATCGCTGACGTGGCCGCGCCGTCGCTCTCGGTGCAGCGCGTCGACAAGCGCTATGCGAACGGCACGATCGCACTGGAGGACGTGCGCCTCGCCATCGAACCCGGCGAGTTCGTTTCGCTGCTCGGCCCGTCGGGTTGCGGCAAAAGCACGCTGCTGAAAATGTTTGCCGGCATCGAAACGCCCACGCACGGCCATCTGCGCTGGTGGGGGCAAGCGTTCGAGACGGTCGGCTCGCCGGGGCGGCGCATGTCGATGGTGTTTCAGGAGGCGACGCTGATGCCGTGGGCCACGGTCGCCGACAACGTGCGCTTGCCGCTCGATCTCGCGCGTGTGCCGCGCCGCGAAGCCGACGCGCGCGTGGCCGCTGCGCTCGACGGCGTGGGGCTCGCGAAATTCGGCCACGTGCTGCCGCGTGAATTGTCGGGCGGCATGCAGATGCGCGCGTCGCTGGCGCGCGCGCTCGTGACCGAGCCGGATCTGCTGCTGCTCGACGAGCCGTTCGGCGCGCTCGACGAATTCACCCGCAACCGCCTCGACAGCGATTTGCGCGCGTTGTGGCAGCGGCGTGGCATGACGGTGGTGTTCGTCACGCACAGCATTTACGAGGCGGTGTATCTGTCGAGCCGCGTGGTTGTGATGCAGGCGCGGCCGGGCCGCATCATCGCCGAAGTGCCGATCGAAGGTCCGCTCGAACGCGACGACGCCTATCGCGTCAGCGAGCCGTTCATGCAGCATTGCAAGACGCTCTCGGAGTTGATTACCGATGCGCATCGCGCGTCGTTGGCGAACGAAGAAACAGGAGTGCAATCATGACGGGCGAAGTGCTTGCGGGTCATTCGGGCAAGTCGGGACGCAGGGCGGCTGCCGCGTCGCCGACTGCGGCAGCTGCGGCTGCAGCGCAGGGCGCAGGGCAGCGTGCGAAATCCGCCGCGAGGCCGGCTACCAGTTCCCAGCGGCAGCCATGGTTGCAACGCCCCGGCGTGACGAAGGCCATCGCGCCGTGGGTGGTCGGCGTCGTGGTGCTGGCGTGCTGGCAAGCCTGGTGCGTGGTGATGAAGGTGCCGGCGTATCTGGTGCCGTCGCCGTCGGCGATCGTGAGCGAGTTGGTGCAGGACGCGCCGCTGCTGTTCGGCAGCCTGCTCGCGACCTTGAAGATCACGCTGTTGGCGTTCGCGCTGGCCACGGTGCTGGGCGTCGTCATCGCGTTGCTGTTCGTGCAGAGTCCACTGATCGAGGCGAGCCTCTTTCCCTACGCGATCCTGTTGCAGGTCACACCGGTCGTGGCGATCGCGCCGTTGATCATCATCTGGGTCAAGGACATGAACGTCGCGCTGGTCTTGTGCGCGACGCTGGTGGCGTTGTTCCCGATCATCTCGAACACGGTGCTTGGCTTGCGCAGCGTGAACCCCGGCTTGATCAACCTCTTCAGGATCAATCGGGCGACCCGCTGGCAGACGTTGGTGCGTTTGCGGATTCCGAGCGCGTTGCCGTATTTCTTCGGCGGCCTGCGCATTTCGAGCGGGTTGTCGCTGATTGGCGCGGTGGTGGCGGAGTTCGTCGCCGGTACGGGCGGCAGCGGCGCGGGGCTCGCCTATCAGATCTTGCAGGCGGGTTTTCAGCTGAATATTCCGCGTCTGTTCGCGGCGCTGCTGCTGATCACCGTGACGGGTGTGGTGCTGTTCGCCATCACGGCGTGGGTGTCACGCGCGGGTTTGCGCGGCTGGCACGACAGCCAGCTTTGAATGACGCGGTCTCGAACTCAGCTTCACACTCTCGCTCGAACTCATGACGACACACGACACAACACAGCACACGACACCTGGCACGCTGATCCGCAACGCGGCGGCGATCATGACCGGCGGCCGCGGCTCGGCCGACGATCCCGCGCGCGTGAGCGGTCCTGACATTCGCATTGTCGGCGACACGATCGACGCGATCGGCGCGCTCACCCCGCAGCCGGGCGAGACGATCGTCGACGCCACCGATTGCGTCGTCTATCCGGCATGGGTCAACACGCATCATCATCTGTTCCAGTCGCTGCTCAAGGGCGACACGGCGGGACTGGACGCCACGCTCACGCCGTGGCTCGCCGCGACGCCGTATCGCTTCCGGGCGCTCTTCGACGAGCGGCGCTTCCGGCTCGCGGCGCGCATCGGCCTGATCGAACTGGCGCGCTCGGGCTGCGCGACGGTGGCCGACCACAACTACGTGTACTACCCGAACATGCCCTTCGACAGTTCGGCGATTCTCTTCGAAGAGGCCGGGAAGCTCGGCTTGCGTTTCGTGTTGCTGCGCGGCGGCGCGACGCAAACGCGCCAGCTCGAGGCCGAACTGCCGACCGCGTTGCGCCCTGAAACACTCGACGCCTACATCGCCGATATCGAACGGCTCGCCACCCGTTTCCACGACGCGTCGCCGCGCGCGATGCAGCGTGTCGTGATGGCGCCGACCACCGTGCTGTATTCGATCTCGCCTGCCGAAATGCGCGCGACGGCGGCGGTGGCGCGCCGCCTCGGTCTGCGTCTGCATAGCCATCTCTCGGAGACGGTGGGCTACCAGGACAGCGCGCATGCGATGTACCGGCAATCGCCGGTTGCATTTTGCGGCGAGCACGACTGGCTAGGCAGCGACGTCTGGTACGCGCATCTCGTCAAGGTCGATGCCGACGAGATCGCGCTGCTGGCGCAAACCGGCACGGGCGTCGCCCATTGTCCGCAGAGCAACGGGCGCCTCGGCAGCGGCATTTGTCCGGTGCGCGAAATGGCCGATGCGGGGGTGCCGGTGTCGATCGGCGTCGACGGAGCGGCGTCGAACGAAGCGGCCGACATGATCTCCGAAGTGCACATGACATGGCTCGCGCAACGCGCGCGGCGCGGCATGCTCGCGCAACCCACGTTTCGCGGCGGGAATTTCGAAGGCGGCGCGAACGCCGCGAGCGTGGCCGATGTGATTCACTGGGGCACGGCGGGTGGCGCGCGGATCATGGGCCTCGACGAAGTCGGCAGGATTGCGGTGGGTTTCGCCGCGGATCTCGCGGTATATCGGCTCGACGACCCGCGCTATTTCGGCTTGCACGATCCGGCGATCGGGCCGGTGGCGTCGGGCGGCAGGCCATCGCTCGCGGCGCTGTTTTCTGCTGGAAAGCGCGTGGTGGCCGATGACCGGATCGACGGTGTCGATCTCAAGGAACTGGCGCGCGAGGCGAGGGCGGCTGTGCGGGAGTTGCTGGAGGAGGTGGTGTGAGGCAACACCGCCGACAGCGCGGTGAAACGCGAGCCTGTCGGCGGGGCAGCCGATACGGCCAGTGCTGCCGCATCGGCTGCCGCTGACTAGTGCAGCAACTGGCTCAGTTCAAACTGCGCTACCCCGATCTGCGTCTGAAGTTGTCTTTCCATTTGCTGGTATTGGCGCCGCCGGTCGTTGAGTTGGTGGATTTGGGGCAGTAGAGTGTTCAACTCCCCTCTCAGTTTCGCCATATCATCGTTGAAGCGGGTGAGCTCCGCGCGAATGGTTTGCCTTCGATCACGGAGCTCGCGAATGCGCATGTCCACTTGCGGGTCGCGAGGCTGACCTGTGCTTTCGAGTTGTTGAAGCTGGGCGATCAGGTTGGCGCTCTCCTGTTCTGTCTGATTTTTCCGCTGCAGCAGGTCCGCCTTCCGTTGTTCCGTGGTTGTTTGAAGCCCGCGTATCTCCTCGAGCCTTCGCGCGGTCGACAGCACATCCTGCGTGACAGTTTGCAGTTGCGTTTGCAAGTGAGCCAATGTCTGATGTGCCTGCTGGATCTGGTAGGCCTTCTGCTCGTCGCCCACGGCAGTGTGTCGGTCTCTGGACTCGTTTCCGCCGCCTCGCAGGCCGACAGCGTCATGCGGCTTCCAGCTGCCGTCCGGCTGACGCTCGATCGGCACGCCCGGCTCGGCCGGTTTGTCTGGTTGCACGACGCGCCACGTCTGGTTGGCCGTGTCGTAGCGCACCGGATAGCTCTGGCCGTTATCCTGAATGTACCTCTGCCCCTTCGAATCGATCAGGACTCCGGCGTGCGCCGGGTCCGGCTGCAACGTGCCTGAAGGTTGTGCCGCGTAGCGTGATGGCAGCGCGGGCGCATCCGGCGTGTGTTGATGGTCGGATCCGGTGGGGCTCGGGGCTTTGGCCTCGCTGCCGCTGCCCGCGAAATTGCGCTCGAACATGTCCACCGCACCGGCGGGCAGTGACGCAGACGGCTCGGGGTGGAGCGCGCCGCCAGTTGACGCAAGGTGCTCGCCGACGCCGGCGAGGTGTTCCCCTTCGGGTCCCAGACCGCCGAGCAAAAGGCCGCCGATTGCCGTTCCGGCGTCGATCAGGCCCACCTGTCCACGGCTCAATCCGCCATGATCGGGAAATTCGGCATCGAGCAACCTGGTCGCCAGCCAGTCCGCGCCCGGGATCGGCGACAGGTCGGCGAACACGCGGCCAACGCCGTAGAGAATCTTGTCGGCAAGGCCGGGAACATCCTCGCGCAGCATTTCGCGGGTTTTTTCGTCGAGGTCCTTGAGCGTGCCGCCGTAGTTCTTCGCGAGATTGTTGACGTAGTCCTTGTCGGGTGCAGGTGGATTTTTCGCGGCGTCCTCGTAGGTCTGCGGCCTGTCAACGTGGCTCAGGCCCTCTCCGGGCTTGTCCATGGTCGTCAGCGCCTGGTCCTGCAAGGCCTGCATGCGACGATATATCGAAGACGTTGGATCCGTCATGCCCTGCTGGAAGGTCAGCAGATCTTGCGCGACCTGCTCAGGCGGGCGGTGACGCACCGATGATGTGGCGCGCTCCTGGCTCGAATAGCCGTCGTCGGAAAGCAGCTTCTCCATTACCGACTGGTACGGGAAGGTCTTCGCATAGGCGGGCTTGCGCGTATTGTCATCCCAGTCGGGATCGTCCGAGGTTTTCGGCAGTTGGATTTTGTCAGCCTTGTACTGCTGCGCCGCGTCGAGAATGTCGTTCACGCGGGCGGCCGATTCGTTCCATGATTTCTGAGTCGCCGCGTAGACGTCGCCAGCCTTATTGAGGATATCGCGCTGCAGGTCAGTCTTGATCTTGACGGCCTGCGCGAAATTGGCCTCGCGTTGCTGCGCTGTCGCGGCCGGTGCGCTAAATGCGCTGTACTGGTCGCGCAGCTGCTGCAAGCGTTGAGTGCCGGCTTCGCCGAGCAGCCCGGAGCCAGCCGGCATATTGAACACGGCATTCATGCGTTTGAGCGGATCGGCGCGCGTTCGCTTCAATTGGGCAATCACGTCTGCTTTAAGTTGCTGGATATCGGCGTCACGTTGGGCGTCCGGTTCGCAGATCGCGGCTTTCGCCCGCGCGGCGAAGCCCTCACGGGTTTCCTCGTCCATCTGCGCCGTAGCGGCTGCGAGACCCTCCAGACGCACCCGCGCGTTAGCGAAGCCTCGCGGGTAGCCGGTCATCAGCAGGTTCGTCGTCGATTCCTGAGCTTGCGTGACTTTCGTGTCGTTTGCGTAGTTGATCGATTGGTTGCCACCGTCATACTTGTTCAGCATGGTTTGGGCGAATTCGGCCGGCGTGGTCGTGTCTTTCGACGCCACGACTGCGGGCTTCGGGGCGACAGCGTTGTGCTGGCTCGGCAGCCTGCCGGGTGCGTTCCCGGACGGAATGCGAAAATCGGAGACGGAGTTTGTCATAGGGCATTTCGTTATGTTTAAGGGACGCTGCGTTGCAACCCATTGAGGCGGATTGCCATAACGATGAAAACACCTCGGACAGGGCGCCGTGTGTTACCGGAGGATGACCACGCGAGCGCGACGCGCATCTCCGGTGACTGCCGTCGAACGAAAAAGCGCAAGCCTTGCAGCGCAAGGCCAACTCTAGAACACGCTGACCTCCACACTTACAAACAAGCGCTTGACCATGCCCGTCATTCAGCGCACCGTGGACGAGAACCCTTTCTCGCGGGAGTACGAAATGTCCCTCAACTTCCCGAACCCAAGCCGCAGCTATGACGCCTCGCACCACTGCGTCAATTTTTGGGGCTATGACAATGCGCGCGAAATCGCTTTCGTCGTCACCCGTTCGGTGATTTCGAATCTGAGCCCCAGTGTGGGCGCCGACGAACCGGCCGTGCTTGCGGCGTTCGACCGGCATCGCGAGCAAATCCTGACGCTCGCTCGCGGGCTATATCTCGGCGGCCCGCAAAACCGCTACACGATTTCCTGACGCGGCGCGGCGTGCCGCGCAATCGTCGCCGAAGCGGGACTCAGGCTGCCGGTTCGCGCGGCGCGCCGCCCGTGAGCGAAACGACAAATTCGAAAAACGCACGGACCTTCGCGGGCGGATGATGCCGCGAAGGATAGAGCGCGTACAGTGGATAAAGCTCGTCGCCCCAATCCGGAAAGAGCTCGACCAGTTTGCCGCTCGCCATAAGCGATTCGGCGCCGAGCGCGAGAATCTGCGCGACGCCCTGGCCGGCTGCGCAGGCACTATGCAAGGTGCCCACGTCGTTGACGGTCAAACGGCCTTGCGGCGTAATCACGGTCTTTTTGCGGCCGCGATGAAATTCCCAGCTGAACGGGTAGCCCGTCAGCGGATCGCGGAATTTGATGCACACATGCTTGCCGCTTTCGAGTTCGGCCGGATTCACCGGATGCCCATGCTTCTTCAGATACGACGGCGCGGCCACGGTGAGAATCCGTGTGTCCAGCAGCTTGCGGGCAATCAGCGTCGATACTGGCGGATCGCCGAAACGGATCGCGAGATCGAAACCGTCGGCGACCATATCGCCCAACTGGTCGCGGGTGATCAGTTCGAGCTGCAGGTCGGGGTGCCGGTCGACAAACCCGCCCAGCCTTGGCCCAAGCACGAGCCGCGAAAAGAACGGATCCATGTTCACGCGCAAACGTCCGCGAACAGCGGTCGCGCCCTGCGCGGCGGATGCCGCGGCTTCTTCGAGTCCGCCCAGAAGCGGCACGATCTGTTCGTAGAAGCGCCGGCCTTCGTCGGTCAACGCGACCGAGCGCGTGGTGCGATCGAAAAGCCGGATGCCGAGCCGCGCTTCGAGCCGTGCGACCGAACGGCTGACCCCGGATTGCGACATGTCGAGCGCTTCGCCAGCGGCCGCAAAACTGCCGCAATCGACGATCGCCGTCAAGACGCCCATGCCGTTCAGCATGCGCTCGTCAAATGGCATGTGAGAGTCCTTTGTTATGCATTAATGCGTGACATGCTAACGCGAAAGTCCGTTTGAATTCACGCGCCAAAACGGGGAAACGCCGCCTGGTAAGGCGGACGAATGATGTCATGTCATGAGTGGAATGACAGCCACGCTACCGCGTCAATCACGCTGCGGGCGTCAATCTGCATGAGCTCGCCCGATGCAACAGGAACATGCGGCTCTCGTCATGCATTGGGCATACTTGGATGGAATAGCGGACAACTCGGCATCGCGCGTATTTTTATTGCGCGCGCCGCCGATGGTCTCGTTAGCGGCCCGCGCCTTGGGTCGCTTGCGCGCGCACGGTGCGCGAGGCAGGCGTTTCGTCGAGGTGACGAAACGCCCAGGCCGATACGAGCGTGATCACGCCGACACACACGAAGGCGAGCTGAAACCCGAGCGCCGCCGATCCCACCTGCGCGGAGAAGAGGTTCACGAGGCCGCCGCCGATTGAGACGCCCAGCCCGATCGCGAGCATCTGCACCATGGAAAAGAGGCTGTTGCCACTGCCGGCGTCGGCATGCGAGAGGTCTTTGAGCGTGACGCTGTTCATCGCCGCGAATTGCATGGAGTTGGATGCCCCGAACACCGCCAGAATCGCGATCCCGACCACGAGCGGCGTGTCGCGCGTGATCAGTGCAAAGGCCACGATCGACAAGCCGACGATCACGGTATTGACGAGCAGGAACGTGTCATAGCCATAACGGCGCACGAGCGGCGCGATCCAGCGTTTGGCGACGGTGCCGGCCAGCGCCGCGGGCAGCATCATCAGCCCCGAATGCAGCGGCGAATAGCCCAGTTGCAATTGCAGCAGCAAGGGCACGAGGAACGGTACGGCACTCGAACCGATGCGGCACACCAGGTTGCCGATCAGACCGACGCTGAAATTCGGCTCGCGAAAGAGCGAAAGCTTGAAGAGCGGATTGGCGCGGCGTTTCGCGTACGGAATGTAGGCTAGCGCGCTCACGGCGGCGAGCACGAAGAGCGCCGCCGACCAGGCCAGCCGATGCGTCGGCATGGGCGCGTCGACAGCGAGCGAAAACGCGATCATGCACAGCGACAGCAGCGCGCAGCCGATGAAGTCGAACGGCGGCGCCTGGGTTTCGCCATGCGCCGGCAGGAAGCGTTGCACCGCATACAGGCCCACGGCGCCGATCGGCACATTGATCAGGAAAATCCAGTGCCACGTGATCGCCTGCACGAACCAGCCGCCGAGCGTCGGCCCGGCGATCGGCCCCAGTTGTCCCGCGACCGAAATGAACGCGAGTGCCGCCACGTACTGCTCGCCCGTCACGCTGCGTAAGACCGCGAGCCGTCCGATCGGCAGCAGCATCGAGCCGCCCACACCTTGCAGCACGCGCGCCAGCACCAGCTGGCCGAGTGTATGCGCGCTCGCGCAGCAGATCGAGCCGATCACGAACAGGAGGATTGCCACGAAATAGACGCGCCGCGTGCCGAAGCGGTCGGCGAGCCAGCCGGAGGCCGGCGTGAGCATCGCCATGGTCAAGGTGTACGCGACCACGATCGGCTGCATGGCGAGTGGCGCGACGTGCAAGCTGTTTGCAATCGACGGCAACGCCGTATTGACGATCGTCGTGTCGAGCGACTGCATGAAAAAGCCGGCGGCGACGATCCACAGCAGTGCGGTCTGGGAAGAATCCTTGGTCATCTTTAACGGGCGGCGGGGCGGCGGCATGAGCGGGCGGCCGCTGGGACCGGAGCATTCGGTGGGGCGATTCCGTCATGATATTGACATCCTCGTCAATCGGAAACCCACTAGAGGCGCTGACTGTTATCGACTTTGCCGATAAGCGAGGCGACAATGGCTCATGCTCAATCCGATCTGGCTCAAGACCTTTTCGACCGTCGCCGCGTGCCACAGCTTTACCGAGGCGGGACGGCGGCTCGACCTCACGCAATCGAGCGTCAGCGAACACATCCGAAGGCTCGAAGAGAGCGTCGGCCGGCGCCTGTTCGTGCGCGACACCCATTCGCTTGCCATGACGCCCGACGGCGAAGCCATGCTCGCGCACGCCAGCGTGATTCTGCAGGCGCTGGCGCGGGCGGAGTCGCAGTTTCGCGCGCCGCGTCTGAAAGGCCGCGTGCGGCTCGGTTCCTCGGACGATGTCGCGCTCGGCCCGCTGCCGACGGTGCTGGCGGCCTTTCGCAACGCGCATCCGGATGTCGAACTGGAAATCACTATCGGCATGACCGGCAAGCTGTACGAACTGCTCGATGCGGGGGCGATCGATCTGCTGGTCGGCAAAAGGCGGCTCGGCGACCGGCGCGGCGTGCCGCTCTTCACCGGTCGGCTGGAGTGGCTGGCGCGCGCCGGCACGCTGGTCGACCTGAGCCAGCCGTTGCCGCTGATTCTGGTCGCGGAGCCGAGCGTGACGCGGGCCGTCGTGCTCGACGCGCTCGCCGAGGCCGGCTTCAGCTGGCAACTGGTGTGTACGAGCAGCAGTCACGCGGGTTGTATCGCGGCCGCGCGCGGCGGGCTCGGCATCACGGTTCGTCCGCAGTATCTGGCCGCGCGGGGGCTTGCGCCGCCGCTGAACACGGCGAGTCTGCCGGTGCTGCCGTCGGTGGAATTCATCGCTCTCGCGGCGAAACGGCTCAGCCGGCCGGCGGGCACGTTGCTGCAGCTGCTGCACGACAGCGATCTGCGCGGATCATGGATCGGAGAATGAGGGCGCGCAGGCGGCGTGTGCGCGATACAACGCGCCGCTTCGCGTGTTCGGATCAGGCGGGCAGCGTGGCAGCGAGCTTGTCGAACTCCGTCGCCCACTCCGCGCGCCACGTGTTGCGCGTGGCCTCGTCGACCCACGCGCCGTCAATCCCGTTCAGCATGAATTGCCGCAGTTCCGCGACGCTGAACCCGAAGTGGCTGTACATCAACTGCCATGCTTCGCTCGGGTTCACTTTGTGCAGCGTGGGGTCGTCGGTATTCGGATGGATCTTCAGGCCGAGTTGCGGCATGCGCCGCAGCGGATGTTGTTCAGCCCACACGTCCGGGGCCAGCGTACGCAGGTAGTACGAGTTGGTCGGCACCACAGTGAAGACGATGCCCCGCGCGGCGTATTGCTCGGCCAGTTGCGGATTGTCCACGATCGTATAGCCGTGATCGATGCGGTCGCACTGCAGAAGATCGACCGCGGTTTCGACATTGCGCCACGGCATGCCGAATTCGCCCGCGTGCGCGGTGGTTTTGAAGCCAGCGTTGCGCGCGTGGCGATATGCCTTCCAGAACAGTTCCGGCGGCCGGTCGTTCTCGCGATAGTCGATGCCGAGGCCCGCCACTTCGTCGGCGCGGTTGGCGCACATCCAGTCGACCAGCGCGACGGCTTCGTCGGGATCGGCTTCGCGATCGATGCTCGGGATCAGCCGCGCGCTGATGCCGAAGTCGCGCGCGGCGTCGCGAATGGCGGTGACGATTGCCGCTTGCGCATCGGCATAGGCAATGTGCGAGACGCGCACCGTGCCGGTAGGATTCCAGAAGAATTCGCTGTGACGAACCTGATGCGCGGCGGCATCGGCGAGATATTCGTAGGCGATACGGTGCAGATCGTCCGCTTGCGTGAGCAGATGTTCGTCGAGCGCGCGCAGCACGCGCAGCACGCCGACCGGTTTTTCGCCACGCTTGTAGAAAGAATCGATTTCCTCGCGACTGAGCGGCGCATGGCTTTTTTCGGCCAGCGCGATAAACGTCTCATGACGCACCGCGCCCAGCAGGTGGCAGTGCAATTCGGCTTTCGGCAGTGCCTTGAAGAAGGCGCGATGCGCGTCGGTCAGCCCGATGTTCAGACGCGATGCGGGCACGTTACCCATTGTCTCTTTCATGTCGGTATGGTATTCGGTAGTGCGCAAAACTCAGTGTAGTGCGAATGCAAGGTGAACTCGTGGCGCGAAGGCGCGGGGCTCAGTGCGGCTTGACCACGGTATAGAAGTAGTAGCCGAGCGGCACGGCCAGCACATACAGGCCCCACGGCACTTCGCGGAAACGTCCCGCGAGCAGTTTGACGAGGACGTAGCAGAGCAGGCCGCCTGCAATGCCGGTGCCGAAGCTGTTCGACATCAGCGTGAGCAGCACCATGGAGAGCACCGGCAGCGAGTCGGTGAAGTCGTCGAAATGCGTGTGGCGGATCGTGCTGAACATCGACAGGCCGATCAGGATCAACGCGGGCGCGGTCGCTTCTTTCGGAATCGCCAGCGCGACCGGCACGAACAGCAGCATCAGCGCGAACATGGCGGCCGCGGCGAGCGACGACAGGCCGGAGCGGCCACCCGCTTCCACACCCGCCGCCGATTCCACCAACGCGGTGAGCGCCGGAATGCCGAATACGGGGCCGAGCGTCGCGGCAATCGAATCGACCAGAAACGGCCGGTTGATATTGGGCAGATTGGCGTTTTCGTCGAGCAGATCCGCTTTGGCACCGACGGCGAGCGTGGTGCCGAGCGTGGAAAAGAATTCGGCTGCGAAGAATACGAACAGATACGGAATGGACGCGACGCTCAGCGCGCCGGCGATATCGAGTTTGAACGCGATCGGCGCGATACTGTGTGGCCACGACAGAAACGACGCTGGCATATGCGTGACGCCGAGCGGCACGCCCGTGGCGGCCGCGATCAGGATCGCCCACAGAATGGCGCCGGGCACGCGGCGTCCTTGCAGAACGACTGCCGCGCCGAGTCCGACCAGCGCGACGAGTGTGCCTGGCCGCGAAAAGTCGCCGAGCGCGAGCGCATTGGTCTTCGCGTTGGCGATCACCATGCCCGCATTGCGAAAGCCGAGCACCGCGATGAACAAACCAATCGATGCGCCGAGCCCGAGCTTGATCTGCGCCGGAATCAGCCGCACCACCAGACTGCGCGCACCCACCAGCGTCAGGATCAGAAACAGCACGCCGGAGACGAACGCGATGCCGAGCCCCGTTTGCCACGCGACATGTTCGCCCGCAAGCGTAATGCCGAGAATCACCGAGCCGCCGATACCCGGTCCGACCAGAAACGGCAAGTTCGCGTACAGCGCCATCAGCACCGTGCTCAGCACGAATACGAGGATCGTCGCGGTGGTCGCCGCGCCGCGATCCATGCCGCCCGCGGCGAGCAGTGACGGAATCACCACCAGCAAGTACGCGGCCGCGAGAAACGAGGTGATGCCCGCGATCGTCTCGACCCGCACGCCGGTCTTGCGCGCGCCGAGCGCGAAACGCCGTTCGAGCCAGCCGCCGTTTGCAAGCGACATGCCGCTCGTTGCATCGGCGCTTGAAGATTCGTTATTGATCAATTGATTCATCCTGTAACCATGCCATTTATACTGCTGCGCATTGCGTCGATGCATTGCTTTCCATGACCGACCGTTCTTCCCTGCTGCCCGCGCTCACGCTGCGGCAAATCCAGTACTTCGTCACGCTAGCGCATGCCCGCAGCTTCACGCAGGCCGCGCAGTCGCTCGCGTTGACGCAACCCGCGCTGACCGCGGCGATCCGGCAGATCGAATTCCTGCTCGGCGGGCCCTTGTTCGCGCGTTCCGCGCATCGGCTGACATTGACCCATGCCGGCGCGAGCGTCCTGCCGCTCGCGGAACGCCTGCTCAACCAGGCGCGCGGCACTTTCGACGACATGGCCAGCACCTTCGCCGAACGCGTGCAGACGGTGCGTATCGGACTGATTCCCTCGGCCGCGGCGCGCTTGCTGCCCGCGCTCTGCGCGTTGCGCGCGCAGCAACCGTCGCTGCGCTTCACGTTGAACGATATGCCGAACACCGCGTTGCTCGACGCCGTGCGCCAGGGCGCGGCCGATTTCGGCATCGGCGTGCACGAGCCCGATGCGTCCAGCCCGGACGACGACGCCGCCGCACTGCGCTACCAGGATCTGTTCGAGGATCAGATCGTCGTGGTGGTGCGGCGCGACGACCCGCTCGCGCAGAAGAAGAGCCTCGCGTGGTCGAAGCTGGTCGGCCGCGATCTCGCCGCATTCGTGCGCGGCAGCGTGAGCGAGGCGTTGCAGCGCACCGGTGGCGCGGAAGGTTTGCAACTGAACGTCGCGTACCGCCTCGAGTACACCGAACCGTTGTACGAACTGGTGCGCAACCGCCTCGCGATCGCCGTGCTGCCGAGCCTCTACACGATGCATCTGCACGACGCGGAACTGGTCGCGTTGCGGCTCGACAAGCCGCGCGTGAGCCGTTCGATCGCGCTGATCTCGCTCGCCGGCGACGATCGCGGCCCGCATGTGCGAGCCTGCCGCGAGTGGATCGCCGCGCATATCTGACGCAGCGCGCCCGGTTCGCATCACGACTGTCCCGACGCACACGCTTAAACGCACGCTAAACCCGAAACTCACGGCAGCGTGGCGAGCCGCGCCCGCAGCGCCGCATAGAAGCCGTCCGCGTCGACCTCGGTGATCCACGTCGCGTTCGGCTTGCGGCCGCTGTGGCCGCTCCAGTCCACGACGGTTTCGCCGAGCGTCCATTCGCCCACCGTTTCGATCATTACGTTGACTTCGCGTCCCTTGAACAGGGACGGCTCGATCAGGTAACCGGTCGCGCAAGGGTCGTACATCGGCGCGGATTCGATACCGCGTCGGCCTTTCTGATAGGCCACTTCGGCGGCCATGATGTCGGCGGCCATGGTGCCGCAGCGATTGCCGAGCGCGCGGATCGGCGCGATGCGCGCCGGCGTGATCGGCGCTTTCACTGCCACGTCGCGCGGCAGCACCACGATCGGCACGCCGCTCGCGAACACGATTTGCGCGGCCTGCGGATCGACGTAGATGTTGAACTCGGCGGCAGGCGTAATGTTGCCGCGCTCGAAAAAAGCGCCACCCATCAGCACGATTTCGCGGATGCCGTTGCGAATCTCCGGCGCCTCCGTGAGCGCGGTGGCGAGATTGGTCAGCGGTCCGAGCGCGCAGAGTGTCACGCTGTGCGGCGGTGCTGCGCGCAGCGTGTCGATCAGAAAGGCGACCGCATGTTGCGGCGCGAGCGGTGCAAGCGGCTCATGCAGCGGCACGCCTTCGAGTCCGGTTTTGCCATGCACGTTGGCGGCGGTGATCAGTTCGCGCGTGAGCGGCCGCGGGCAGCCCGCGTAAATCGGCAGCGAATGCGTGCGCTCGGCCCAGTCGCGCACGATACGCGCATTGCGTTCGGTGAGATCGAGCGGCACGTTGCCCGCCACTGTCGTGATCGCGCGCACGTCGAAACGCTCGCTCGCGCCGAGCGCGAACAGAATCGCAATCGCGTCGTCCTGGCCCGGATCGCAATCGATAATCACGCTGCGTCGCGTGCCGGCCTGCAATCCGGCGCTGGACGACGCGCCGTTCGCCGTACCGGCCGCAGCGGATGCGCTCGCGGAACCCGCCGCGCCCGCCAGCATCGGCCAGGCTGAAGCGCCGGCCGCGAGGCCCATCGCCTTGCGAAGAAAGGCGCGGCGGTCCTGTTTCGTGTCGGAGGCGTTCATCATCGTCAGAACGCGTGGCGCATGCCGACCGTCGCGATCATCTGACGGATGCTGGTGGATTGGGCGTAGGCAAAAATCTGCGCGTGTTGCGCGTCGCCAGCCGCCTGCTGCGCGATCACCGTGAGCGCGACGTCCGTGCGCTTCGACAGGAAGTAGTCGGCCTGCAGATTCACCTGATGCCATTTGGGCCTCGTGTTGATCACGTCGTATTTGCCGTCGGTGAAGGCATACGCGGCGCCGAGAATGAAGGCGGGCGTAACGTGGTAGTTCAGGTTCAGGTTGTAGTTCTGCAAATGCAGATGCGAGTTGTCGAGATAATCGTAGCGGACATCCGTGAAGAGCGCCGCGAATTGCGCCGCGCCGATCGTATAGAAACCACCCGTGCCGAAGATGCGCTGTTTGCTCGCGTACGCGGCGGGATGCAGTGCGCTCTTCGAGAAGATCAGCAGCGACGAGGCGTAGTCGTTCGAAATCGCGCCGTCCTGGTTGGTCGCGCTGTACGGATTGTTGTACTGCGCGTACACCACGCTCCACTTCAGCGGGCCGTGCTCGTAACCCGCGCCGAAGCTGTACGCATTGTTGTTGGCGAAACCGGTCGCGTTGCTGAAACCATATTCGGCGGTGGCCTTCAGGCCGTGATAGTCGGGTGTGACGTACTTGACCGCGTTCTGCACGCGGATGTCGTTATAGCCGTTGTCGTTGTCGCCGATATTCACGCCATTGCTCGCGATGATCACGGGGCCGACATAGTCGTGCACCGTGTCGTACTGACGGCCGAAGGTCAGCGTGCCGTACTTCTTGCTGGCGAGCCCGACGAACGCCTGGCGGCCGAACAGGCGGCCGTTTTGCGACGCGGTGCCGGTCATCACGTTAAAGCCGTTCTCCAGCTGGAATATCGCAGCCGTACCGCCGCCCAGATCTTCGACGCCCTTCAAACCCCAGCGCGGATTCTGATTGGTGCCGGAGAGCGCCTGCCACGCGTTCTTGCCGCCCTGGTTCGTCGCGTAGCCGACGCCCGCCGAAATCAGGCCATACAGCGTCACGCTGCTTTGCGCATGCGCGGCGCTGGAGAGCGCGCCGGCGATCGCGAGAGGGGCGAACTTGAGTAGTTTCATCGTGGTCCAGTAGCGGGAAAAGAGGGCGCCTGGCGTGAGGCGCATTTGAACTGGGCTCGACTATACGAAGACGGTCGTTATAAAAATAATGTTGTTTTTTTATAGTTACATAAATTTAATTTATTCAACTTCGTGGGCCTTGACCACCGGCGAAACGGGTGGTCACCGGCGTGTTGCGCGTTTACCGCGTTGGCCAAATATTATTTTTTCGCCAAGTCGTGGATCGTTATACTTTCCAAATACGGTTAAGCTTTCCATATATGGAACATATAGCCGCTTACGTGCGCGGGGGCCGTACGTCAAAAGCCAGAGCGCCAAACCAGCCAGAGCGATAAAAACCACCATGACCAGGAACTTGACCAGGAACTTGACCATCAACTTGCGGATCGCGATCACCATCGCGTTTCTTGGCATATTGCTGACCGCTACCGGCGTGCTCGGCATTCTCGGTATGAACGAAAGCAACGAGGCGCAGCGCGACGCTTACTCGGTTCATTTCGCCTCGGTCGTCGCGCTCGGCAAATCAGGTACGGCAATGTCGCGGGCGCGTTTCGGACTCGACTGGGCGATGAGCAACCCGCACTCGCCGCAACTGACCACGCAACTCGAGCGCGCCCGCATGCTGCTCGGCGAGTCGGACAAGTGGTGGAACACCTTTCGCGACCTGCCGAAAACGCCCGAACTGCAGCGCCTCACCGAGGATCTCGACGCGAAGCGCACCGCCGTGCGTCGCGACGGTATCGACAAACTGATCGAAGCGATCCGTACGGGCGACGCGAGCTGGATGGACGAAAGCCGCGCGAATCATCTGATCGGCCTGTATACGGCAATGAACGCGAGTCAGGGTGATCTGGAGAACTATCTGAACCAGCAGGCGAGCGACGCGAACGAGCGCTCCGCCACGCTCTTTCATACGCTCCTGTACGCGAGCATCGGCAGCATTCTGGTGGGGCTCACGGTAGCGTTCATCAGTTGGCGCACGTTGCGCCGCGCGATCATGGCGCCGCTGAACGACGCGCTACGCCAATTCGATGCGATTGCCGCCGGCGAACTGACGACCCAGGTGCCGATTCGTTCGAACGACGAAATGGCGACGCTGTTGCGCGGCGTCGCGTCGATGCAGGACAAACTCGGCGCGACCGTCACCACCGTGCGGGCCGGTTCGCATTCGATCGCCTCGTCGACCCAGCAGATCGCCGCGGGCAATCTCGATTTGTCGCAACGCACCGAGGAACAGGCCGCGTCGCTCGAAGAAACCGCGGCGGCGATGGAGCAGCTCACGTCGACCGTGCAACTGAATGCCGGGAACGCGCAGCACGCGAGCGAACTGGCGTTGCGCGCCTCGGAGATGGCCGCGCGCGGGCGCGATTCGGTCGGCAGCATGGTCGAGACGATGCGCGTGATTCACGCGGGCTCGTCGAAGATGACGGGCATCATCACCGCGATCGAAGGCATTGCGTTTCAGACCAATATCCTCGCGTTGAACGCGGCCGTGGAAGCCGCCCGCGCCGGTGAAGAAGGGCGCGGTTTCGCGGTGGTGGCGGGCGAGGTGCGCAGTCTCGCCCAGCGTTCGGCGGCGGCCGCGAAGGAAATCGGTTCGCTGATCGCGGAGTCGACCTCGCGCGTCGAGAGCGGCGCCGGGCTCGTCAACGAGGCGGGCGAGACGATGCAGGAAATCGAAGCCGCGGTCGGGCGCGTGGCGCGCCTTGTCGGCGAGATTGCGACGGCCTCGCAGGAGCAGAGCGAAGGGATCAAACAGGTGAGCCTCGCCGTCACGCAGATGGACGAGGTCACGCAGCATAACGCCGCGCTGGTCGAGGAAAGCGCGGCGACCGCCAACTCGCTCGCGGATCAGGCGCGGCAATTGAGCGAATTGACCGCGGCCTTCAAGGTCGCGAGTGATACTGCGCGGCGCGAGGCCGTTTATTAAGCGGCCTTCGGGCGGAGGGGATCGGCCAGGCTGCATTTCGAGCAGCCTTCGAGCAGGGGCGTTCGGCGAGACCGCTTTCTGAACCGCGTTTGAGCTGCGGCGTTCACGCCGGCCACGCGCGCAACGTCATCCGTATTTTGCCGCGCC
This sequence comes from Paraburkholderia sp. RL17-380-BIE-A, assembly GCF_046028085.1. Classification (NCBI taxonomy): domain Bacteria; kingdom Pseudomonadati; phylum Pseudomonadota; class Betaproteobacteria; order Burkholderiales; family Burkholderiaceae; genus Paraburkholderia; species Paraburkholderia sp. RL17-380-BIE-A. The sequence continues at coordinate 133,687 of NZ_JARESQ010000023.1, forward strand.
GAGCACCCTTACCGATGGTAATGGCATCGTTGCCGGGCTACGGGCGATTCTGTATGGTGGGTCATCCACTTTATCCGAAGAGAGCGCGCATGACTTCCGCCGCCAACCAGCCATCGTCGCCGATCCGCACCGACGTCCTGATCGTGGGCGCGGGCCCCGTTGGGCTTTTTGCCGCTTTCGAGGCAGGCGTGATCGGCCTGTCGTGCCAGATCGTCGACGGGCTCGACAAGATCGGCGGCCAATGCATCGAGCTCTATCCGGACAAGCCAATCTACGATATTCCCGCCATTGTGTCCTGCACGGCGCGTGAACTGGTCGAGCGCCTGCTTGCGCAATGCAAGCCGTTCGACCCGCCGATTCATCTCGGTCAGCGGGTTGAATCGGTCGAGCAGGGCGACGACGGGCGCTGGACAGTCCGTACCGATCGCGGTCTCGTGTTCGATGTCGCCGCGATCCTGCTGGCGGCCGGCAACGGCGCGTTCGTGCCGCAGAAGCTGGCGCTGGCCGAAGCGGTGCCGCTGGAGTCGCGTCACGTGCACTACAGCGTGCCGCGTATTGCCGATTTCGCCGGCAAGACCGTGGTGGTGGCAGGCGGCGGGGACTCCGCGCTCGACTGGGCGTTGGCGCTGCGCAAGGTCGCGCGGCGGGTGACGCTGGTGCATCGGCGCAGCGGTTTCAGTGCGGCGGATTCGAGTGTCGAGTCGATGCGGCGCGCGGTCGAAGCGGGCGAGATGGACTTCATGGTCGGCGCGATTGCGGGCCTCCAGGTAGAGGACGATGCATTGAAGTCGATCACCTTGCGGCATATCGAGGGCGAGACGCAACTCGCGGCCGAGCACATCGTCGCGTTATATGGACTGGTTGCCGATCTCGGACCGATCGCGCAATGGGGGCTGTCGATTCACGCCGGCCGTGTCGATGTGGATACCTCCAACTACGAGAGCTCGCGGCCCGGCATCTTCGCGGTTGGCGACATTGCTAATTATCCCAACAAGCAGAAACTGATTCTGTCGGGTTTTCATGAGGCGTCGCTGGCACTGCGCAAAGCATACGCGTACGCGTATCCGGAGAAGAAGCGCGTGCACGTCCACTCCAGTTACGACGCGAAGCTGGCGGAAAAGGTCAGCGCTGCCGGTTAAATGTGCCGCGAAACTAGCGCATCGAGATCGGGCCGGCAGAGATCGGGAGAGGTCACTACCGGCTCTTTTCTACACGCCTTTTACTTTCCTGCGGATTCGCTGGCGCCGGCCGCCGCTCTGGCTTCCTTGTCCTTCTTTTTGGCCTCGTGGTGGCCGATTGCGCAACCCGCCGCCGCGCCCGCTACGCCGTGATCACCCGCAACGTGGCCGGCTACGCCGCCCACTACCGCGCCTTTGGTGCAGCCTTCCGCTTGCGCTGCGGTGTAAGTGAATGCCAATGTTGCAGCAAGGGCGAGGCTGGTAAATGCTCTTTTCAATTGCAACTCCTGTTCGTTTGATGATGGTGCGATCAGGCAGTAGCAATCGGGAGGCCTGGCCCGCCAGCTGGTGTTTTTCCACGTGGATTGCGGCGCGAAGCCCGCCGGCCAGTCCTTTGTTGGCACACCATAAACGGATGCGGCCAGCGGATGCCGGTGTATGCTTTTGCACGTAACCCTCATCCTTTGAAATCATGAAACAGCTCGATGTCCCTTCTACCGGTGAAAACGGCGAACCTGCCAAGGCTGCGGCGCCGGCTCGCATGAACCCGGCTGCCGATGTCGATTACTGGTCTCTGGTGCAGGCGATCGAAGACTATGCAATCTTCCTGCTCGATGCGACCGGGCGGATCGTCAGTTGTAATGGCGGGGCACTGAAACTGGCGGGTTACACAGACACGGATATTATCGGCGAGCACTTTTCGCGCTTCTACACCGAGGAAGCCGTGGCGCGCGGCTGGCCCGCCTACGAACTGCAACAGGCGTCGCTCACCGGCCGTTTCGAGGACGAAGGCTGGCGTGTCCGCAAGGACGGCACGACCTTCTGGTCGAACGTCGTGATCACGGCGATCCGCAACGACGCCGGCATTCTTACCGGCTTCGCCAAGATCACGCGCGACCTGACCGCGCAACGCGAGTACACGGAAGCGCTTCGGCAAAGCGAAGAGCGTTTCCGTTTGCTGGTCGACTGTGTCAAGGACTACGCGATATTCATGCTCGATCCGCAAGGCTATGTGGTGAGCTGGAATGCCGGCGCCGCGCGCATCAAAGGCTATACGCGCGATGAAATCGTCGGTCAGCATTTCTCGGTGTTCTACGTGCCGGAGGAAGCGGCGGCGGGCAAGCCCGCGCGTGAACTGGCGCTTGCCCGGCAACTCGGCCACGTCGAGGACGAAGGCTGGCGGGTGCGCAAGGACGGCACGACGTTCTGGGCCAACGTCAACATCACGGCGATACATGACGAATCGAACCGGCTGTGTGGTTTCGCCAAGGTCACGCGCGATCTGACCGAGCGGCGTCAGCGCGAAGAACTGGAGCGTTCGGGCGAACGCATGCGTCAGTTCCTCGCGACCCTCGCGCATGAATTGCGCAACCCGCTCGCGCCGGTGCGCAATGCGATCGGGGTGATGCAACTCGAAACCGGTGTCAGCCCCACGCTCGCGCGTTCGCGCGATCTGATCGACCGCCAGGTTACGCACCTCACTCGGCTTGTCGATGATCTGCTCGATGTCGGCCGCATCATGTCTAACAAGGTCGAGTTGCGCCTCGGCCGCATCGATCTGGCCGAGGTGGTGGCGCGCGGCGTCGAGGCAGCCCGGCCGTTTACGGACGCGCACGAGCAGCGCGTCGTGCTGCTTATGCCGGTCGAGCCGATCTTCGTTCGAGGCGATATGACGCGTCTCGTCCAGGTGCTGCAGAACCTCTTGCACAACGCGTCGAAATTTTCGCCGGTGGGCAGTGTGATTGAAATTTCGTCCCGCATCGATTTTCACATGGCCGTGCTCGAAGTGCGCGATAGCGGTTGCGGTATTCCTCTGCGCTCGCTCGACAAGATCTTCGAACTGTTCGCCCAGGAAAAAGATGCGCAGAGCTCGGGCGAAGGCGGGTTGGGCATCGGCCTCACGCTGTGCAAGTCACTCGTCGAGATGCACGGCGGCAGCATTGTCGCGAGCAGCGAGGGGCCGGGCAGCGGCAGTACGTTCACGCTGAGTCTGCCGCTGGCCGCCGCGCCGTCCGATGCAGCCAACGACGAGGCGAATGCGGCAAGCGGTCAGGTCGCGCCGTTGCGCATTCTGCTGGTCGACGACAATCGCGATTCCGCCGACAGTCTCGCGATGCTGCTCGAACTCAAAGGCCACGAAGTGCGCATTGCCTACGAGGGCGAGCAGGCGCTGCAGGTCGCGCCGCGCTTCGCGCCGCACCTCGCCGTGATCGACATCGCGATGCCGAAGATGGACGGCTACGCTACCATCGCGGTGCTGCGCAAGATGCCCGCGCTCGCCGATACGATGTACGCCGCGATGACCGGTTTCGGCCAGGCGTCGGATCGCGAGCGCACCCGCGGGGCCGGTTTCCACGCGCATCTCGTGAAGCCCGTGGAACTCGCGTTGTTCGATACGTTGCTCGCGGAGGTCGAGGCGCGGCGTAGCGGGCGCGCTACTGGCTAGCGCTCGAATCAGCCCGCGCTTCCTTCATTCCAGAGCGCGACAACAGTCTGCGCGTGCTTCCGCTTTCCTGAAGAAACCTTGGCGTGCTCCGCCTTTCGCCGGCTGAGGCACGCCGCTTGCTGTCCGCCTCGTATGGCCGGCGGTCCCTTTTGAGGATCTGCCGGCAATCGATCGAACAGCTTCAGGAGGCACGATGCTCGATACGCGTGAACGTGGGGCCGGCGTCACTACCCGGCCGCCGCACGGCTCCGGCCTGATCACCCCCGAGGCTCCGCAAAACGCGGGGCGTCGCGCGCGCACGGAAGCGAAACTTGCCGGATCGCTCGAAGATTATCTGCATGGCACGCGTTTCGATCCGAACGACTCCGTCGCCTTGGGCGGCGTGTTGAGCGCGCTGGTCGAACGCGGCTATGACCGTGCGCCGGTCGTGCCCTTGCCGGGCCACGGCGAGACGCTCGCGCGCTGGCGCGCGCTCGCCGCGGTGGCGGCGTGCGATCTCGGCCTCGTCAAACTGTTCGAAGGGCACACTGACGCGCTCGCTATTCTCGCGGAATTGCACGGCCCGGAGGCGCCGGCGGGAAGCCGCTGGGGTGTGTGGGCCGCCGAGCCGCCCGACGCGCGCGTCCAGGCCGTCAAAGTAGGATTCCGAAGCGATGGCGAAGGCCTTCATCTTACCGGTACGAAAGCGTGGTGCTCCGGCGCCGCTGTCGTCACGCATGCGCTCGTGACCGCGTGGCTGGATGGCGAACCGGTGCTTGCGGCCGTGGCGATGGATCAGCCGTCGATCACGATCGATACGTCGAAATGGCAAGCCGTCGGCATGCAGGCCACGGCGAGCGCCGACGTGACGTTCAACCAGGCTTGTGCAACGCTGGTGGGTGGCGCGCACGACTATGTGCGCCGGCCGGGCTTCTGGCACGGCGGCGCCGGTATCGCGGCGTGCTGGTACGGCGCCGCCGCGCAAATCGGCCGGATGCTGCAGGAAGCGTCCACGCAGCGGGCGGATTCGCATCGGCTTGCGCATCTCGGTGCGGTGGAGGTTGCCTTGGCGGGCGCCGCTGCGGTATTGCGCGAGACCGCGGCGCACATCGACGCCAATCCGCTGGCCGATTCGCAGCGCGGAGCGATGCGTGCCCGCCTCGTGGTGGAAGAAGCCGCGAGCGCCGTGATGAATCACGCAACGCGTACGCTCGGGGCCGGCCCGTTGTGCCGCAATGCGCGCTTCGCGCGTGCGCTGGCGGACCTGCCGGTGTTTCTGCGGCAAAGCCACGCGGAGCGCGATCTTGCCGCGCTCGGTGAGTTGAGCGCCGCCGCGGGAGCGGACGAGGCAGCCAAGGGCGGTGATGATCGCGATGCCGGAGGTGCCCCGTGGATGCTCTGACACCCGTCACGGAGGGCCGCTGACATGAGCTCGCCCGCCACCTACTTCGATGAACTCTATCAACAGAGCGACGATCCGTGGAAGCTGCGCGAAGGCTGGTACGAACGCCGCAAGCGCTCGCTCACGCTCGCGCTGCTGCCGCGTCCGCGCTACCGGAACGCGTTCGAACCCGGCTGTGCGAACGGCGAACTGACGGTTGAACTGGCGAGGCGCTGCGACATGCTGCTCGCCGCGGACCTGCACGCGCGCGCCGTGCAGTTGACGCGCGAGCGCGTCGGCGGCGCGCCGCAGGTTCGTGTCGAACAGCGCACGGTGCCGGGCGAGTGGCCAACCGAGGCCGGCCCGTTCGATCTGATCGTGATTAGCGAATTCGCTTACTACCTCGACGCCGCGGAACTCGAAACGCTGGCTTCGCGAGTCTCCGCGTCGCTCACGACGGACGGCACGCTGCTCGCCTGTCACTGGCGCCGGCCCTTCGCCGAAGCGCTCGAATCCGCGGACGCCGCGCATGCGTTGTTCGATGCACGCTGCGGCCTGTCGCGTCTCGCGCATCACGATGAAGCCGATCTGTTGATCGACGTCTGGTCGCGCGACGCCCGTTCGGTCGCGCAGCGCGAGGGGCTCCTATGATCGGCGTGATTGTTCCGGCGCATAACGAAGAGGCGTTGCTGGCGCCTTGCCTCGCGGCCCTGATCGAGGCGTCGCGTCATGAGGAGCTGGCGGGGGAAACGGTTCGCATCGTGGTGGTGCTCGACGACTGCGACGACTTTACCGGCGCGATTGCGCGTGCTTACGGTGTCGAGACGCTCACACTGAAAGCGCGCAATGTCGGCATTGCGCGTGCGAGCGGAGCGGACTTCCTGCTTGCGGATGGCGCGCGCTGGCTCGCGTTTACCGACGCCGACAGCCGAGTGTCGCCGGGTTGGCTCGTCGCCCAGCTTTCGCTCGACGCGGACGCGGTGTGCGGCTCGATTGCCGTCGACGACTGGACCCCGCATCCGCACAGCGTACGCGAATATTTCCGCAAGACTTACGTGGATGCGGACGGTCATCGACATATTCACGGTGCGAACCTCGGCGTATCGGCCGACGCGTACCGGCGCGCGGGTGGCTTTCCGCCGCTCACGTGCAGCGAGGATGTCGCGCTGGTGGATCGGCTGATCGCGATAGGTGCGCGTATCGCGTGGAGCGCGGCGCCGCGCGTGATTACGAGTGCGCGTGCGGCAGCTCGCGCGCGTGGTGGTTTCGGCGATACGTTGGCGGGGTGGGCGGTTGGTTGAAGCGGTCGGGTAAAGCGGTGCTCACAAGCAGTCGGCTAAAGCGACCGCATAAGGCGTACGGAGCCGCCCAATGTTTCCGGCGCGCGTAATCAACACTCGCCTAATCCGGCAGTACGCCGCGAGGAGGGTGGCATGATGGACGCAATCTTCCTGCTGTTCGGTCAGGGCAGGACACTCGATCCGCTACAGATGGCGGCTCGTTCGATCGTCGTATTTCTGGTCGCGCTTGTGCTGATCCGGATCTCAGGGCGGCGCTCGTTCGGACAACGCTCGCCGTTCGATTCCGTGGTGGTGATACTACTCGGTGCAACGCTGAGCCGGGCGATCGTCGGGGCATCGCCGTTTGTCGCAACGGTGGCGGCGTCGTTCGCGATCGTGGTGTGTCATCGTTTGCTGGCGTGGGCGTGTATTCGCTCGTCCGTGCTGGAGCGGCTGGTGGGCGGTGTCGAACGGGAAGTGTTCAGCAACGGCGAGTTCAACTCACGCGAAATGGACGCCGCGCTCATCACGCCGACCGATGTTCAGGAGAGCGTGCGCCAGAAAACCGGCTCACGTTCAATGAACGATGTGGCCGCGGCGATTCTCGAACGCAACGGTGAGGTGAGCGTGATCCGAAAGAAGGCCTGAAGCGTGCCCGTGCCGGGCGCGTAACCGATAAATCCGCCCAGCCGTTCAGTCGTTGAGCCGATCGACAACTAATCAGCCGCGACCGCCTCGCGAGATCTCCTCGCCCGCGCGATGTGGCATGCGCAGCGTGACCGGAATCGACGCGAACGAGCACAGGCCGACCACCAGAAATGCCGGCCAGAAATCCGACCACGTGATACCGGGATGGCCGTGCAGCACGCGCGAGATTTGCAGCACGATACCGCCGATCGTCACGCCCAGCCCGAGCGACATCTGCTGCACCACGCTGCCGAGACTCGTGGCGCGTCCCACGTCACGGCTGGCGATTTCCGCATAAGTCAGCGAGTTCAGACTCGTGAACTGCAACGCGGGGAAGAATCCGCCGAGCAGCACCACGATCCAGATGATCCACGTCGGCGTGCCGGGGAAGAACAGTCCGCAGGCCGCGATCGAGATTCCCGACAACGCGGCGTTGACCACCAGCACCGAACGAAAACCGAAACGATGCAGCACGCTCGAGGCGACCGTGCGCATGAACATGCCGCCGAATGCGGACGCGCAGGTGATCAGGCCGGATTCGAACGCGCTCATGCCGTGGCCTTCCTGCAGCATGAGCGGTAATAGAAACGGCAACGCGCCGAGGCCGATACGAAACAGCGAACCGCCGAGCACGCTCGCCTGGAACGTCGGCACTTTGAAAAAGCGCAAGTCCAGCAGCGGAAGCGGCACGCGCTGCGCGTAGGCGACATAAGCCGCGAGCAACATGGCGCCGCATGCGCACATGCCGAGCGCGTCGCGATTCGAAATCAGTTCGCCGCCGACCAGCGACAGCCCAAGCAGAAGCAACACCGCGCCGGCAGCCGAAAGAAAAAAACCGATCCAGTCGAGCGGACCCGGGTCCGGCTCGCGCGTGTTGGCGATGTGCCGGTTGGTCAGATAGATACCGAGAATGCCGATCGGCACGTTGATGAAGAAAATCAGCCGCCAGTGCAGATACGTGGTGATGAAGCCGCCGAGCAGCGGTCCGGCGGCGGGGCCGAGCATCGCGGGGACGCTCAGGTAGTTCATCGCGCGGATGAAGTCGGACTTGTGCACCACGCGGAAAATGATGATCCGCCCGACCGGCACCATCATCGCGCCGCCCACACCCTGCACGAAGCGCGCGAGCGTGAAGGTGGCGAGTGAGTTCGAAGCGGCGCACAGCAGCGAGCCCGTCACGAAAATGCCAATTGCCGTGCGGAAGATCGTGCGCGCGCCGAACCGGTCGGCGAGCCATCCGCACACGGGAATGAACACGCCGAGTCCCAGCACATAGCTCGTCACCGCGATTTTCAGCGTGACCGGATCGCGCCCGAAATCGCGCGCCATGGCCGGCAGCGCGGTGACGATCACATTCGCGTCGACACTTTCCATGAACATCGCGCACGCGACGATAAGGGGCGCAATCAGGGCTTTCTGGACGACGGTCATGAAGGCGGGCTGCGTCGGGCGTTCACGGTCAAAGAGGCATTATTGCACCTGTACGGTGCGCATGGTTAAAAGACAACGCTCCGATGTCACCCTTTTTAAGATTGTCTGCGTAGCGTCGGGCCTTGTACCGCAAAGGGCGGTCACTTTATTGATATTTGTTGCAGTGCGACAGAAGCTCGGTATAATCGGGTTATTGCCTAGGTATAAACCCTATACAGGAGTCTGTCATGAACACCGCTTCCAACGCCGCCGCCCGCGCTACTGTCTCCACGAGCAACACGTTCCTCGGCAAGCTGCGCGCACTGGCGCTGCATGCACTGAACCTCCATCTGCAAAATTGCGCGGTGATCGCTGAAGCGCATCGTCGTCCGGAGTAATCAAAAGCGGCGCGCTCTTCGCGCGCTGACTCCCAGAGCAGGGCGCAGCGTTGCGCCGCTGCTGTTTGCACGGCACGCTTTCGCGTGCCGTTGCGTGAGGTAGCCGCGAGGCCCGTTCGACAATGTCGAGCGTTGCTTCGCGCGCACGGATCGCTGCGCGTCATCAACGCGCTGATCAAAAGTGTCATCGACACCAGTGCGACCCGCTACTTGCGCTCCATCCCCATCCTGTCCGGCCGTCACCACGCGCCGTCGATTCTTCATTCGCAGCGCGCAAATAGCGTTTAAACTTCAGCCCCTGCCGAAAGGCGGTGCGTGTCGTTGCCATCCGATCGGCAATATCGACCGTTTATTCACGCGTTTCGCTCTGTCACGCCGCGTGCCGCATTCGATGCAGCGGGCCCAGGTTAAACCCCGCGTCAGGGCTCACACTGTCAACCTTTTCACCTCTGTGCCGTTATCCATTTGTAATCGCCAATAAGAGGCGACGCCGCGGCGGACGAATTGTCGTCGTGACAGCTCCAAGCAAGGCCCCGCATTGACCATGTTCCATCGATATAACAATAAATTCGACCGGCTAGGCGCGATGTTCGACCGTGCATCGAAAACGCTCTCTGACCGCGGGCTTCTCTCGCCCTTGCTCGCGCTAGTGCTTGGCGCGCTGCTGCTGGTCGTCTTGCAACATCTCTCGCAAGCGGTGGACTATCGCTCGGTGATGCGTCAGTTGCGTGAACTGACGGCCGGCGAATGGGCCGCCGCGCTCGGCGCCACCGCGCTCAGTTACGTGGCGCTGGTCGGCCGCGATGCCGTCGGTTTGCGCTATCTGGGCGCAGTCGTGCCGCGTGCAGCGCTGTGGATCGGTGCGACCGCGGGCTCCGCACTCGGTAATGCCACCGGTTTCGGTGCGCTGACAGGCGGCGCCGTGCGCGCGCGCGTCTACAGCGTGGCGAGCGTCACGCCCGCGCAGATCGGGCGCATGACGGTGTTCACGAGCGTCTCGCTCGCGCTCGCGCTAGTCCTGATGACGGCGCTCGGCATGCTCGGCGTGGCCGGCACGCTCGCGCCGATGCTGCATCTCGAACCGGTCACGCTGCGTTGGGGCGGTGCGGCGCTGCTCGTCGTGCTCGGACTGGCGGCCACCGCATGCCGCAGTGAAACGCGCCCGGTCCGCACGCGCTGGCAGTGGCTCTCGTTCGACATTCCCGCGCGCCGCGATCTGCTCGCGCAAGTGGCGCTCGCCGTCCTCGACGTGGTGGCCGCCGGCCTCGCTTTGTGGGCGCTGCTGCCGCATGCGGACGTGAGCTTCTTAACCTTCATCACGGTCTACGCCGCGGCCATGCTACTCGGCATGATTGGCCATACGCCGGGGGGCGTCGGCGTGTTCGAGGCGGCGATGGTGTTCACGCTGAACGGTAGCGTGCAAACGCATCATATGGTTGCCGCGTTACTCGCGTATCGTGCGATTTACTTCGGTGTCCCGTTGATCGTCTCGGCCGCGCTGCTCGCCGGTTTCGAGGGACGGGCGCTGAAAAGCCGACTGCCGTTTCAACACGCGGCCGCCGCCTCGAAGCTCGCGCCGCTGTTCCTGAGTCTCGTCACGTTCGTGGTGGGTGGCATGCTGGTGATTTCCAGCGCGACGCCCGCGTTCTGGCAACGCATCCGCATTCTGCGCGACGTGCTGCCGCTGTGGGTGCTCGAAAGTTCGCAGATGCTCTGCAGCGTGCTCGGCGTGCTGCTGCTGTTCGTCGCGCGTGGTTTGCTGCGGCGGCTGGACGCCGCGTGGTGGATGACGCTCATGCTGGCAGTGCTGAGTCTCGCGTTGTCGTTGACCAAAGGTCTTGCGTTCGTGGAAGCCGGCGTGCTCGGCATGCTGATCATGTTGCTGCTGTCCACGCGCCAGCGTTTCAACCGTCATTCCTCGCTGTTCGCCGAGCGTTTTACCGCGGGCTGGCTGGTCTCGGTTGCGATGGTGCTGATGCTCGCCACGTGGGTCATGCTGTTTGCTTTTCGCGACGTGCCGTACACGCGCGACCTGTGGTGGCAATTCGCCTTCGACGAACGCGCGCCGCGTGCGCTGCGCGCGACGCTGGCCGCCAGCCTCTTTGCGGCGGTGTTCTCGTTCTGGCAGTTGCTGCGTCCCGCACCGGGCCGCTTCGTCAAGCCGGCGCCGGAAGATCTGCACGACGCGGCGCGCATCGTTCGCGCGCAGGAGCGTAGCGACGCCGGCCTCGCGCTGATGGGCGACAAGAGCTTCCTGTTCTCCGAGTCGCGTCAGGCTTTTCTGATGTACGCGAAATATGGCCGCACATGGGCCGCTTTGCACGATCCGGTGGGGCCGCGCGAAGAGTGGGCCGCTCTGATCAGCAAGTTCGTCGCGCTCGCGCATGCCCACGGCGGGCGCGCGGCGTTTTATCAGGTGCGCGCCAACGCGTTGCCGCTTTATCTCGACGCCGGTCTCACGCTGATGAAACTCGGTGAAGAAGCGCATGTCGTGCTCGACGACTTCGATCTGAAGGGCTCGCATCGCGCGCATCTTCGCTATGCGCTCAAGCGCGGCGAGCGTGATGGCTTCACCGTCGAAGTGATCGATCAGGCGCACGTGCCCGCGTCGCTCGAAACGCTGCGCGAGATTTCCGATGGCTGGCTCGACAGCCGCGACGCGCGCGAAAAGAGCTTTTCGGTCGCCGCATTCACGGATGAGTACCTCGCGGCGCAATCGGTGATGCTGGTGCGTCAGAACGGCGAGCCGGCCGCATTCGTCACCTTCATGACAACCGATATGAACACCGAAGCGACGGTCGGCGTGATGCGTCATGTGGCAAGCGCATCGCCTTATGCAATGGAATATCTGTTCACGCAACTTGCGCTGCATCTGAAGCAGGCGGGCTTCCGCTCGCTCAGCCTCGGCATCGCGCCGCTGTCCGGCATGCAGCCCACGCCGCTCGCTTCGCGCTGGCACCGGTTCGCCGGCATCGTGTGGCGTTTCGGCGGCCATTTCTATAATTTCCGCGGACTGCGCGCTTTCAAGAGCAAATTCCAGCCGCATTGGGAGCCGCGCTATCTCGCGGCGTCGGGTTCGGTGGGCGTGTTCTTCACGCTCGCGGACCTGTCATTGCTGGCGGGAGGCCGGCGTTCATGACATTGCATTCGTTCTTCCGGGCCGCCGTGGTGGCGGGCCTCGTGATTGGCGGCGCGCTTGCGCACGCCGCGACCACCACCGTGCCAGGCGGCCGTTATGGCGACGTGAAGGTCACGCAGCCGGAAGGTCCGTTGCGCGGCTTCGTGGTGCTGTACTCGCAAGCCAGCGGCTGGAGCGCGGCGGATCAGCAAAGCGCCGATGCGCTTGCGAAGGCCGGTGCGTTGACCGTCGGCGTCGACACCGCCCGCTATGCGGCCAATCTCGGCGCGAAGAAAGAAGCCTGCCATCAGCTGGTGGGTGATGCCGAAGCGTTGAGCCACCAGCTCGAACGGCAGTCGCAATCGAGCCACTATTTCGCGCCGATCGTCGTGGGTACCGGGCAGGGCGCGACGCTCGCCATGCACGTGCTCGAACAGGCACCCTCGAATACGATTGCCGGCGCGGTCGCGGTGGACGCCGAGCGCACGCTCGATCCGCGCTTCCAGCCGTGTCCGCCGGATCCGACGGTGATCCGCGACAAGGTGCCGGGTTTCATCGAAAAAGTGGCTACGGGTAGCGCCGATCGCACGCGGCTCGTTGCGTTGGTCACGCCACATCTGCAAGCGGTGTCGACGAGCGATGACGATGTGTCCGATCTGCCGCTGATCGAATTGCCGGCAGCGCATCCGAACGGCCTGATGGCGATCGTGATATCCGGCGACGGCGGTTGGCGCGATCTCGACAAGACCATCGCCCAGGCTTTGCAGAAAGACGGCGTCTCCGTGATCGGCTGGGACAGCTTGCGCTATTTCTGGAGCGAGAAGCCGCCTGCGCAAACCAGCCGCGACCTCGCGCGGATGATGCAAACCTACGGCGCACGCTGGAACGCACAGCACGTCGCGCTCGTCGGCTATTCGTTTGGTGCGGACGTGATGCCGTTCGCCTATAACCGTCTGCCGCCCGCGTTGCGCGAGAAGGTATCGCTGATCGCGTTGCTCGGCTTCGCGCCGGACGCCGACTTTCAGATCCGCGTGGGCGGCTGGCTCGGCATGCCGGCAAGCGACAAGGCACTGAAAGTCCAGCCGGAATTGACCCGTGTGCCGCCCGCGATCGTGCAGTGCTTCTACGGCGAGAACGAAAAAGACACCTTGTGTCCGTCGCTGACGAAAACCGGCGTGGAAGTGATTCGCACCTCGGGCGATCACCACTTCGGCGGCGATTACAACTCGCTGGAACAGCGCATTCTGAGCGCCTTCAGGAAGCAGAGCGGCGTGCGCAACTGATATCGCCGCAGCGCCCCGGCGTGCTGACGGCGGCACGCCGACGAATGCTCATTCGTCTGTTGAGAGCGCTATCGCACATAGGCCGGACTCACCGGCATCTATGATCCTTACAAAGACCTGACCGTCGGGCTCATCAAGCGGTAGCGCGCGAAGAGCCTGCGTGGCCGGTTGCTGTCCGCGTCTTTGTCTTGTGAATTCTCCTACGATAATGCAGCACGCCGCCGGGTAGCTCAGTTGCCCGGCAGCGGGCTACTGGCATGGCTGGCCGCCACTCCGGCACGCTCGCGCGACCGGGTGGGGAACGCCGGTACTGTGCCCCATGCGTCGAGGCCGTGAATGCTGGATTCATTCTTCTTCGATACTGCCGCGCGTGAGCCGGATCGTCCCGCGCTATGGGTCGACGAGCGCTCGTATTCCTACGGCGAGGTTGCCTCGCGAGCCTGTCGGATCGCGGCCGCCTTGGGCCCGGTATTGCCAGCCGGCCAAGCGCGACGCTGCCTGTTGTTCGCCCATCGCAGCATAGATGCCTATGCGGGTTTGCTAGGAATCCTCAGGGCTGGTTGCGCTTACGTGCCGCTCAATCCCAACGTGCCGGTTGCACGTATTGCCGCGGTAATCGAGCAATCGGGCGCGTCCGTCATGCTGGTCGACCGGCGATGCGCCGTATTACTCGACGAAGTGGTGTCGCTGCTGGACGAGTCGCCGAAAATTCTCCTGCTCGACGACGTAAGCGAAGAAGTCAGAACAGTCTCCCAGGAATTCAGGGAGACATCCCCTGTCTGCGAGGCATCTGCCCGCTGCGCGCAGACGCGGCTACCTGACGGGCCAAACGAGGCCGAAGCGGCCAGTCCTCGCGCGTTGCACGACCAGGCCTACGTTCTGTTCACGTCAGGCTCGACCGGCGCACCCAAGGGCGTACCGATTTCGCACGAGAATGCTTGCGCCTATGTGACGGGGCAACTGGAATTGTTCGAAAAGCTTCCCGAAGCGCGCTACGTGCAGTTATGCGAGCTTTCCTTCGATCCCTCGGTGCACGACATGTTCGTGTGCTGGGCCAACGGCGCATGCCTGTTTGTACCGAAGACGGTCGAGCCGATCTACAACGCGGCCTTCATCAAGGAACACGCAATCACGCATTGGAGCAGCGTGCCTTCTGTCGCGGCCTTCATGCAGCAGTTCCGCAAATTGCAGCCGGACGAATTCCCCAGCCTGCGCGTGACGCTGTTCGGCGGTGAACCGCTGCAGCTTCAGCTGGTGCAAGCGTGGCGGCGCGCCGCGCCGAACAGCCGGGTTCTCAACATGTACGGGCCGACTGAAACGACGGTTGCGTGCACCACCTTCGAAGTCACTGCGGCATTTCTCGCCGATCCGCGCCACACGGTGATGCCGCTTGGCCGTGCGTTACCGGGCATGGAGTTGTTGATCGTGGACGCCGCGCTCGAACCGGTCGCGCCGGGCATCAGCGGTGAATTGCTGATTGGTGGCCCGCAGGTCGCGTCCGGGTATCTGTCGGCGGATGACCCCGGCAATCGCCGATTCATTTCGAACCTGTATCCGGGCTGCCGCGCGTCGCGCTGGTATCGGAGCGCTGACGCCGCGCGCGAAGTGCCCGGTCAGGGAATCGTGTTTCAAGGCCGGCTGGATACGCAGATCAAGATTCGCGGCAACCGTATCGAGCTCGAAGAAGTCGAGCATGTCGTTCGATCATGCAGTCAGGCGGCGCTATGCGCGGTCATCGCGTGGCCGGTCGACGAAGTGGGGCGCGCGGCTGGCCTGGTGGCTTTCGTGGCGTGTGCGCAACGCGGTGCCGCGCGGATTCTGCAGGCATGCCGTGAGCGCTTGCCGGCGTATGCCGTACCGCAACGGGTCGTGATGCTGGACACGTTGCCGCTGAATGTAAATGGCAAGGTCGACAAGAGGGCTCTCGCTGAGCACTGTGTGACCGGCGACGTGCTCACCTGAGCGCGGTGCGGCAACGTCTTCTTGTGCGCGCTCGATGGATGAGTGCCGCGTTGAAAAATTGAAGTATCGGGGAAATCAGAATGAAGACTCATGTGCGCCGCATTCTTCGCCAGACCGCCTGTCTCGCCGTATCGGTCGATACGCTCGGCGATCAGGATGGTCTCTACGCCGCCGGCTTGTCGTCGCTCGGCGCTGTCCGCGTGATGATGGCCATCGAGGACGAATTCGCCGTGGAGATTCCAGGCGCGCTGATCACGCATGAGATGTTTGAAAGCATCGATTCCCTCGCAAGCGTGATCGCGCTCATCGTGCCGGAGGAGTCGATTGCAACGCGAACCTGAAGTAGCGCTGCGTCGGCCGATCACGCCCGCTCAGCTCACCATGACACCCGTTACGTTCGGCGGCTGTTTCGGATGGCTGCATCGCCCGGCAGGCACGCAACCCGAAACGGGCGTCGTGCTGTGCAACCCGTTCGGCTATGAAGCACTGTGCACTTATCGAGGCTGGCGTGACCTCGCCGACAGGCTCGCCGCGCGCGGTATCGCGGTGCTGCGCTTCGACTATCCCGGCACGGGCGATTCGAGCGGCAACGAAGACGACCCGCAACGCATGCGTGCGTGGCTCGACAGCATCGAAGCGGCAGCGCTGTGGCTGCGCGCCGAAACCGCGGTGACGCGCCTGAGTCTGTGCGGGCTGCGTTTTGGCGCGACGCTGGCGGCGCTGGCCGCCGAACAGATGGGCGGCGTCGACGATCTGGTGCTGCTCATGCCAGTCAGTTCGGGCAAGGGCTACATGCGTGAGCTGGAGCTTCAGCATCAGAGTTGGCTCAGTTCGCAGCAGGCGCTCGGAGTCAGCCTCGGTGATGAGGCCGCCAACACGGTCGGAGCACACGGCTTCCGTTTGTATCCGGATACGCTCGAAGCGCTCGCCACGGTCGATCTCGAACGGACTACGCAATCGCCCGCGCGGCGCGTCTTACTGCAGGATCTGAATGAGAGCGTGCGTCTGAAGCGCGTGGCCACGCATTATCAGACGCACGGTGCGTCAACCGATCTGCAATTTTTCGGCGAATACGGCAAGTTTCTGGTCAATCCCAGTTACAGCGAAACCCCGGATCAGGCGTTCGCGAGCGTGCTCGAATGGTTCGGTGCCGCCGCGCTCACTGAACCCGAGCCGCGCGTCGAGATGCTTGCGGGCGCAACGACCGCGCAGATCGATTTCGCGCATGGGCGCGAAACGCCGGTGGTGTTTGAGGGCGGCGGCTATGCCGGCGTGTTCTGTCAGCCGCGGCGAGCGTGTGAAGGTGCGCCGGCCGTATTGTTCGTCAATACCGGCGGCGTGCACCGTATCGGCGATGGCCGCTTCACGGTGCTGATGGCGCGCTATCTGGCGGCCAAGGGCATCGCCTCGTTGCGCATGGACTTGAGCGGCATCGGCGATAGTCAGCGTCGTGACGCCGCGCTGTCGCTCGACAAGGTGTACGCGCAATATGCGCTCGCGGATGCCAAAGCGGGTGTCGATTGGCTCGTGGCGGCAGGGTATCCGGAAACCGTGATGTTCGGCGTGTGCACAGGTGCCTACGTCAGCCTGCATACGGCGCAGACGCACCCGGCAGTGGTGGGTTGCGCGGCCGTCAATCTGCCGTTTTTCACGTGGGATGGCGCGCAAACGCGGCCCGGCGCTCGCCATATGGCGGCGAGCGTCGTCTACCGGCGCGCCATGCGCGATCCGCGTAAATGGCTACGTTTGTTGACCGGCCAGGCAAATGGCCGGACGATCGCGATCGAACTCGCTCGGCGTTTGGGCGCGCGCCTTTCCTCTCGCGCCGGTAAAGGGCTCGAGTGGCTGCTCGGCCAACGCACGCCGGGCGGCGTAGTGCGCAGACTCGTTCTCGACCTGGAGCGCAAGGGTGTGCAGACGTCATTGATCTATGGTTCGCTCGATGAAGGACTGGACGCACTGGAAATTCATTTCGGACCCCGTGGTAATCGCCTCGATAAGCTGAATAACATCGATGTGAAACTGATCGGCAAGGTCGACCATGCGCTCTTTTCACAGTCCGCGCGTAACGCGGTGATGGCGCAGTTCGACCGGTTTCTGCGCGAGCGTATCTTGAATGCGCGGCGTCCAGCCGCCGTGCCGGATCACGGGTTGCACGTCGCGCAGGCTCTACAGCGTTGAGATCGACGGGTGCGGTTTGGGATAGCTGTGACGCTGTTCACTATCGCGCGTAAGCGCCGCGTCCGGCAGGGTTGTGCGCAATGCAGAGCGCTCAACCCTGCGCGCATCGCAATCAACAGGGATTGACAAAGCGCCTCAAGTCAACGAAGATCGAACGCATGAACTGCCTCGACATCCGTATTGCGCTGATTATTAGCATCATTCATCGAATGGTGGGTTAGCGCGCGTCTGATAGCAGTGACACATAACCCGCCACACGAGGCGGGTTTTTTTATGTCCGCTGCAACCTGCCTCCTGGTGAACTCTCTGCTGATTTGTCCTTGCCGCACAGGAGCTTGCCTTGTCGTTACACGAACTCAAACGGGCGGCCGAAGCCGCTGATAGCGTCGCGCTTCG
>NZ_JARESQ010000024.1:0-127990 GCF_046028085.1 Paraburkholderia sp. RL17-380-BIE-A
CGCATTCATCGGGGGTTGGCTGGGTGGGGCACTAGGATTACACCTGGGTAGCGGCATAATCGGGTCACTGATTACAGCTCTTATTGGGGCCGTTATTCTGCTTGCCATCCTGCGCCTTTTCAGCGGGGGTAGAGGGCGCGCCCTCTGACAGTACGAACACGGGTATCAGTTGTTTCCGGCCTATCTGTGGTTTTATGACGATAGGCTTTTGCGGAAGCTTTGGTGCCGTAAAGCGTTCCGGGCGACCTGACCCGCACTCCGATCGACTGAATGTTTTCGCCTGACCTGTCAGTCATCCGGAACTGCCGGGCGGCGAGATTTTGCCTCGTCGATACGTGTGACTCGAGAAGGCGCTGACGCTCTATCAATTTACAGTCTTATCCGAGTACGCGATGCCGGTGAAATCACCCGAACCAATATACAACCGGAGCAAACCTGTATGAGCGACGCGCGTGGCGCTCCTCTTGAGGTTTGTTCAACGCCTGCCCACACGCGTCGTCGTAAGCTCACGCGCTAGCAGACAAGCGCAGGCGTCGAACAAACCCAAACGACAAGCGTCTGTCATCGCCGTTGTCATCTGCAAAGTGACGATGTAGCGGTATTCACACGCCTTCTTGGTACTGCAGGCAACTCGCACAAGCTCGGTGGCAACGGCACAGATTACGACCTGTGCGTGCCGTCATGTCAGCATCGAACGGATCCGAAGTGGCGACGCCCGATGCTGCTCGACGCCGCCAATCTGCAGGTCCAGATACCGATTAGCACGCCCGGCTTGCGAGCCACGCGCTCCCGTCGTCTTCACGACGAGCGACGTGGCTGTCTCCTGGAGGAAGCTATTTCCCGCTTACCAGTTCCTTTGTCCGCTGGGTGATGGCAGACAGGCCTTTTTCCACGATCTCCTGCCAGTCGCTGGAGACCACGACCTGCTTGGATTCGCTAACGCGAGTCTTGACGGTCTGAGCACCATGAAGAGCACCGATATCGCCTGACAGTTGCAGTTCTGACTTCTGATTCGTTGTAATGGACCAGAAGCCGGGCTGGAACCATGCCCAGAAATCGATTAATTGTGCTGTCACCGGAGCGGCGGCGGCAAAGTTGGGGTCACCCTGCTTCACGACAATGTAACCCGCCTCCTGAAAGCCCGTGGCCAATGCGCTTTCAACGAGGCCGGAGGCCGTCTTGCCTTCGGGAAGCACCACATCGCCGAGTGCTTTGCCATAACCGTTTCTTTTCCTGCCGATCGCGCGAGCTTTCGACGCATCGCTAGAATCTTCATCAGGATCCAGTGATGCCATGTCGGCGCTGGGGGGCTTGACCGTAAAAATGCGTTTGTCCTGAACGGAATCAATTCGCACGTACTTGCCCGTCGTGGGGTTCGTGCCTTGAGGCGCGGAAACATCGACAGTTGTCCGGCCGAGCGCGCATCCGGCGAGGATGGACGCGGCGAGGCTATAGATTGCGATTCGACCCAACATCTTATTGTTTTGCTCCTGGTGGATTATTCTGGTTGCCAAGTCCAACGTTTGACGATGCCCAGCCGCAAAATGCACGCGCTGGTAATCCTGCGAGATCGGACGCATCGCTGCCAGCGCCGAGACGCTAGTTCATTTTGGCCCGGTGTCTTTTGTTGGAAATTCGCAGAGTACGCGTTCAGACCACGTCATTTGGAATAACGGCTTGTCATTGGAAATCTGAAGGTCGATATCGGGAAGGGCAGTCAGCACAAGAACCGCGGTCACGGGCCTGGGCAAGGTTGAGGCTCCTCTCCCGTACCGGCACACGTCAACGGGACTGCTGTCCCCTAAGGGTCGGTTTGGACAGCCGGAGCACTAATAAGCTGCCGCTAAAGCGCCGGTAGCGCGACCGGTGGCTGCGGGTCGGCTTCTGCCTTTCGCATACGCGCCTTGAACCTCGAATCATCAGGGCGCGCGAGGGACCGGGCGCGAGCACGAAAAGTCATTCGCCTCCACCAGAAGTCGGCCGGTTGAATCCGCCTTCCGAATGCGGCCGTTTGATCGGCATGCTCGCGGCACACACACGCCGCACGGAGCCTGAATCTCGTTCTGGCTCAGACGTTGGTCAAATGGTTGCTCGCCGTTGGAGCAATTTGGCGGCCTTCGTTTTTGCAGTGCCGCGGCGCCTTATATCAGCATGCAGCGCAAACCATAACCAACGATCCCGGGAAACATCTGTTGCTAAATCCCGCATTAATCTGAACGGCTTTGGGCCGTTAGCTAGGGAGTGACCTCGCGCACACCGTACCCTATTAGCTTGACGTGCATGCGTCGGCCCACATTCACACCTTCTATCGCCATGATCAGAAATTTAAGCATTCGTGCCCGCCTAGCGCTGGCGATGAGTTTTCTTGGAATGCTGCTAGTCACTGGTGGCATCATCGGTGTCGTTGGCGTGGCAATTGGCAACAACGATGTGAAGGAGCTGTATTCCAGCCGGCTGGCATCTTCAGAGGCTCTCGGTCAGGCAAACGTAGCACTCTCGAGAACCCGTCTGTGGCTGTATCGCGTCGCGCTCGACCCGGCCAGTCCAGATGTGCCCAAGGAAACTCAGACCGCCCGAGATCTGCTCACCGCATCGAAGAGGGCGTGGGATACGTATCGCACGCTGCCGTTTTCCAGCCCCGATGAAGCACACCGTGCGGCCGACGCGAATGCAAAGTTCGACGCATTCGTCGCAAACGGTCTGGAACCGATGTTCAGCGCCATTGCCACTCGTGATGCGGCAAAGATGCTCGAGGTCTGGCTGCATGTACCGCCGTCGTTGTTTATCGATGTGTCCGACGGCATGGATTCACTCGAACAGATTCAAGTCGCGGCTGCGAGGGCGACGTTTGATGCCGCGCAAGCACGCTTCCACCTGTTCGTTGGTATAGCAATCGCCGGTAGTGTCGTAGCGCTTGGTGCGGCGGCGCTCGCATGGTGGTCGCTGCAGCGGGCGATCGGCAGGCCGTTGACCCAGGCACTGTCCCACTTCGGGGCAATTGCCGACGGGGATCTGACCACACTGGTCGAGGTCCACTCGGGGGATGAAATGGGGCAACTGATGACTGGCCTGCAGACGATGCAAAGCAAACTGGTTCAGACAATCAGAATCGTGCGAGAGGGATCGCGGTCGATCGACACCGCCGCACATGAAATTTCGGCCGGTAATATGAACCTGTCGCAACGTACCGAAGAACAGGCCGCGTCGCTAGAGGAGACCGCCTCGTCCATGGAAGAACTGACTTCGACGGTTCGCCAGAACGCCGACAACGCGAAGCAGGTAAACCAGGTGGTGAGCAGTACGGCAATGCTAACCGAGCAGGGCAATCAGGCGACGCAGGATGTCGTCCAGACGATGCGGGGTCTATCCGACTCTTCCGGCAAGATTGCCGAAATTACAGGCGTAATCGAAGGGATTGCCTTTCAGACCAATATCCTGTCTTTGAATGCGGCCGTGGAAGCGGCACGCGCAGGCGAGCAGGGGCGCGGGTTCGCGGTGGTCGCCAGCGAAGTGCGCTCATTGGCCCAACGCAGCGCCACGGCGTCAAGGGAGATCAAGGCGCTCATTACGGATTCGCTGAGCCGCGTTGAAACCGGTGCGCAGCAGGCGGATCGCGCAACCCGGACCATGGCAGAAATCCTGACTTCTGTGCGAAGAGTCAGCGACCTGATCGGCGAAATTGCCGCCGCGTCTGAAGAACAGTCAAAGGGTATCGAACAGGTCAATCGTGCGGTTGCGCAAATGGATCAGGCGACCCAGCAGAACGCGGCGCTGGTCGAGCAAGCATCAGCGGCGGCGCTATCGCTCAAAGAGCGGGCGGGACAGCTGGAGACTACTGTCTCAGTATTTCGTGTCGGTGCCGTCAAAGATCCCGAAGGTGGTTACGCCCCTAGAGTGAGTAGCTAGAAGTCGCCGGAAGCTGGGGGTCACAAGACAATATGTCGTACCGAATGGCCTTTGTACCGCGTCGTGTCGAAAAAGTCGGGGACGCGTTTTTTACTGCCGCAAAATCGAATATCGTTTAATCAAAATAGGGCTCCAATACCCTCTCGATCCAATTCATAAAAGCCCGGACGCGTTGCGACAGGTTACGCCGATGTGCCACGACGAGCGACGCGGCAAGAGACTCAGGACGTAGGTCCGGCAGAATCTCCACTAGCGCGCCACGTTCGATGTGATGCACAAGCGCCGAATATCCCGCCTGAATCAACCCGATGCCGGCAAGCCCTGCTGCATGATAAGTCTGCACGCTGTTGACCTGCATCGCGCCCGGCAACGTAAGCGTCGCGTATCCATCGCCGTCAGGATATTCCCATCCAGCAAGCTTGCCGCCGAGCGTGCGCGTGTAATGAACCATCTGGTGCCCCTGGTCGCGCAGATCGTCGAGCGTGTGCGGTATGCCGTACCGTGCCAGATAGCTCGGACTCGCCGCATTGATCATGCGCAGCTTGCCAAGCGGTCGGGCAATCAGCGTCTCGTCGACGATCGGACCCAGCCGCACCACGCAATCGAACCCTTCCTGAACGAGATCGACACGCCGATCGGTGCTGGACACTTCCAGTTCCAACTCTGGATGCGCCGCCATCAGTTGAGGGAGTGCGGGAATCACGACGCTTTGTGCCAACTCGGTTGGCATGTCGACGCGCAACTTTCCCCGTAGTGGTGCGCCGTTACTCGCGAACATTGACTGCAATTCTTCTACTTCGGCCAGCAGGTCGCGTGCGCGTGAATAAAAGGCGCGTCCATCTTCGGTGAGTTGCACACTTCGCGTGGTCCGATGCAGGAGGGTGACCCCCACATCCCGCTCAAGCGCACTGACCACCATAGAGACACGTCCTTTCTGGATACCGAGGCTTTCGGCTGCACGCGTGAAGCTCGCCATTTCAGCGACACGTGAAAAAATCAGAAGTGCATCCAGGTTTTGCATTGTTCACCTGAGGAGTAACGGAGCGTTATGTTTGACGTCATTTATAGCTCAATTGCGACTCAGTAGACTAGCTTCTCGTGTCGTCCACAGGACAACCTGAACGAATGGGAGCGACGGCGGCTGGATGATCGATCATCAGGACGCGAGCAGAATCCCCTCCATTTCAGGGTCGGCACGTCGAATTAGGACAGGCTACTGCATACCCACACCTTATACGTGGGCGATTGCCAGCACGCACCCAGCGTTGAATTGAATGCGCTTACCACACCAGAGAGATAAACATGCCAAAAGGTTATCTGATCGCACACGTCAGCATTTCGGATGCAACCGTTTACGCCGCCTATGCAAAAGCCGCAGGCGATGCAATGAAGAATTTCAGCCCGAAGGTCATTGCGTCCTCGGGACAGTATGAAATTCTCGAAGGCGAAGCACACGAGCGGCATGTGATCTTTGAGTTCGATTCGTTCGCCGACGCCAAGCGTTTCTACGAGAGCCCCGAGTACCAGGCGGCCAAAGCGCTCCGCGCCGGAGCAGCGGCCGGGACGTTTGTCATTCTCGAAGGGACTTCATAACTCTGAGCGCGAAGCGCTCGAACACCAGGCCCACCGCTTCGACCAGGCGGCAGGCATTCACACGAATCCCTGCCTCCGCTCTTTTGGGGCGACACAGTGTGCGAAAGCGGGAAATAAAGCTTGCCGACGCATTACATTAAGATGCCTAACTAATTCACTGAATCTAAATCCATTCAAGTTTC
This sequence comes from Paraburkholderia sp. RL17-380-BIE-A, assembly GCF_046028085.1. Lineage (NCBI taxonomy): Bacteria > Pseudomonadati > Pseudomonadota > Betaproteobacteria > Burkholderiales > Burkholderiaceae > Paraburkholderia > Paraburkholderia sp. RL17-380-BIE-A. The sequence goes on from NZ_JARESQ010000024.1 coordinate 5,682, forward strand.
TCCCCGACGACCTTGACCCCTACCACCCACACCCCACGACGCCAGAATCGCGGGCATCGCCATCAGCGAATCGATCAAACCATCACACTCCAGCGCCGCCGACCCCGCCGGCCCGGCATAGCCATAGCTTACGATGAACACCGGCAGACCGGCCGCTCGCGCGGCACTCACATCGACCGGCGAATCACCAACCAATACGCTGTGCTCAGGTTCCACGTCGAGCAGCCGGCACGCGTGCCACAGCGGTTCGGGATCGGGCTTCATTTTGTCGATAGAATCCCCCGCAACCACCACATCGAGGTAGCGGGCGAGCCCCGTTGCGAGCAGCAGTGGCGCGGCGAGTTCCTTCGGCTTGTTGGTCACGCAGGCAAGCCGGTATCCAAGCCGCTGCAACTCGCGGAGCCCACTCCCCACATCGGGAAAAACGCGGCCGAGGCGTCCATTGGTCTGCGCGTAGTGGCGATGGAACACATTCACCGCATGTTCGGCGTCGACGCGCCGAGCCAAACCGGCTGCTTCCAGCGAGCGTCGAACCAGATTGGGCACGCCCTTGCCGATAAAGCCGCTGACAGTCGCGAACGGCAAGGGCGCCGAACGGAACTCGTCGAGCATCTGGCTGACTGCTTCGACGATGTCCGGCGCGGTGTCGACCATCGTGCCGTCGAGATCGATCAGTACGGCTTTGGGTCGCATGCCTCTCACGAGAAGTTCCTGATGCATGCTCAGGCCGACTCGGTCAGCGCGTGGCGATGCCAATGACGCAAGGTGGCCAGATCGACCCAGCGAGCCTCTTCATTCGGGACCAACGAAGGAATCGGCGCGTGCGGCTCACCCAAGTCGGGCAGCACGGCCAACGCGCCGTCGAAGTCATCCTGCGACGTGTATGCGGTCGGTGTCACGATCGTAGGAACGCCGGCCGCGCGTGCCGCGCGCAGACCATTCGATGAGTCCTCGAAGGCAACGCAGTCCGAACCTTTGAGCCCGAGTTGCCGAAGCACGTCGAGGTAGACCTCGGGCGAGGGCTTCTTCTCGTGGGTCGTGCCGGCATCGCAGATTGCGGAGAAGCGGGTCCGCCACGCGGGTCCGAACGGTGTTTGCAGTAGTGCATCGAGGTTTGCGGGGGTCGTGGTCGTGGCGATCGCGACTGGAATGGCGGCAGCATGCGCCTCGGCAATCAGTCGCGCAATGCCTGGCCGCAACGGCAAACCGCCATTGCGCACGCGCTCTGCGTAATGGCGCGTCTTGATCGCATGCACGGCGTCGATCACGTCGCTCACGCGCGTGCCGTCCGCTTCTTCCAGATCGGCGACGTGCCAGTAATGCAGCAGGCGCTCCTTACCGCCCGCCACCTTCAAAAGGCGCGTGTAAAGGGGCTCGTCCCAGAACCAGTCGAGACCCGCTTCGGCGAATGCGGCATTGAAGGCCTGCAAATGAGCGGTCTCGGTATCGGCAAGCGTGCCGTCGACGTCGAAGATCAAGGCTTGCATGGTCCGGTGCTCCTGGTTTCATGCAGCCACGATAGCGGAGCCGGATGCCGATTTGAATTCAGAGATTCTTTGGACTTCGTTAAGGCATCCTTTATGTGAACGTGGCATGCGCCGCGCGGCGGCGCGAACGCAAGACAGCGCAAGGCAGCGCAAGTGCGGTGGTCTTCACTTCTTCGCCCGGGGATCAGTCACGAAGCCGATTTTCGTCAGCCCTCCGGCCTGTGCAGCCGACATCACGTCGGCGACGCGCTCGTAGGGCACTTTGCGGTCGGCCCGTAAATGCAGTTCGGGTTGAGGTTTCGCGCGAGCAGCCTCGGCGATCCTCGCGCGTAAAACATCGTCCGCCACGGCATGGCCGTCCCAGAGAATCGAGCCATCCGCCTGCACGGCGACGTCGAGATGCGCGGGTTTGAGATTGTCCGGCTGGCTGCTCGCTTGCGGAAGATCGATTTTCACCGCGTGCTGCATGGCCGGAATGGTGACGAGAAAGATGATCAGCAGCACCAGCATCACGTCGACAAGCGGCGTCATGTTGATTTCGCTCATCAGGCCGCTTTCGTCGTCGTCGGAGAACGGGGTCATTGCCATTTGAGCGCTCCATCGCGTGTGTCGTCGCTCGTGCCGTCATTCGCTCCGCCCGCCACCAGGGGTGCACCGCGCGGCACGATGCGCATGTCAGGACCGGTACTCGACGGCAGTTGCGAACCGGTTACGAAATACGCGTGCAGTCCATGCGCGAAACGCTTGAGTCTCGTCACGATCGACTTGTTCGCGCGTGTCAGGCCGTTATATCCCAGCACCGCCGGTATCGCCACGAACAGGCCGAAGGCCGTCATGATCAGCGACTCGCCGACCGGTCCGGCGACATGATCGATCGACGTCTGTCCCGTCTCGCCAATCAGGATCAACGCGTGATAAATGCCCCAGACGGTCCCGAACAGCCCCACGAAGGGCGCGGTGCTGCCGATCGACGCCAACACTGCGAGGCCGCTTTGCATGCGTGCAATGGCGTCGTCCATCGTGTCCTGCAGGCGGCGCGTAATCCAGTCGGATACGTCGATGCGGTCGTGCAGATGCGATTGCGTCTGCTGATGGTGGGCAGCGGCTTCCTCGCCGGCGAGAGCGAGCGCGAGAAGCGGATTGTCGCGGGGAGTCGACCCCGATGCGTGCGCGCCGAGGCTGCGCAATCCGTCTTCGAAACGATCGGCTTTCCAGAATTGCGCTTCGGCCTGGCGCGTCACGCGCTTGATCCGCATGATGGTCCATAGCTTGATGAGGATCACCGTCCACGACAGGACGGACATGATCAGCAGCGCGCTCAGAATGCAGCGCGTGATGATATCGCCGTTTTCCCAGACATTTGCGAGGCCATAGTGTTGCATGGTGTTTTCCTTTGACTCGGAGACAGGCTACTCGGCCAATCCGAAGATAAACGATTCCGAATAAGCGGCACGCACCGCTTCGCCGTTTTCCCGGTAGGGTTGGCACGCTCCCGCATGGATCGCAGCGAGCGCCGCGTCGTCGAGCCGGGGATAGCCACTGCTCTTTTGAACTTGAGCGGTTTCGATGTGGCCGCTCAGGCCTACCACGAATCGGACGATCGCAGTGCCGCTTTCACCGCGGCGCTTCGATACCTCGGGATAGTCCGGCTTGGGGATAGCGCAGTCGACGTGCGACACGCTCCTTGGGGTACTCGATGCAGGCACGGTGCGCTCGCCAGCGGTTGCAGAAGCATTCGCCGCCGGTGCTGCGGGGGATGGCGCAGCGGCAATGGGCGCAACCACCGGTGCAGGCGAGCGCGCGGAGTCGCCGGATGGCGACGGCACGCTCGGCGCCGGCGCTGCGCTCGCGCGCGGCGGCTTGGGATGAGGCTGCGGCAGGAGTTTGCTGCGTACTGCGGGGTGCGCGGCTTGCGGCGCGGCAACAGCGGCGGCCGGAGCGGGCACGGCAGGCTGAACAGGCGCGACAGGTTCGACAGGTTCGACAGGTGCAAGGACTTGCGAGTCATCCCTCAACAGCATCGCGACGATGGGCGTCGCTTCGAGCGTTCGCTCGACTGTCCTGTCTCGCGTCGCCAACACCCACCCAAGCAAGCCCGCATGAGCGGCGATGACGGCGCCCAGCGCCATGACGATACGACGCCGCGATGCCGTATCGATCGCGGTGTATCCAGCCGTCGCCATTGCACGTTCGAGCATTGCGGTCGAGGCCTCGCATTGGCCACCTCCGCGCTCATTTTCCACCCCTACAGCGCGTTTTAGTACTGCCGCTGGTCTCACCGAGTCAATTCGGGAAAATCTCCTGCCCGATGTGCGTTGTCAAACGATCCTCCGATGAACTACTTTGCTTGAATGGCGCGAGCTTTCGCGGCGTAGCGATTTCACTACGGAGTACAACAATGCTGGAGACAAGCTTTCGTATCACAACACCAGGACGGTCCCTCGCTTTCGCTGTCACCACCCTGGCCACCGCCGTTGCGGCGCTTGCGCTCGCCGCGAGTACCGCCTACGCGGCGGCCCCAATAGCCTACGTGACCAGCGAGAAGGCCGGTGTCGGCGTGATCGATCTGGATCAGATGACGTTGACGAAGACGTTTCCGGTCGGCGCCGACGGCCCGCGCGGCCTGAGTCTGAATGCGGATGGCACACGGCTTCTCGTGGCGAACAAGAATACCGGTGACCTGGCGGTGATCGACACGGCTTCGGGTCAGGTCGTCCAGCGTGTGAAGATCGGCAAGAACCCGGAATTTGTGCGCGTGCACAACGGCTACGCGTACGTGACCTACGAGCCCGGCGAAGACGGCGGCCCACCCGCCGCCAAAGGCAAGCCAGGTGCTGATAGCCCGCCCGCCGCCAACGGCAAGCCGGGCGCCGACGACGATGACGCCAACAAGCCGCCCGCGGAAATCGCGATCGTCGATATGAAGACCTGGCGCGTGATTCGTTCGGTCACGAGCGGCCACGAAACCGAGGGGATCGAATTTTCGCGCGACGGCAACACCATGCTTGTCACCAATGAGGGCGACGATACGGTCTCGGTCTATCACGTCCGCACGGGCGCGCCGGTCCGAACCGTGAAGCTCGCGGCAGGCGGCCGGCCGCGCGGCATCCGCCTGTCACCCGACGGCAAGGACTATGTCGTCACGCTCGAATCGCTGAGCAAGTTCGTGGTGATCGATGCGCGCACATTCCAGGTCGTGAAGACCGTCGATACGAAGCTCGGCCCGTACGGCGTAGCGTTCGGACCGGATGGCAAGCGTCTTTTCGTCGCCGCGGCGCGCGACAAGACGGTGCAGGTGTTCGACGGGCACAGCTACGAGCATGTCGCCGACGTGCCGGTGGGCCAGCGCTGCTGGCACTTCAGCTTTACGCCGGACGGCGCGAAACTGCTGGTGGCATGTGGCCGCTCCGATGCGGTCTATGTGCTCGATGCGCAGAATTATCAGCCGATCAAGCAGATCGGCGAACTGCCGTTGGCGTGGGGCATCGTCACGTATCCGCATAGCGACGGCTCGATCGAATCGCATTGAGCGCGTTGCCAGTGAGCCGATCGACGCGTCGGTCGGTTCACGCGCATTACGCGTTACTTCCACGCGTAGTGCAGCCCGACCCAGAAACCGCGCGGCGCGCCCGGCCCGACGAACTGCTCGTTGATCGGGTTGGCGCCGTCGAACGTATGGTTCGGGCCGTTGAAGAAGTTCTCGCCGAGCGCGCCGAAGCTCGCATAGCGTTTGTCCAGCAGGTTCGTGATGCTCGCGAAGACCTGAAGCTGTTTGGTCACCTGGTACGAGGTGTCCAGATCGATCAGCAGGTAGCCCGCGATCTTGCCGTTCACATCCTGGTTGTTCTCGTCGCCCTGCGCATAGACGCTGCCGCGCCAGGTCAGGTTCGTGCCGATGTTCCACTTCGCGGTGGCCGCGTAGTCGAGTTGCAGCTTGACGGTGTTCGCCGGGATACTGGGAATATGATCACCCGACTTGACGGTGATGTTGCCGTTCTGATCCGCACTGGAATTGCTCGGACTGCTTTCGGTCCAGCTCGACCGGTAGGTCGCGTCGACGTAGCTGTAGCTGGCCGTAACGGCGAGCGGCCCGAGCTGGCTGTGTCCTGAGAGTTCGAGGCCTTGACGGCGCGTGCGGCCGACATTCTGAAAGAAGCCCTGGTTGCTGGTGGCGCCATTGGTGCTGATGAACTCGATATCGTTGTCGAGTGTCGTGCTGTAGACGGCCGCGCTCCAGGTGGTCGCCTGGCCTATCCGTCCACGGGCGCCGATTTCAAAGGTCTTCGAGATCACCGGCTGGAGCGACGGATCCGACACGAAGTCGTTCGGCAGTGAGCAGGGCGCGGACGGATCCGCACAGGCCAGTTCGATGGCGGTCGGCGAACGCATGCCTTCGTTATAGGTGGCATAGGCCGTGAATGCGGAAGTCGGATTCCAGTTGATGCCGATCGCCGGATTGAAGCGGGAAAATGTATGGTGGCCGTCGAGCTGAGGCTGCGTGCCGCTCGAGTCGCCGATCGTGGCGTCTGCCCAGTTATAGCGGCCGGCGAGCGTCAGCGTCCATTGCTTCGTAAGCGACAAGGTATCCTGCAGATAGATGCCGTAGTTTCCGTTATGCGTTTTCGCCGCGGTTTCCTGTTCGAAATCGCCGATGCCGATGGTCGCGCGTGAAGCGGTGAACACCGCATTCTGGGAAGACTGGGTGTACCGGGAGTTGGCGATATCCGCGGATATACCCGCGACGAACTGGTTCTCCATCCCACCGAGCTTGCCGAGCAGCGTGAGTTGCAGGCTCGCGCCATAGCTGTCGGTCGAGACGATCGATCTTTCGTTGGTCGCCTGGGTCGTATCGACGTTGCCGTCGTCGTCCACCGCGCCGAAATTCGGATTGGTGTTGCTGCTGACGTTGTCGTTGCGGAAGTGCCGGTAATAGACGTTGCCGCTCAGCTCGACATGATCGTTGAAGTAATGATCGCCCGACAGCGTCGCGTAGGCGGCGCTGTTCAGATTCTGGTCGGGATAGGTATAGGGCTGCTTTGGATTGCCGAGGAATGAGCGCGGAATGGTCTGCGTGCCGTGCAGATCGTTGTCCGCGCCGCCGCCCGAGAACGACAGCGTCGTATCCGCGTCGGTATAGCGCAGCTTGCCGAATGCCTGCCGCACGCGGCTGGAATTCTGCTCCGCCCAGCCGTTGTCGGTGGTCGCGTTGCCGGTCACGTAGTAATCGAGATTCTGACCGATGGTGCCGCCCTGTTCGATCTGGGCGGACTTGCGGCCCCAGGAGCCCACTTGCACCTCGGCCTCGCCGCCGGGGCTCGTCTTGCCGTTCTTCGTCGTGATCGCGATGGCGCCGCCCAGCGTGTTGAGACCGTAGGTCGGGTTCGAACCGGGAATCAGCTGGATCGTATCGATCGCCTGTTGCGGCAGCAGGTCCCAGTTGACCACGTCGCCGAACGGCTCGTTCACGCGCACGCCGTCGACGAACACGGAAAGGCCTTGCGGCGTGCCGAGCAAAGGCGACGCGGTGAAGCCGCGATAATTGACGTTGACCTGATAAGAATTGCCCTGCGCATCGGCGATATCGACACTCGGCAGGTTCGTCGCGAAGTAATCGGTGAGCGTGCTGCGGTGCTGTTGTTCGAGATCCGGTGCGTGAACGGTCTGCACATTGGCGGGCACTTGCGAGAGCGGCGTGCCGATACCGAGAAGCGGCGTGGTGCCGACGATGACGATCGGCGCGAGCTTCACCGTATCAGCCTCCGGATTCGCGCCGGCCGGCGCGGCGGCCGACGCCGCTGAGGGCGTGGCCGCTTCCGTCTGGGCCCACGCCGAAACGGACAAACTCGCGAGGGCGCCGCCGAAGCAGAGCGTGAGACCGGCCCGCCGGCGCAAACGTGGCAAGTCCGGTAAGCGAGATGCGCGGTGCGCGCTGGATGGCGTGTTCATCGTTCTGTCTCCGGCCGGATCGACGCTATCTTCATGAGCGCCACCGCGTTGCGGCGTGCGTAGCGCTTTCTTTCTGTGTGTGCAAAGCTTCGCATACGCCGGCGCGCGAAACCCGGGAGCTTTTCCCGATATCGCGGGGAAGCGTTCCCAAACGCGCTGCAACACAGCGCTGTGTGCAATCGGTCTGAGTAGAATGCAAACGTGACGAATGCAAACGTGATGGCTAGCGACCCCTCGAACCCTTCTTCAGTGCGCTCCGTACCACCGCATTCGGCGGTGTGGCGTGACCTTGCGTGGGTGTTTGCGCTGTCGATGCTCGCCGCCGTGCTGAGCGCGAGGTTCGATTTCAGCGAGCACGCGTACCGCTGGACGCGGGGCCTCGAGCGTTTCCAGCTCGACGAATTGCCGGGCACGCTGTGCGTGCTCTCCATCGGCCTCGCGTGGTTTGCATGGCGCCGTTACCGCGACGCGCGCCGCGAACTGAGCCGGCGCTGCGCACTGGAAGAGCAGGCTGAGCGCCTGCTCGCCGACAACCGGCGTCTCGCCAATCAGGCGCTGCAAGCAGAGGAACTGGAGCGCCGCCATCTGGCGCGCGAGCTGCACGATGAGCTAGGCCAGTACCTCAACGCAATCTCGCTCGACGCCGCGCGCATCCGCGATTTGTCCAGCACACGCGAGCCGGAGATACATCGCGTCGCGCTCGGCCTCATGCAGAGCGCGAGCCACGTCTATCGGCAGATTGGCGGCATGATCCGGCGACTGCGGCCGATCGGCCTGGATGAGTTCGGTTTGCCGAGCGCGCTGGAGCATTGCGTCGACGGCTGGCGTGAGCGTCTGCCGGACGCGTCGTTCTCGCTGACGATCGAAGGGGACTTTGCCGGTCTGAGCGACGCGCTGACCATCACGCTTTACCGGCTCGTGCAGGAAGGGCTGACCAATGTGTCGAAGTTTGCCCGCACTGCACGCGTGGAAGTGTTCATGGTGCGTGCCCCACGCGAGTCGCACGAAGGGCATGACGCCGGGCTCATCGATGAAATCGTCGTCACCATGGCCGACGACGGCCCCGGCGTCGACCTCGACAAGCCGCGCGGCGGGCTCGGCCTGATCGGCATGCGCGAGCGGGTCGAGGCGCTAGGCGGCGAGTTTCACGTGGCGAGCAAGCCGGAAGGCGGTTTCCTGTTCTGCGCGCGGGTGCCCGCTCACGCAGGGCTTGCCGAACCGGTGAACTGAAGCCCGAGGCGGCTCGCCATCTGGGCGAGCTGCACGCCATTGTCGGCGCCGAATTTCTGCCGGATCACGGACTGATGATTGGCCACGGTCTTCTGGCTCAACCCCAGTTTCTCGGCAATGCTCGGCAGCGTATAACCTTGCACGAGCAGTCGCAGCACTTCGAACTCACGCGCCGACAACTGCCGTCCTGGCGGACCTTCGCTGAACGCGTTGCGCAGCGCGAGCGCCTGCGAGATATCCGGGCTCAGATAACCGGCGCGCCGGGCGATGGTGCGCACCGCCTCCACCAGCACGTCGGGGGCGCTCGCCTTGGTCACGTAGCCGAGAGCGCCCGCATCGAGCGCGCGGCGCACGAAAATCGCGTCCTCATGCACGCTGAAGATCAGCACGCGAGCGTCCGGCTCGCGCGCGAGCATACGGCGCATCGCTTCGATGCCGCTGGCGCCCGGCAACGATACGTCCATTACCACCACGTCCGGGCGCAGCGCGCAGAAACGCTGATAGGCCTGACTGGCGTCGGCGGCCTCGCCGCACACATGCACGTCGGCATTCTGTTCGAGCAGACGCCGGTAGCCCTCGCGCACCACCGCGTGATCGTCGACGAGCAAGACGGAAATGTCTCCCGCTGTCATGGTCAGCCTCCTGTGCCGCCGTGTTCGCCGGTCTTCCCGCATGCCGCAACGGACGCCAGCTTGCGCGAGTTGGCGTCGTTGCGAAACAGGATCGGCTGCTCGCGCGGTTCAACTGCGGCGGCCGCGCGCCGCGCCACGTTCACCACCTTCAAGACGGTGTCATGCGACGGCGACTTGTCGCAGACGGGGTCGGCATTGGCCGCATCGCCGGTGAGTAGATACGCCTGGCAACGACAGCCGCCGAGGTCGCGTTCCTTTTCGTCGCAACTGCGGCACGGCTCTTTCATCCACGCGAGGCCGCGAAAGCGGTTGAAGGCGTCGCTCTCGTACCAGATTTCGCGCAGCGGCGTGTCTTTGACATTCGGCAGCACGAGTCCGGGCAGACTGCGTGCGGCGTGGCAGGGGAGCGCAGCGCCGTCTGGCGCAACGCCGAGAAACACTGCGCCCCAGCCGTTCATGCAGCGCTTCGGGCGTCGTTCGAAATAGTCCGGCACGACGAAGAAAATCTTGCAGCGCTCGCCCTGCGTGCGGCGGTAGCGTTCGACTACCGCTTCGGCTTCGTCGAGCTGTTCCTGAGTCGGCATCAACTGCGCTTCGTTCTGATGCGCCCAGCCGTAGTACTGCGTGTTGGCGAGCTCCAGGTATTCGGCGCCCATCGCGAGCGCCATCTCGATGATCTTGTCGACGTGCGGCAGGTTATAGCGATGCAGCACGCAGTTGAGCACCATCGGAAAGCCGTGCTGTTTGATCGATGCGGCGACGCGCTGTTTCAGATCGAAGGTTCGGGTGCTGCTCAGGAAGTCGTTCAGTTCCTGCGTCGAATCCTGGAAAGACAACTGGATGTGGTCGAGGCCGGCCGCTTTCAGGTCGCCGAGCCGCTTATCGGTGAGACCGACGCCGGAGGTGATCAGATTCGTATAAAAGCCGAGCTTGCGCGCCTCGGCGACCAGCACTTCGAGATCATCCCGCACCAGCGGCTCGCCGCCTGAAAACCCCAGTTGCGCGGCGCCGAGCGCGCGTGCCTCGCGCAGCACGCCGATCCATTGTTCGGTGCTCAACTCGCGGCTGTGATCCGTATAGTCGACCGGGTTGTAGCAGAACGCGCAGTGCAGCGGGCAGCGGTAAGTCAGTTCCGCGAGCAGCCAGAGCGGCGGCGCCACACCGTCCGGCGTTGCTTGAGGTTGCGCCGCGGCTGCAGGTTGTGAGAGATCGGTCATCGCGCTACTCCAGCCAGCCGCGCAACTGCGCGTCGGCAACGAACGCCCGCACGTCCGGACCCAGCCCGGTCGTGTTGAACGCCTGCTCCAGGTCGGCGATCAGAGCGTTCATATCGCGCGTGCCGTCGCAACGTTTGAGGATTTCCGCCGCGCTCTGATTGAGCTTCACCATCCCTTCCGGGTAGAGCAGAACGTGCGCGTTCTGAGCGGGCTCCCATTGCAGACGAAAGAGCTTGTTGATGGTCGGACGATCGGCGGTTTGCATGGCGCCGCCGGCGCGTGGCAGGTCGTTCATTGCGGAAAGGCCTTTTCGATCGAATCCAGCATGGTCCACAGGATATCGAGCTTGAATTGCAGGATCTCCAGCGCGCGTTCCTGTTGTTCGCGCCGTGTGAAATGATCGAGCGTGACCGCGAGCCCGTGCTCCACGTCGCGTTGCGCGAGCGAGATGCGCGAGCGGAAATACGCGAGGCCTGACGACTCGATCCACGGATAGTGTTCCGGCCAGGTCGCGAGCCGGTCGCGATGAACCTGCGGCGCGAACATTTCCGTGAGCGACGAGCAGACCGATTCCTGCCACGGCGCGCGGCGCGCGAAATTGACATAAGCGTCAACGGCGAAGCGCACGCCGGGCGTCACCTGTTTCAGCGACCACAGGTCGTCGCGCGAGAGGCCGACCGCGTCGCCCAGGCGCGCCCATGTTTCGATGCCGCCTTCCTGATCGCCATAGCCGTCGTGGTCGAGAATGCGCAGCACCCAGCGGCGGCGTGTCTCGCGATCGGGGCAATTCGACAACACGGCCGCATCTTTGAGCGGAATATTGATCTGATAATAGAAGCGGTTTGCGACCCAGCCGCGTATCTGTTCGCGGGAGCAGCCACCGCTATTCATCTTCACATTGAACGGATGATGGATATGGTAAGCGGTGCCTTTCGCCCGCAACTGTGCTTCGAATTCTTCGCGGGTCCAGGCGGGACTGTCGCCCCGTCCGTTCGTCTGCGTGTCGTGCGGCGGCGCCGTGCCCAAAGTGTCTTTCGCGTTCATGCCGTCTCCGTTTTCTGCTTCATGGCTATGCTTTTGAATTGACGCTTCATAACCTGACTTCTGCAGTCATGCTTAACGTCATATTTCGAACGTCATTCCGTCGTACGCTACCTCGATGCCGTGTTCGGTCAGCGTGCGCCGTTCTGGCCCATCCTCGACGAGAATCGGATTGGTGTTGTTGATGTGAATCAGCACCTTGCGGACATTGTGCGCGTCGAGCGAATCCAGTACCTCGATCATGCCGCCCGGCCCGGATTGTTGCAGATGGCCCATATCGGCAGCAGTCTTCTTCGAGAGACCCAGGCGGATCATTTCGTCGCCGGTCCACACCGTACCGTCGACTAGCAGCAGGTCAGCCTCACGCATCGCGGCGAGCACGTGCGCTTCGATCGCGCCGAGTCCGGGCGCGTAGAACACGCGCTTGCCGGTCTGCCGGTTCGTGATGACGAGCCCGATATTGTCGCCGCGCTCGGGTGCGTTGCGATGCGGCGAATAGGGCGGCGCCTTGCTCGACAGCGGCAGCGCGTCGATCTGTACGCCGTTGAGTGCGTCCACGGCGAGCGGCGCGCCGTCGAGCGCGATACGGCGATGTTCGACGCCGCAATAGTGCGAGAGGATCGGCGCGACCGGAAAACCGCTGCACAGGTCCTGCCAAACGGCATCGGTTGCGTAGAGCGGCAGTGGCGTGTCGCGCTCGCGCAGCATCAGCAGGCCGGTGACGTGGTCGATCTGCGCGTCGATGACGAGCACTGCGGCAATGCCGCTATCGCGCACGCGGCGGGCCGGCTGCAATTCCGGATTGGCGGCGATCTGCGCGAGCAGATCGGGCGACGCGTTGACGAGCAGCCAGTCCTCGCCATTCGCACTGACTGCGATCGACGATTGCGTGCGGCGCGTCGCCTTCAGCGTGCCGCGCCGCACGCCGTCGCAATTGTGGCAATTGCAATTCCATTGCGGGAAACCGCCGCCCGCCGACGAGCCGAGTACCTTGATTTTCATGCCGCGCGGCGCAGAACGCGCCCCTCGTGAGCGGTTGGAAGGAACATCGTTGCGAGTGCGTGGGCAACACGTTCGTGCAGTCTCGGGTCGCTCGCGAGATGGCCGGCGCGCACGCATTCGACGTGGGCCGCGGGAACGGCACGCACGAGACGTCGCAGATTGCCCGGTGGGCAGACTGGATCGCGTGAGCCATGCACCGCGGCGAGCGGCACGCCGGCCGAGGCAGCGTGGCGCGCCAGCGCGAGCAGACGGGTTTCGCCGAGCCAGCAGCGATGCATCAGGTAGTGGGCCTGAATGCGGTATTTGCCGACCAGCTTGCGTACGTCTCGACGCGAAGTTCGTGCGGGCGAGTGTGAGCGGCGCGAGTCGGCGCTGGCGAGCACGGCATTTTCATAGCCGCGCCATGCGAGTGCGAGCGCATGCTGGGTCGCTTCCTTTGCATCGCCACCCCGTTGCAAGCGCTCATGGCAGCGGGCCAGCAACGCGGCGGGCCGGTCGCAATGCGCGGCCGCACAGAGCTGCGTCCATGCCCGTGGTGCGTGTTTGCGCGCCGTGACGAAGAGCCCGCGGACCTCGCGCAACGAAGTGAGAAACAGCCCACGCATCACCACGCCCGTCACCGAGTGCGGATGCCGGCCGGCGTAAGCGAGCGCGAGCGCGGCGCCCCACGAGCCGCCGAGTACGCCCCAACGCTGCACGCCCAGGCGAACGCGGATCGCTTCAATGTCTTCGATCAGCCTATCCGTGCGGTTATGGCGCACGCTGCCGTGCGGCGTCGAGGCGCCCGTGCCGCGCTGGTCGATCAGCACGACCCTGAAGCGCGTCAGATCGAAAAGCCGCAGCGCGCCTGGCTGGCTGCCGCTGCCTGGGCCACCGTGCAATACGACGACCGGCACGCCGTCAACTGCGCCCGCCACCGTGAACGACACACGATGCCCGTCGCGCGTACGCAGCGTATCGACCTTCAGCGGTGCAGGTGCCGACGCCTGCCGTGAAGCGCGCCGCGTCATGGCAACATCCTCGCGAGCAGATTGTCGCGATCGATCAACTGATGCTTGAGCGCACCCGCCACATGCAGCACGATCAATACGATCAGCGCATAGCCGATCGCCTGGTGAAGCCCGAAGAAAAGTTCGCGCAAGCTCGCGTCATCCCAGCCCCACTTTGGCAGCGCAATGCCCCAGAAGCGCGTCCCGTAACGGTTGAACGACGAACCCAGATAGCCGCACACCGGCATCGCGACCATGGCTACATATAAAAGGCCCTGCGTAGTGCGCGCGGCGGCGCGTTGCCACGGTCGCATCGGCGGCAAGGGCGGCCCTTTGAAGGCCGCACGCGCCATGATGCGCAGAAGCACCAGCAGGAAAACCGTCAGTCCGACCGACTTGTGAAGGTTGAGCAGCGTCGCCTTGAGAGGCAGCCCCTTCGGCAGTCCGACCATATACAGTCCAAGCGCGAGCAGGCCGATAATGCCGACGGCAATCAGCCAGTGCAACGCGATCATCGCGCCGGCATAGCGCGGTGCGGGTGCGTCGGCACCCGCAGATAGGTGGGGAGAATGCGCCATCGTCATGCCTGTCTCCTTCGTTATCCGGTGTTTCTGCCGAACACCGTTTGCCTGGCCGCTTTGCGGGCCGACCGGTTTCGGCGGCTAGCTCACGACCAGTATTTCGCCGCGTCCGTCGACTGCGAGATCACCCGTATGACGCGCCGGCAAGCTCGCCGTGCGCCACTGCGAGAAGGGCGCGATTTCATCGGCGAGACTGCGCACGAGGAGCGCCCAGAACACGTCGAAACCGCGACCGCCGCCGGTAAACGTCGGCGGCAAGCGCGTGGGCCGCTGGGCAAGCACGAGCGTGCCGCGTCTCATACCATACGCATAATGCGCGCCCAGTTGCCCGGCGATACCAATGGTGCCGGCCACGAGCCGCGACGCGGCAAAATCGCCCGCATTGCCGCCGACCAGCACGAGGCCGCGGCGCATGCGATCAGCAAGCCGTGCGCCCGCGTTGCCATGAATCGTCAGCGTGCCGCCTGTCATGCCTTCCATGTCGCCGGCGAGTGCGCCGGCGGCAAAATCGCCGCTATGGCCGGTCACGGTGAGGCGGCCGCCGCGCATTTCACATGCGGTGAAATGGCCGGCGTCGCCGTGAATCTGCAACGTGCCGCCCGCCATCTGGAAACCGCTAAAGTCGCCGGTCGAACCGTGCACGACGATATGCCCGTCCGCCATCCGCGCACCGATACGATCAAGCCAGGGTGCCGCGTTCTCGATCACCAGCATGGCGCCAGCGTGAGGCGCCGCGGGTTCAGTGGCGGCCTCATGGCGCGACACGTCGAATATATCGCCCACGATACACCTGTCATTGCCCGCGGGCAGGGCGAGGCGCTCGATCTGCGCCACGCTCATCGCCGCGAGCGACGCCGGCTGCAGCGCGGAAGCGTCGACGCGGAAACCCGGGGCCGTTTTCACGCGCAACGTGGTGTGTTGACTCATGCGCGGCTCCCGTCGAGGCCTGCGGCAAGGCTGTGCAGGTGAAAGTGGTAAGGCCCCAGCTTGCCGCCGTAGTTGCCCGCCGAAATCCGCAGCAGGCCTGCCGCCCGCCCGAGTCCGGTGGCCGCAGCGATCCCCGCGCTCATCGCGGCGCCGACATCCGCATCCGTGAGCCCGTCGATCACGATTTCGAGCACGCAGCCGACTTCCGCGCTCAGTTCGCTGCGCGGCGAGAGACCCGTGAGGGTGGGACAGAACGCGTCGTTGGTGGAGGCGCTCGCGCCTTTGTATCTGGAGCCGACCTTCGAACCCGAGCGCACCACGCCGCCCGGGAACGGCATGATCACATTCCGCAGCTTGCGCATGGCGGCGACCGCCGCTTCCGAGGCGGCGAGCGCGGCGTCGATATCGCGCGCGAGCAGGATCAGGTTGCCGCCGCCCACGGCCTTGACGGTCAGCGCGGTGTCTTCGCAGACGAACTCGCCGTCCATGACCGGCACGCGCCAGTAACGCGTGTCGCCGAGCATCTTCGAGATTTGCCAGCCATCGCCGAAAAAACGCAGCCCGCTGCCGAGCGACGCCCGATCGGATAGCGGCGCGCCGCTCGTGTCAGGATCGATG
Organism: Paraburkholderia sp. RL17-380-BIE-A; assembly: GCF_046028085.1. NCBI lineage: Bacteria > Pseudomonadati > Pseudomonadota > Betaproteobacteria > Burkholderiales > Burkholderiaceae > Paraburkholderia > Paraburkholderia sp. RL17-380-BIE-A. Next base: position 21,352 of record NZ_JARESQ010000024.1, read on the forward strand.
CCGCCATACACGGCGGTGGTCGGACACGTGAGCACGCATTGTCCGACGCGCCGCCCGATCTGTTTGGCCAATTCCTTCGACGACACCGCGAACAGCAGCACCGTCACACCCGGCCGGCCATCGGGCGTTTCCGCGGGCGGCAGCATGCGCTCGACGCCGGCCTCGCAGCCGCAGCCGATCACCGAGGTCGCGAACCCCGTCAGCGAGTTGGCGGCATGCATCGCCCACGCCGGCGTATGGGCGGTGATGACGAGCCGGGTCGCCTTCATCGGAAAAGCTTCCGCGAAGGTGGCGTCGATCGTGGTGCCGTTGATCTGCAGGGTCGCCGGTTCGCTCATTGTGTGCGCTTCACTTTGTGCTCAGCCGTTCGCGAGACATTCGACCGGCAGCAATCTGCCGCCGCGGCAGCAATTGCAGATCTCGTCGTCGCTGATGGCCGCATGCGCGAAGTTGCTCGCGAGATTAGCGTCGCTGTAGGCGCGCAGCGTCTTCTCAATGCCGCGATCGAATTCGGGCGAGACGAAATGGATGCCGCCCGTGGGCGTGGCGACGAGCGTGCCGTCGCGCGCGACCAGTTCGCCGTCCTTGAACACATAAGCGGGCGACGTAAACATCCGCTCGCGGTCCGCGACATCGCGATAGACGGCAATATCCGCCGCGGCGCCCACGCCCAGATGGCCCCGGTCGCGCAGTCCGAGCAGGCGAGCCGGTCCGGCGCGCGTGATGATGGCGATCTCGTACAGCGAGAACTCGCGTTGCAACTGCGGCAACGCGCTCGCCACTTGCGCGTCGGCATTGAGCCTCGCGAGCTGCTCGTCGCGAAACGATTTGTCCATCAGCAGACGGATCAGATGCGGATAGCTCGTAAACGGGCCGCCGTTCGGATGATCGGTCGTCATCGCGACACGCCACGGGTCGTCGACCAGCAAAAAGATTTCAAGCCCGATGATCCACTGCAATGCATTCACATAGCTCTGCTCGCGATAGCGGAACGGCACCACGCCACAGCCCGCGTCGCATTCGATATCGCCGACCACCCATTTGTGCGGCCGCGCGAGCGGCGTGTTGCGGAACTGCATCATGGTGTCACCGGAGGCCGTGACGGTCTGTCCGAAGATGATCTGGCCGACGTCGATCGACACGTTCGGCCGCGCGTTCACCGCTTCCGCGATCTGCCGCGCGCCCGACGAAAATTTTTGCGGACCCTCGGTGCCATAGCTATGAAACTGGATATGCGTGAGATGGATCGGCAGCCCGTCGGCGGCATCCATCGTGGCGATCGTCGAGTCGATATTGCCGGGCACGCCGAGATTGCTCGCGTGCACATGCAGCGGATGCGGCACGCGCAGTTCGGTCAACGCGCGCGACAACGTGTGCAGCACATCGCGCGGCGTGATGCCGTAGTGCACGTGCGGCTCGTCGACGTTGAGCGAGCGCTGGTTGAATTTGAATGCGGAGATGCCGCCCGGATTGACGACCTTCACGCCGAGCGCCTTGCTCGAGTGAATCGTCCAGCCGATGTAGTCGCGCAGACGCTCGAAGTCATTGCGTGCAGCGAGCATCTGCAGGAACAGTTCGTCGTTGCCGAGCATCACATACGCGCCGTGGTCGATGATCGGCGTATCGCCCATTTCGAGGTGCGTGTGGCGTGCGTTGGACGGCATCATGGCCGGTTCGAACGCGGCCGTGTAGCCCATCTCGGCGTAGCGGTAGCCGGTCGCGAGCGTGCCGGGCGTGCACACGCCGCACGACGGTAGCCGCAGGTAGCGGCCGTTCGCGTCCTGTACCGCTTCGTAGGCGGCGTCCCGCACAGGATCGTCGCGATGATCCTCGGGTAGCAGCAGGCGCGAAAGATTGGTCTTGCCGCCGCCGATATGCGAGTGCATGTCGATACCGCCTGCCATCACGATCATGCCGGTGGCATCGTATTCATGATCGGCCGGCGTGGTGGCGGGCAGGTCGACAACGCGGCCGTCGCGGAACGTCAGATCGCGGCGCTCGCCGTCGACGCCGTTCGCCGGGTCGTAGATCGTGCCGCCTTTGAGCCGGACGAGACTCATGACTGCACCTGTGCGGCGGGCTCGGCGACGAGTCGCGCGGCCAGTTGCGAGACGATCGCCGCCACCGAGGGCAGCGCCGCGCCTCGCGCAGGAGCAAGCGGCATGACGACCGAGCCGTCGACACGAAACAGATGGCCGCCGCTATCGATGCCTGGCGTCGCGACCGGAATGAAGACAGTGGCGCCGCCGCGCGCTTTGGCGGCGTCGGCTAGAGCGGGATGGCCGAGCACGATCGCCGGCACGTTCTCCTCGAGCGCTTGCGGCCATGCCGGCGGCGCGAAGCTGGCGACCCACAGCAGGGCATCGATTTCGCCCTCGGCGAGCAGTCTGGCCGTGCGATAGCGATACGGATCGTAGTCGAGCGGCGCCGCGCCGGCGATGCGTGCGGGCGTCGAGACACGCGTGCGGAGCGGCAGACCCGAGAGCCAGGTCACGGTCTGGTTGACGGTCAATGCGCCGTCGTCGCCGCCGAGCGCGAGACAGCCGGCGCGTACCGTGCGGTTTGCCGCTTTGACGATCCGGTTCAAGGCTTCGATCAGCAATGCGGCGTGCGGGCCGGGCAGTGCGGCAGGCTCGTAGACGAGCACGGTGTAGTGCGCGGCGGCGATGCGCGCCTGCAGCGTGGCCAGTGCTTGTGCCGCACCCGTGCCGTTGTCTTGCAACGTGCCGGCTTCACGGCCTTCGGCTAGCGCGGACCAAAGCGCGAGCGTATCGAAAGGATCGGCGTGCGGCAGGAGCGCTTCGACGTGTGTATTCGCCAGGCCGCTCGCAGCCGGGTCGGGCGTGCAACCGACGAACACCAGCTCGCGTTGCTGCGGCGTGCCTTCCAGCGTACGCGCGAAAAATCGCGGATAACGCTGCGACGGCTGACAGCCGAAAAACACCAGCAGGTCCGCACGCGAACGCACTTCGGAAAGCGTCGTGAAAAACGAGCCGCGATCCTGCAATGACAGCGTGGCGGCGCTCGATGCATCGCCATGCAGATGGTCGAGGATCGCGCCGCAGCCGGCGGCGAGCGTGTACAGCGCGCGGGTGCCCGCAACGTCCGTGGTCAGCGCACCGAACAACGGGCGGCGTGCCGACGACAGGATCCGCGCCGCGCTCGCCACTGCGGTATCGAGATCCGCGTCGTGTCCGTCGACGCTGTTGCGGCATGCTGCGTCCGCATTGCCGAAACACGCAAGCGCTTGCGCGAGCCGCGGGCATTCGGTATCCGGCACGGCGAGCGTGGCGTCTTCGCGAGACTCGACGACGAGGTCGTCGCACAGCAGTGGGCAGAACGGGCAGGTCCAATCGCGCGTCACTGTCGAGGCGGGCACGTTGGCCGCGGCCGACGGGTTCGGGGACGATGGATCATTGGGCGAGAGATGCATGGCCGCATTGTTAGCAAGCTCCATGCCGATCTGAATACAAGCCGGTGGCGCGGGTGTGCGACGCGTCGCGCGTGGCTTATGTGGCCCTGCGCTTAAAGCAATCGATACGGTCGCGGTTTTCGCCGCATTGCGCAGTCGTGGCGCTGATTCGGCGACGCGCCTGCCGGCTGCGCCGCACAGGTTGTGTGTCAACCTGGAGCAGAGTGTCACGAACTGCCACAACAGCTTGCCGTTCGTTTACATGCACACCCCCTGCGCCGATTGGCATGGAATTTGTATGGCTCGCTTAGGTGGACTCGGTGAGTGGCATGCCGATTCGGCGATCATGCAGCGCGGACGCCACGAGCCACGCAGAAGCGCCAGTGCGGGCTGCTGCCGCCATATCGTCGCGATCACGAATGCCGCCTGCTCCGATCACGGCGGTTTGCGCGGGTGCAGCGGCACGAATGCGTTCGACGGTGGCGAGATCGGGGCCGTCGTAGCTGCCCACCTGATCGAGTGTCATCGCGATCACTCTTCGAGGCCACCATGCGGCGGTGCGTTCGAAGGCGGTAGCGGTGAGCAGTTGGCCGGCGCGATGGTCGAGCGAAAGGATCGGCGAGAGTCCGGCAGCGTCGGCGGCGCAGAGCGCGTCGAGGTCGTGGAGCGACTCGGTGCCGAAGACAGGTACGAGAGTCGCAAGATCGTGCGCAGGAGGTGGATTGCCGCTGTGGCTGTTGCGCTTGCCGGTGGCTTCGATGCGTTCGAACAGCGTATGCATCGACGAGTAGTCGGCATAGCCCGCGTCGAGCCAGATGTCAGTGCCGGGCAGGGCGGCACGCAATGCAGCGAGCGTCTCGACATGAGCGCCTTGCTGAAGGATCGCGCCGAGGTCGGCGATATAGAGCGTTCGTGCGCCGCTTGCGGCAAGCAGCGCACGAGCGATGTGAAGCGGCTCGCTGGTGGCGGCGAGCGACGAGCGGATCGGCCGATAGGCCGTGCGTTCGCCGCGCACCGCGCGCACCACGTGGCCGTCGAGCAGATCGAGAACCGGTATCACCTGCATAGGGGCGCGTTCCTTTGACCAAGATCTTTGTCTTCGAGTATCTCACCGGCGGCGGTATCGACCCGGCGCATGCCGGCGCGGCGAGTCTTGCCGACCTGAGCGCGCTGATCGTCGAAGGCCGGGTGATGCGCGACGCGCTCGTGAACGACTTGCGCGAACTCGACGGTGTGCGAGTGAGCTTCGCGAGTTCGCGCTTCGAAACCGTCGACCCGGCGCTCGCTCATTGTAGGGCCGCGCAAGGGGAGTCGATGACGGCTTTCGTCGCACGGGTGGCGCGTGAACACGATTACGCGTGGATCATCGCGCCGGAATGCGATGGGCTGCTGCTGCGTCTGTACGATGCGGTGGGCGCGGCGCGCTGGCTCGGCTGCGCGAAAGAAGCGATCCGCGTGGCGTCGAGCAAGAGCGCGACGGCGGCGTGCCTCGCGGCGCATGGCATCGCCACCACGCCTGCTATCGAACCCGGACAGACCGAACCAGGACAGGCCGAACCGGCACAGGCCGATGAGCGGCGCGGCGAGCGTTGGGTCGTGAAACCCGACGACGGCGCGGGCGGTCTCGATACCTTCGTGTTCGACAATTTCGTCGACGCCTGCGCCGAATACGAAGCCCGCGCGGCCGCCGCACGCAACCCCGTACTGCAGGCATGGGTCGAGGGCGAACCGCTCAGCCTTTCGCTCGTCTGCCGCGCCGAGGGCGTGGAACTCGTGAGCATCAACCGTCAGCAAATCAGCTTGAGCGCAGGCGATGCGGGGCAGCAACCGCGCATCGTCGAATTCGACGGCGTGACGGTCAACCAGATCGATCCGGCCGGCGACCAGGGCCGCATGCTCGACGTGCTCGCGCAACGCGTCGCGAAGGCAATGCCGGGCTTGCGCGGCTTTGTCGGCATCGACGTGGTGTGGCATCCGCAGCGCGGGCCGGTTGTGATCGAGGTCAATCCGCGGCTGACCGTCGCGTATGCCGGCCTTTCCGAGGCGCTGGGCGGCAACCTCGCACGCACGCTGCTCGCCGCGCACGGGGTGCGCATCGAGCGATCCGGTCCGGCGGCGCGCAGCCATGGCGCGCCGTGTGCCTGCGGAGCCCAGCCATGAGCGCCGCGCATGTCACGGTTAAGCATGCAACCCCCACGACGGAACAACGCGCGCCGATATTCGGCTGGGATGTCGGCGGCGCGCACGTCAAGGTTTCGCTGACCGATGGCCACGGCGCCGTGCTCGACATCGCGCAATGGGCGTGTCCGCTGTGGCAGGGGCTCGACCATCTCGAGCGAACCATCGACCTCGTCTTCGAACGCTGGCCCGCCGCGCAGACAGCGGCCGCGCAACACGCGGTGACAATGACCGGCGAGATGGTCGACCTGTTCGAGGACCGCGCGCAAGGCGTGCGGGCGATCGCCGCCGCGCTGGCGCAGCGGCTCGGGCCGCGGCTGCGCTTCTACGCCGGCGACGCAGGCTGGCTTACGCCGCAGACCTGCGCGGCCGGCTGGCGCAGCGTCGCCTCGGCGAACTGGCTCGCGACCGCGCGCTGGGTGGCCGCACGCGTATCCGACGCGCTGCTCGTCGACATCGGCAGCACCACCACCGACATCATTCCGCTCGCGGGCGGCCGTGTCGTCGCGCGTGCCGCGACCGATGCCGGGCGGCTCGCCACGGGCGAACTCGTGTACCAGGGCGTGGTGCGCACGCCGTTGTGCGGTATCGCGCAGCGCATCGAATTCGCCGGGGCGGCCGTCAACGTGATGAACGAATGGTTTGCGACCACGGCGGACGTCTACCGGCTCACGGGTGAACTGGCGCCGCAGTACGACCTGTACCCGAGCGCCGACCAGGGACCGAAGACGCAGAGCGCAAGCCGCACACGGCTCGCGCGGATGATCGGCCGGGATGCCCATGAAGCGGACCCGGCCGAATGGCGCAGGTTCGCGCTCCGCTGGCGCGAGCTGCAGATGCGCGAAATCGGCGTGAATCTGGCGCGCGTCACGGCGGCGCACCCTGAACTCGCCGCCGCGCCGCTGGTGGGCGCCGGCTGCGGACGTTTTCTCGCGGCTGCGCTGGCGCGCGAAGAGGCACGCGGCTACATCGATTTCGGCGCGCTGGCGGCGGTGCCAGCGAGCCGCCTGGACTGGGCCGCGACGTGCGCGCCGAGTGTGGCGGTGGCATTGCTGGCCGCAATGCAGCAGGGCGAAGCCACCGACGAAAACCGCAGCGCGGCGCCGCGGGCGGCGTGAGGCGAACGACTTGAGGCGAACGACTCGGCGTGGCGCAGGTTTGGTTTGCCGCGTGAGGCGGAAAAGCCGCTGGCAGACGCGGCGGAACAGGCAGACGCATCGCGCAATTGAGCAAACAGCAGGCAAATGCAGTCAATCGGAAGCGAGGACAACGGTCATGTGGGTGGTCAAGATCGGGGGCAGCCTGAGTCACGAGCCGACGCTGCGCCACTGGCTCACCGAGCTCTGTGAAGTGGGGGGCGGGCGCGTCGTCATCGTGCCCGGTGGCGGCGATTTCGCGGACAAGGTGCGGCAATACCAGAGCGAGTGGCGCTTCGACGATCTCGCCGCCCATAACATGTGTCTGCTCGCCATGACGCAATACGCGATTCTCATGCAAGGGGTGTTGCCTGAACTCGTGCTCGCTTCGAGCGAGGCGAAGATCCGCCGCGCGCTGCGCGACGGCCATGTCGCCGTATGGGTGCCGACCGCGCTGATGCGCGACACGCCGGACGCGATGAGCAACTGGGACACCACCTCGGACAGCCTCGCCGCATGGCTCTCGACGATGCTCAACGCCGAGCGGCTGATCGTGGTGAAGTCATGCCCGATCTCCGAGGGCGAGCGGCTCGAGACGCTGGCCGCGAGCGGCGTGGTCGACCGGTGTTTCGTCGACTATGTGAACGAAGCCAACTACGTGGTCGAACTGCTCAACAAGGACAATGTCGCGTTGATGCGCGACCGGCTGCTGAATACGCCGGTGAGCTAGCGCCCGGCCGCGTTGCGTGTCGCCGTCCGTGCAGCGAAATGCGACGACTTGCAACGACATGCGCAAGCGGCAAGCGCGCCTTAGAAATGGGCCACGCCCGCGGCGCTCGCATCCGCTGCGGCAACGGCGCCGCTCACCTCGCCCGCAGGACGATGCAGCGCGGCGGCCCATTGCGCGACGCGTTGCGGATCGAGCCGCGAGCGCCGTCCATCGACACAGAGCGCCGTGCGAAAACCCGCCACATCCGGCGCGAGCGCACGAATCTGGTCGTACTGCGCCCAGCCGAGCGAACCGGCAATGCCGCTCATGGCGCCGCGCTCGCGTGTGATCCGTAGCCACTGCGCGAGCGTGTCGCTATCCACGTGGTCGAACAGCGTGCTGCCGTCTTTGCCGGACGTGTCGAACATCATGCCCACGAAGCCGAGCGTGGCCGCGTAAGCGACCAGCTCGCCGTCCATGCCGCCGTCGCACAGCAGCACGGGCACGACCGCCGCCGGCAGGCTGGCCAGTTGATCGAGGCAGTGCCGTGCGGCCGGTCCGCGCGTCACGCCCACTTTCACATAATCGACGCCCGCGTCGCTGACTTCGATGACGCGTGTGGCGATCTCGTCCAGTGCGTCCGACGGCACGTCGCCAATCGTCGCGCTGATCGGCTTGACCGGGTAATGGGCGCGCAGCCGGCGCGCGATCCGCGTGATATCGCTAATCGACACACCGCCGAGCGCGCCCGCGTTCGGCTCTTTCAGGTCGATCAGGTCGGCGCCGGCCTGGGCGGCGTCGAACGCCTCGTCGTCCGAGCGGACGCTCGCGAGCAATGCGGTCATCGAGATTCTCCGAAACACGGGAAGGGCTAGTGGGATACGAGTTCGGCGGCCGAACCGCCGGAAGCTGCGAGATTCTCGCGGTGCCGCGCGATCGCGGCCGTGAGCCAGCTCCAGGCGGTGAGTTCGACCTCGCCCGCGGTTTTGTCGATGGCGATCTGCAGGTAGGCCATTTCCCGGTCCACCTTGTCGGCGGGCAGCATGAAAAGCCGGCTGACGAGAATCGCGCCTTCCACCACCGCGGCCTGGGCGCGGTTAAAGCCGCCGAACGGCGCATGGTTTTCGCGGTGCACGCATTTCATGCGCAGCACCGGGCGCTCCTTGTCGTCGCGGAGTTCGTCGAGTTCGAGTTCCGTATGCGCGAGCGACTCGGCGAGCCTGACGCTAGCCACGCGGCTTGCCGCGAGTGTCGGCCAATCGGTGGCGCAATGCGTGACGCAGCCGGCGAAGATACGAACGTCCGTGGTGAAGTTCAGTACCGCCGCGCGCGATGCGACGATATTGTCGAGCGTCACCGAAGGACGAAAAGGGGAAAGGATGACGAAGTCGCCCTCATAACGGGCTCCCATCGGCGCGATATGAGGACGGCCATCGCACGCTGCCGTGGTGACGATCGTTTCGTGGATCATGGCTGGGAACGCGTGTCCTGGCAGCGCCGAAAGGCCGGCCGTCTAGCTAGGGATTAACCCACCAATCCGCAGAAGGGCCGCGTCTCGCGGCCCTTGCGGGCTTAACGCGTAGCGATATACATCGTGATTTCGAAACCAAAACGCATATCGGTGTAGCTCGGAGTCGTCCATTGCATATGTGCTTCCTCCATGTAGTGATACAGCGTTGCGCCGTCGGTCCGGCGTGATGCCGAACTGCATTGGCGTTCATTACCACGCAAGCTCCATGCCGGGTTTTCGACCACGCGGCGTGAACCGCGCAGTGACGCGCCGCAATACAGCGTTTGCCGAATTGCACCGGCGCGGCGACCGGGCGGGCGGCACGAAACTGTGACGCCGCGCACTGTTCCGGGAATGCAGCAAAGTGTTCCATGACGGGCAGACGCTTGCTGTCCTCCTGTCACGCCATGCTTGCAGTTCCCATATGAGCCATTGTCCACCGTTCCGAGCGCGGGTGTTGAAAATTCGCTTCGCGTTTCCGTGATGGATAACGGATCGGTTAAGTCTGCCAAATAAAATCGTGAATTCTCAATGACTGCGTTCATGCCTACAGTGCACACAAGCGCTTCGTTCTTCCGGCAGCGCGCCTGTTCACACTCGAGGATACGTCATGAACGATTTCAGTCAACCGGTGATCGATTCCATACACAAGCCGCGCGATGCGGCGAACCCTCGCGAACGGTACGCCGCGGGCGTGATGAAGTATCGCGAGATGGGCTACTGGCAGCCGGATTACACGCCGAAAGATACCGACGTGATCGCGCTCTTTCGCATTACGCCGCAACCCGGCGTGGATCCGGAGGAGGCGGCGGCGGCCGTGGCAGGCGAATCGTCCACGGCGACCTGGACCGTGGTGTGGACCGACCGGCTGACCGCATGCGACATGTACCGCGCGAAAGCCTATCGTGTCGATCCGGTGCCGGCCTCGAACGCCGGCGAACCGCAGTACTTCGCATACATCGCCTATGAACTGGATCTGTTCGAAGAAGGGTCGGTCGCGAACCTGACCGCGTCGATCATCGGCAACGTGTTCGGCTTCAAACCGCTCAAGGCGCTGCGTCTCGAAGACATGCGCATACCTGTTGCTTATCTGAAGACCTTCCAGGGGCCGCCGACCGGCATCGTCGTCGAACGTGAACGGCTCGACAAGTACGGACGGCCGCTGCTTGGGGCCACCGTCAAGCCGAAACTGGGACTGTCGGGCAAGAACTATGGTCGCGTGGTGTACGAAGGATTGAGTGGCGGGCTGGATTTTCTGAAGGACGACGAGAACATCAATTCGCAGGCGTTCATGCACTGGCGCGACCGTTTTCTGTTTGCGATGGAAGCAGTGAATCACGCGCAAGCGCAGACGGGTGAAGTGAAAGGCCATTACCTGAACGTGACGGCCGGCACGATGGAGGACATGTATGAGCGCGCCGAATTCGCGAAGGAACTGGGTTCATGCATCGTAATGATCGATCTGGTGATCGGCTGGACCGCGATTCAATCGATGGCGCGCTGGGCGCGCAGGAACGACATGATCCTACACCTGCATCGCGCGGGACACAGCACCTATACGCGCCAGCGCAATCACGGCATTTCGTTTCGCGTGATCGCGAAGTGGCTGCGTATGGCGGGTGTCGATCACGCGCATGCGGGCACGGCGGTCGGCAAGCTCGAAGGCGATCCGCTCTCGGTGCAGGGCTATTACAACGTGTGCCGCGAGGCGCACAACGAGGTCGATCTGTCGCGCGGGATTTTCTTCGACCAGCCGTGGGCCGGCCTGCGCAAAGTGATGCCGGTGGCCTCGGGCGGTATTCATGCGGGACAGATGCATCAACTGCTCGATCTGTTTGGCGACGACGCGATCCTGCAGTTCGGCGGCGGCACGATCGGCCATCCGGCCGGGATTCAGGCGGGCGCGGTGGCCAATCGCGTCGCGCTCGAAGCCATGGTGAAGGCGCGCAACGAGGGCCGCGACATCGTTCACGAAGGGCCGGACATTCTCGAAGCCGCGGCGCGCTGGTGTACGCCGCTCAAGCAGGCGCTCGATACGTGGCGGGACGTGACCTTCAACTACGCGTCCACCGACACGCCGGATTTCGCCGCCACGCCGACCGCCGCTTGAGCGGCGGGCATTTGAAGATTCTCCGCGCAGGTCTGACCGCAGTGCCGCCGCATTGCGCGGGAGACTGTCGGCGCCGCTCCGAACGCTGCATTCATCAACGAGGTACGTCATGCGTATTACACAGGGCACGTTTTCCTTCTTGCCGGAATTGACCGACGAGGAGATCAGCTTGCAGATCGACTATGCGCTGCGCCAGGGCTGGGCCTGTTCGGTCGAATTCACCGACGACCCGCATCCGCGCAACACCTATTGGGAAATGTGGGGCCTGCCGATGTTCGATCTGCACGATGCGGCCGGCGTGATGCAGGAAGTGAAGGCGTGCCGCGAGGCGCAGCCGCAGCACTACATCAAGATCAACGCATTCGACTCGGTGCGCGGCTTCGAGACGATGCGGCTGTCGTTCATCGTCAACCGTCCGGACGGGGAGCCAGGGTTCCGCCTGACGCGTCAGGACGGCCCGGGACGGGTGCAGCGTTACGGGTTGTCGGGCTACGCGGGCGACCGGCCGTCGGGTGAGCGATACGGGCCGGCGCGTTAGAAGATGGCCTCGCAATGCGAGGCTCGATGAACCGCCATGAGCAGAAGGAGTGGCCATGACCGAAGCTGCCGCCGTCGACACGAACGCGCCGGACACGAACGCGCCGGTTTCCGCAGAGCGGGCCGCTGCCGCTGTCGCGCCCCACGACAGGCGCGCGCCAGCGCCGCAGGTCGATCTCGCCGCGCTCTATCGCGATTCCGGCATCGGCGACGTGCTCGCCGAACTCGACCGCGATCTGGTCGGGCTCGTTCCGGTGAAGACCCGCATTCGCGAGATCGCGGCGCATCTGCTGGTTGAGCGCGCGCGCGATTCGCTCGGTCTCGCGAGCGGCGCGCCCACCTTGCATATGTGTTTCTCGGGCAATCCCGGCACGGGCAAGACCACCGTCGCGCTGCGCATGGCCGAAGTGCTGCACCGGCTCGGCTACATTCGCCGCAATCATCTGGTTTCAGTAACGCGCGACGATCTGGTCGGCCAGTACATCGGCCATACCGCGCCGAAAACGCGCGATGTACTGAAACGCGCGATGGGCGGCGTGCTGTTCATCGACGAAGCGTATTACCTGTACCGCCCGGAAAACGAACGCGATTACGGTCAGGAGGCGATCGAAATCCTGCTTCAGACCATGGAGAACCAGCGCGACGATCTGGTGGTGATTCTGGCCGGATACGCGGATCGCATGGAAGTATTCTTCGAGAGCAATCCGGGCTTTCGCTCGCGCATTGCGCATCACATCACGTTTCCCGACTACGACGGCGCGGAACTGCTCGACATTGCCGAGCGCATGCTCGCGACGATGCACTACCGTTTCGACGGCGATTCGCGGCGTGCTTTCGCGGACTATCTCGCCCTGCGCACCCGCCAGGCGAATTTCGCCAACGCCCGCTCCGTGCGCAATGCGCTCGATCGCTCGCGGCTGCGCCAGGCCAATCGTCTGTTCGCCACGGCGATGCAAGGCGGCGCGCCGATCGACGCAGCCGCGCTCACCCTGATCGCCGCCGCCGACGTGCGTGCGAGCCGCGTGTTCACTGAACCGCTCGCCGCAAACGCCGGGGCGCCTGCGTCCTCTCATGCAACGCGCGCCGTGCCGGCGCCGCCAGGCTAAACGAAAACAATCCTCAGGAGATCGCCATGCAAGACGGACGTACGACGCTTTCGAAGTTTCTGATCGACACCCTCGACCGCCAGCCCAGTTCGGCGGGGACGGTACGTAACGCCGGCCTCTCGGCGCTCCTGATCGACGTCGCCGCCGCGATCAAGTCGATCTCCGCGATGCTCACCAAAGGCGCGCTCGGCGGCAACTACGGTTCCGCGCAAAGTCTCAACACGCACGGCGAGGAGCAGAAGAAACTCGATGTCGCGACCAACGAAATCTTCGTGCAGCAATGCGAATGGGACGGACTGCTGGCGGCGATGGCGTCCGAGGAAATGGAGAGCGTCTATTCGATTCCGCCTGGCTACCCGCGTGGCGACTATCTGCTCGCCTTCGATCCGCTCGATGGTTCGTCGAATATCGACATCAACGGTGTGGTGGGGTCGATCTTTTCGGTGCTGCGCAATGGCGACGGCAGCGTGGACAGCAGCGTGGACGGCAACGCGGGCGAGCCGCGCGGCACGATCGGCGAATCCGCGTTTTTGCGGCCGGGCCGCGAACAGGTGGCGGCGGGTTACGCCGTCTACGGCCCGTCGACCATGCTCGTGCTCTCGGTCGGCAACGGTACGCACGGCTTCACGCTGGAGCGCGACATCGGCAACTTCGTGCTCACGCATTCGAATATCCGCATTCCCGAAGACACCGTCGAGTTCGCGATCAACGCGTCCAACGAACGGTTCTGGGAACCGCCGGTGCGCCGCTATGTGCAGGAGTGCAAGGACGGGCGCAGCGGATGCCGCGCGAGCGACTTCAACATGCGCTGGATCGCCTCGATGGTCGCCGAGGTGCATCGCATCCTGATGCGCGGCGGCGTGTTCATGTACCCGCGCGACTCGAAGACGGCGGCTATGGAAGGGCGCTTGCGGCTTCTGTATGAAGCCAGCCCGATGAGCTTTCTCGTCGAACAGGCAGGCGGTCTGTCGATCACCGGGCGCGAGCGCATTCTCGACGTGGTGCCGCGCGCGCTGCATGGACGCGTGCCGGTGATTCTCGGCTCGAAGAACGAGGTGGAGCGCATCGGCCGCTATCACGGCGAATACGACCGCGGCGAGGATCAGCCCTTCAGCTCACCGCTATTCAGCCGGCGCTCGCTGTTCCTGCCGGGTTTCACCGCCTAGCGGCCCGAATACCCAGGCTCGCGAAGCGCGGCCGACCAGAACACTACTATCCGGAGACAAGCGCATGTCAGTCAAACACCCGATCATCGCGGTAACCGGTTCGAGCGGCGCCGGCACCACGACCGTGATGAAGAGCTTCACCCATATTTTCCGGCGCGAAAAGATCAACGCGCAGATCGTGGAAGGCGATGCTTTTCATCGTTATGACCGCAACGGCATGCGCGAGGCCATGAAAGAGCACGAGCGGGATGGCGCGCCGAATTTCAGCCATTTTGGACCGCAAGCGAATCTCCTCGAAGAACTCGAGTCCCTGTTCGCCAGTTACGGCGAGAACGGCACCGGAAGATTGCGCCACTACGTGCATGACGAACCCGAAACGCGGCTCTACAAGCAGGATGCCGGAACTTTCACGCCGTGGGAGGACGTGACGCCCGACACGGACCTGATGTTCTATGAAGGGCTGCACGGCGCGGTGGTGACCGACGATATCGACATTGCGCGGCACGCGGATCTGCTGATCGGCGTCGTGCCGATCATCAACCTCGAATGGATCCAGAAACTGCATCGCGACCAGACCATGCGCGGTTACTCGCACGAGGCCGTGGTCGACACGATCCTGCGGCGCATGCCTGACTACGTGAACTACATTTGCCCGCAATTCTCGCGCACGCATGTGAATTTCCAGCGCGTGCCGACGGTGGATACATCGAATCCGTTTATCGCCCGTGAGATTCCGCAGCCGGACGAGAGCTTCGTCGTGATCCGTTTCGCTCGCTCGAAGGGAATCGACTTCCAGTATCTGCTGACCATGCTGCACGACTCGTTCATGTCGCGTCCGAATGTGATCGTCGTGCCGGGCGGCAAGATGGGTCTGGCGATGCAGCTGATTTTCACGCCGATGATTCTGCAACTGGTCGACCGTCGGGCGCGCGCCTGAGGCGCCGCGCAACACGGTCCGTCCATTTCGAGCAAGGAGACATTCGATGAGTGCCGTCGCAGAATCCGTCGCAACACCCGCAACCCGGCTGATGGCCGACGCGCTGCGCATGCTCGCGATCGATGCGGTCGAAGCCGCGAAGTCCGGTCATCCCGGCATGCCACTCGGCATGGCCGAGATTGCCGTCGCGCTGTGGGACCGGCATCTGAAACACAATCCGCGTCATCCGGCGTGGCCCGACCGCGACCGCTTCGTGTTGTCGAACGGGCACGGCTCCATGCTGTTGTATGGGTTGCTGCATCTCACCGGCTACGACCTGCCGATCGGGGAACTCAAGCGGTTCAGGCAATTGCACAGCAAGACGCCCGGGCATCCTGAAGTGGGCGTGACCCCCGGCGTCGAAACGACCACTGGCCCGCTCGGGCAGGGATTGGCAAACGCGGTCGGCATGGCGCTCGCCGAGGCGCTGCTCGCGCGCGAATTCAACCGGCCCGGCCATTCCATCGTCGATCATCGCACGTATGTATTTGCCGGCGACGGCTGCATGATGGAGGGCATTTCGCACGAGGCGGCCTCGCTCGCCGGCACCTTGAAGCTCGACAAGCTCACGGTGCTGTACGACGACAATGGCATCTCGATCGACGGCCACGTCGCGCAGTGGTTCGGCGACGACACCCCGGCGCGTTTCGCGGCGTACGGCTGGCATGTCGTGCGCGAAGTGGACGGACACGACGTGGACGCGGTCGACCAGGCCTTGGCGCGCGCACGCGCAACGGACCGGCCGACGCTGATTTGCTGCCGCACGGTGATCGGCAAGGGGGCGCCGTCAAAGGCGGGTACGCACGATGTACACGGCGCGCCGCTCGGCGCCGACGAAGTCGCGAACATGCGGCGGGTGCTCGGTTGGCCGCATGCGCCGTTCGCAATGCCCACAGAGGTTCGCGCGCTGTGGGACGCGAACGAGCGGGGCGCGAGCGCCGAAGCCGACTGGAACACGCGTTTCGCGGCCTATCGCCGGCGCTATCCGCATGAAGCGGCCGAGTTCGAGCGGCGCACGCAAGGCACGCTGCCCGCGCAGTGGCGCGATGCGGTCCGCGCGATGGTGCGCGACGCGGACCACGCGGCCGAGTCGATAGCAACCCGCAAGGCCTCGCAGCAGGCAATCACCGTGCTGGCTCGCGCATTGCCCGAACTGTTGGGCGGTTCGGCCGACCTGACCGGCTCGAACCTCACCAACTGGAAAACCTCGGTCGACGTGCACGCCGACGACAACGGACTGCGAGGCGGCAACTATCTGCACTACGGCGTGCGCGAATTCGGCATGAGCGCGGTGATGAACGGCATCGCGCTGCATCGCGGGCATATTCCGTTCGGCGGGACCTTCCTCACGTTCTCCGACTATTCGCGCAGCGCGTTACGCATGGCCGCGTTAATGAAGACCCGTTCGATTTTCGTGTTCACGCACGACTCGATCGGCCTCGGCGAAGACGGGCCGACGCATCAGTCGGTAGAGCATGCGGCGAGTTTGCGGCTGATTCCCGGACTCGATGTCTGGCGTCCGTGCGACACCGTCGAAACCGCTCGCGCGTGGGCGAGCGCGGTGGAACGCGACGGCCCGTCGTGCCTGCTGTTGAGCCGCCAGAATCTGCCGTTCGCCGCACGCAGCGGTGAACAGATCGACGCGATCGAGCGCGGCGGCTATGTGTTGCGCGACTGGCCGGCGCAGGCGGGCCAAGCTGGGCAAGCGCGGGTCGTGCTGATCGCCACCGGCTCGGAAGTCTCACTTGCGCTCGATGCTGTCGTGCTGCTTGCCGAAGCGGGCATCGCCGCGCGGGTCGTGTCGATGCCGTCCACCAGCGTGTTCGACCGGCAGCCCGGCGCATGGCGCGACGCGGTCCTGCCGCCGGGTGTGCCGCGCGTCGCGGTCGAAGCGGGCGTGCGGGCGCTCTGGCGGCAATACGTGGGACTCGAAGGCGGCGTGGTGGGTATCGATACCTTCGGCGAATCCGCCCCCGCTGCCGCGCTGTTCGAGCATTTCGACCTGACCGCGCGGGCCGTGGTGGATGAAGCCCGCCGCGTCGCGCAACGCGCGCGATAACGCCGCCATGCGGCACGCGCGGTGCGCCACGAGCCAATACGTTCAGGTCCGATCCGATTCGACTTCGAGGAGTTTGCGATGCCCTTCATAGCACTGCGGCAACTATTGGACCACGCGGCCGAGCACGGCTACGGCGTGCCCGCTTTCAACGTCAATAACATGGAGCAGATCCACGCGATCATGCAGGCCGCCGAAGCGACCGCCAGTCCGGTGATCCTGCAGGCGTCGGCGGGCGCGCGCAAGTACGCGGGCGAACCGTACCTGCGCCATCTCGTGCTGGCCGCGCTGGAGGCGCATCCGGATATCCCGCTCGTGCTGCACCAGGATCACGGCGCGAGCCCGGCGGTGTGTCAGCAGGCAATCCGCTCGGGCTTCACGTCGGTGATGATGGACGGCTCCTTGCCGCCCGACCAGAAGACGCCCGCAGCCTACGAGTACAACGTCGACGTGAGTCGCCGGGTCGTGGAGGCGGCGCATGCGGTGGGCGTTTCCGTCGAAGGCGAACTCGGTTGTCTTGGTTCGCTCGAAACCGGCACGGCGGGTGACGAGGACGGTGTGGGCGCCGAAGGCCAGCTCTCGCGCGACGAGTTGCTCACCGATCCGCGCGAGGCGCAGATTTTCGTGGAGGCGACCGGCGTGGACGCGTTGGCGATTGCGATCGGCACGTCGCATGGCGCATACAAATTCAGCCGCCAGCCGACCGGTGATATTCTCGCGATCGACCGGATCGTCGAAATTCATGAACGGATTCCGAACACGCATCTCGTCATGCACGGTTCCTCGTCGGTGCCGCAGGAGTGGCTCGCGGTGATCCGCGAATACGGCGGCGAGATTCCCACCACGTTCGGCGTGCCCGTCGAGGAAATCCAGCGCGGCATTGCGCATGGCGTGCGCAAGGTCAATATCGACACCGACATCCGGCTCGCGATGAGCGGCGCGATGCGCAAGTCGATGGCGAATGCGCGCGCCGAATTCGACCCGCGCGCCGCGTTGAAGGCGGCGACGGCGGCGGCGAGCGCGATCTGCGTCGAACGTTTCGAGGCGTTCGGCTGCGCGGGCCAGGCGTCGCGCATCAAGCCCTTGCCGCTCGATGCGATGGCGCGCCGCTACCACTAAACCACTGACCTGTTTCCAAGGAGACGCCCATGCGTGATTTCCTGATCGCCCCATCGCTGCTGTCGGCGGATTTTGCCCGCCTGGCCGACGAGATTCGCGACGTGACCGCGGCCGGCGCGGACTGGATTCATCTTGACGTGATGGACAATCATTACGTGCCGAACCTCACGGTCGGGCCGCTCGTGTGCTCGGCCATTCGCCCGCATACGTCCGTGCCGATCGACGTGCATCTGATGACGATACCCGTCGATTCGCTCGTGACCAGCTTTGCCGAAGCGGGCGCGAATACCATCAGCTTTCATCCGGAAGCGTCGCTGCACGTACACCGCACCATCGAGCTCATCAAGACGAGCGGCGCGCGCGCGGGACTGGCGCTCAATCCGGCCACGCCGCTCACGGTGCTCGACCATGTGATCGAGCGGCTCGACGTGGTGCTCGTGATGTCGGTGAATCCGGGTTTTGGCGGGCAGGCGTTCATTCCACAAACGCTGGATAAACTGCGAGCGTTGCGCGGACGGGTCGATGCGACGATGCAGCGGACCGGACGGCGCTTGCTGATCGAGGTGGACGGCGGGGTGAAGGCGGCCAATATCGCGCAGATCGCGGCGGCGGGCGCGGATGTATTCGTGGCGGGTTCCGCGGTGTTCGGCGCTGGCGACTACGCGCGGGCGATCGCCGCGATGCGCGACGAACTGGAGCAGGTAAACGAAGACAGCGAAGGCGCTGGCGCATTGGCGATGGCGCAATGAATGGACGCTCGGGCGCCGGCCTTCAGCGCTTTTTCATCGTCTCGCCCGGCGCGTGCCACGCCGTGAGGTCCTGCTCGGGACGCTCGACCGCGCAGCCCCAGTCGAGCGGCTGGTCCTGATCGAAACGC
Source organism: Paraburkholderia sp. RL17-380-BIE-A (assembly GCF_046028085.1). NCBI lineage: Bacteria > Pseudomonadati > Pseudomonadota > Betaproteobacteria > Burkholderiales > Burkholderiaceae > Paraburkholderia > Paraburkholderia sp. RL17-380-BIE-A. Next base: position 40,244 of record NZ_JARESQ010000024.1, read on the forward strand.
TTGCCGAGCCGCCATGCGATCTCCGCGCGCGCGAGCTGGACGCCCATATAGAATGCGTGGCCGCCGTCGGCTTCGAGATGCAGGTCAGGGTAGAGCGCGAATGGGTCGCCTGCCTGGCGATGGCCGTCGCGGTTGTAGACATGAATGCCGTCGGCGCTGACCTGGACACGGAAGTTGGGGTCGCGCACGTCGCGGGCAAACTCGTCGATTTCGGCGGCGCTGTACGGAAACGGGCGTTTGGCATGAACGGTCGCGAGATCGCTGTTGATGCCTTTGGGCAGCACCTGCGCCTCGCGGGCGGCGTGCATCACCCGGCGGGCTACGTCGGCTTCGCGCACCGCGCGCCGCGCATGCAGGCTGACTGACGTGGTGAGCACCGCGCTCACGCGAAGCTCCGCGGCCATGCCGAGCAGGACGGCGTTGATGCCGCTGGTGTCGGCCTCGGTCAACTCGGTGACATTGCCGATGCCCATCATGATGGCGATATCCGGGTAACGCTCGCGCAGCCGGACATAACGCGCAATCGACGCGGCAAGGCCGAATGGAATCGGATCGAGAATCGGGTCGGCGAGAAACGCGCGTCCGCGTGCGGCGAGCAGCTCGATCGCGGCGTCGAGCGAGGCCGGATCGCCCGGTTCGCGGGCGACGAGGATCGGCGTGGACGGCACCTCGTCGGCGATCCATAGCGTATCGAGGTTCAGGCTCATCAGATAGTCGGCGCCGGCGCGGCCGCCGCGCAGCAGTTCTTCGCTACGCATCGAATCGACGCTCACACGATGCCCCTGGTCTTTCAGCAGGCGCACCGCGTCTTCCAGATGCGGAAACGGCGTTTCGGGCAGGCAACCAATGTCGATCACGTCTGCGCCCTGCGCGGCGTACTCGCGCGCCCGCGCGGCGATGCCGTCCAGGTCGAGCCGAGGCGCATCGACGATCTCGGCAAAAATGTCGGTCTCGTAGCGCGTCAGGTCGAAAGGCTGCGCCTCGCGGCCGAAGAATTGCGGCAGATCCTTGACCTCCTCCGGGCCGCGCTCGAACGGCACGCCGTAGTGTTCGGCCAGCGCGGCGAGATCGCCACGGCAGCGACCCGGCACGATCACGCGCTGTGCAACGAGCGGAACAGGCACCCGGCGGCGGATCATGTCGGCCGTCATGAGTGCCGCGACCTGCAGGCCGATTTCGCGAATCTCCCAACTGAACGGCGTCGGCGCCATGCTTTCGAGCACGCGGATCAGGCTCTTTTCGGCGAGCCGGCCAGTCAGGAAGACAATGTGGTCCATGTCAGTACGCGTCGGTCCGCGCAAGGCGTATTGATTCCCACTCGGCGAGCCGCGACCGCAAGGTGCGTGGGGGCTGTTTCATGCGAGATTTATGCGAGATCGAGAGTCGACAAGCGTTCAGCGAGCGCCGCTTTCAGTTCATCCAGCGAGCGGACGAGCGTCGTGTATTCGAAGCGCGACAGGCGCTCAACGTTGTCGAGTTCGATCGCCCGCGGACGCAGTTCGACCCATTCGTTCGGGCTTTGCGTGACCACGGTCGGTTCCGTGTCGCATGCAAAGACAATGCCCGGAATGCATTGCTTGCCCGCCTGCGCGTACATATTGGTCGGCAGCGTATCGGAGATGCCGAACGCGCATTTGGCCACCGTATTGCTGGTGGCCGGCGCGATCACGACAGTGTGATACATGCCGTGATAGAGCATGCCGACCGGCACGCCGCTCGCGCTATTGTCGCGAAACACGCGAAAGTGCTTGCGCAAGGTCGGCAGCGGCCAGCCGTATAGCGGCAGGACTTCTTCCGCGGCTGCGGAAAGGAAGAGGTCGACGCGCGGCAACTCGAGTGCGAGCGCAATCGACTCGTCGAGCAAGTGGCCGGAGCCGGTTACGCACCATGCGAAGCGCGCATCGGGCTTGAAGTCCGCGAGATTGCGAGCGGGCGCCTGGGTCATGCGTTACAGGGCGGCGATTCTTCGGATGGCGAATCGTCGGGTGACAGTCCGTCGGGCGGCGCGCCGTCGTGCGCCGAGCCGTCGTGCGACAGACGGATGTGCAGCCGGCGCATCTTCCGGTACAGCGTGTTGCGGCTGATGCCGAGCGCCTTGGCGACGTTGCTGACATTCCAGCGATGCTCGTCGAGCAGCGTGAGAACGGTTCCGCGTTCGTTCAACTGGATCGCATTGAGCGCGGAAAGATCCGCTTCGTCGGCCAGATGCGGTTCGGGGTCCACTACCGCCGTGCGGGAAGCTGCCACCAGTCCGGTTTCCGGCCCACGTTGCGTGACTTCGGCAGGCAGGTCTTCGCAGCGGATCGGCTGCCCGTCGCACAGCGCGATAGCCATCTGCAACACGTGACGCAACTGGCGGATATTGCCGGGCCACGCATAGGTCAGCAACGCGTGTTCGGCTTCCGGGGTCAACTCGGGTGGTTCATCGTCGGATTCGTTTTCGAGCAGATGATGAATCAGCGCGAGCTTGTCGATCCGTTCCGCGAGCGGCGGCAGATTCAGTTCGACGCCTTTGAGCCGGTAATACAGATCCTCGCGGAATTGCCCGCTATGCACGAGTTCGAGCAGATTGCGGTGACTCGCGCTAATGAGCTGAAAATCGACCTTGATGGTCGTTTCGGCGCCGAGCGGCGTGACCTCGTGTTCCTCGATCACGCGCAGAAGCCGCGCCTGCAACGAGAGCGGCATGTCGCCGATTTCGTCGAGAAAGAGTGTGCCGCCGTTGGCCTGCACGATCTTGCCGCGCCGCCCTTCGCGCTGCGCGCCGGTGAAGGCGCCGGCACGATAGCCGAACAGTTCGCTTTCGATCAGGTTTTCGGGCAGCGACGCGCAGTTCACCGGCACGAACGGGCCCGCCGCGTGCGGGCTGATGCTGTGCAGCGCCTGCGCGAAAACTTCCTTGCCGGTGCCCGTTTGCCCGCGGATGATCACCGGGATTTTGCGCTGGACCACGCGCGCCGCAAGCTGGATTTGCGAAGCCATGCGCGGGTCGCCGAATTCGAGGTGCGCGATTTCGTCGAGCCGGGCCGGCGCCGGCCGTTTGTCGACGGCGCTGGCGCGCGCGGCCGGCGCTGTCATCGCCACCCTGGTGCCGCGCCCCGCGCTGCTTTGCGGCGTTTGCGCGACGAGAAAGAAGCGGTTGGTCGCGTTCGCGCTATACACGGTGACAGGATGAAACGACCCGCGAATGCTGCGCGCGATCATGTCTTCGAGCGATGCATTGAAGGCTTCCTCGATGCGCCGGCCGCGCAATTCGCCGAGCGTGCGGAAACCGAGCTGAAAGAGGGCGCTGCGATTCGCGGCGAGCACCGTGCTGTCGTCCGCGACCGCCAGTTTGCCGCCGTGCAGCGTACCGACGAATTCCGGGCGGCTGTGAAAGTGGATCATGTTCGCGTGCCGGTAACGCGCATCCAGCAGGCGGTTTTCGATCATTTGCCGCGACATGCCCACGAGCACCAGAGAATGCTGCTGGAGCAGCTTCGAGCGGCTCGTCACGTCCAGCACGGCGGCAATCTCGCCGCGGTCGTCGAAAATCGGCGCGGCGGAGCAGGTGAGCGACGTATAGCGCGGATAGAAATGTTCGTGCTGGCACACGGCGATGCAGTCGCGTTCGGCCAGACACGTGCCCATGCCGTTCGTGCCGGCTTCGCGCTCGCTCCACAAGGCGCCGACGCGAAAGCCGTCTGCCGCCACGGCTTCAGCGAAAGGCACCGACGAAACCTGATGGACGATCATCCCACCCGCATCGACCAGCACGACCGCCAGTTCGGGATCGGCCAGTTGCTGATAAAGCGTGGTCATTTCGAGCTTCGAGCACGCGATCAGATCGCCCATGGCATCGCGGCGCGAGCTTAGTTCGTAGTCCGTCAGGACCGGGGGCGTGACAAAACGGGAAGGGTCGAGCTGGAATTCGTTCATGCAGCGCGCCCACGATTGAGCGACGGGTTCGCTCGTCGGTCGCGTTGCCAACTGATGGTTGACGACGTTCAGAACTTCGCGGACGTGCAGCGTGCTGTCAGCAAGCAACGACATAGGGCCTGTCTCCGTTGCGTCAGTTCGTGCGCGCCGGTCCGCATTGCGTTGCATGAGTTCTGCTTCGCGATGCGCGCCACGAGTGCCGCTTTATCGATACTGTCTTCCCCTTGCGCCGCGGCTTCTGCGGTCCGTATGCGCACCGAGTGATTCGCCGTTATGTCAGGCGTCGGCTTAAAACTGTACGCCGGATGTCGCTCCCGTTCAATAAGAAGTCGCCATAACCCTACATGGCGTGCCCGATTTTTGCTTTTCCCGAAGCCATGCCGTGAAGAGCGTTTCCGGCCCGCCGGCAGCAGGGAGAGTGTTGCAGGTTCGGCGCAGAGTGCTGCGCGTGCTGTCACCTGACCTGCTTTATGTTTACCCGTTTGCGTTTACCCGAATCACTTCTGCTAACTCGTCTTGCTGAATTTTTTGCCGCACTGCGGCGGAGTACACCATGGACCGTATCGATGCCGTTCGCCTTGCCAGTTTCTCCGCTGCCGGCGCGCCGCGCGCCACTGTCCCGTCCGATTCGCCCGCTACCGGCACGCGGCCCGGGCGCATGGACATCGTTTTTATCGAGGAATTCATCGGTCAGACGATTATCGGTATCGACAGCAGCGAGCAACATGTGCTGCAGCCGGTGAGGATGAACCTCGCGATCGGGGTTCCCGCGATCCGTGCATGCACGACTGATCGTATCGAGGACACGATCAACTATGCGGCGGTACGCAATGCGCTGCATGCGCTGCTCGCCGCGCACGGCGTGCGCCTGCTCGAAGCGCTTGCCGAAGCGGTGGCGCGCCTGCTGATCAACGACTTCGGCGCTCATTGGGTGCGTGTGGCGCTCGCCAAACCCGCCAAGTTCGATGACGTGGCGGCCGTCGGCGTGCAGATCGAGCGGCAGCGCAGCGATATGGCCCAACCGGCCACGAGTCTCGTGGGGTATGCGTCGCTTGGAGCAGGGTTGATTCCGAACTGAGCGCGACAGAGCGGCGCGGCGCCGTTGCCGGCTCCGCGCGCCAAGGCCCTCACACGCCTCACACGCATCACACGCTCGGCTATTTCGCCGACGCCGTTTTGTCGGAGCCTATTCCGCAACTGTGATAGGCGTCCGTCTGCAACGTGCGGAATTTCTTCGTCTGCGCTTTAGCGTGGTCGACCCGAAATTCCGAGCCGCCTTCGCCGCCCAAGGTTGCGTACTTCGAGAACGTCGACTGAGCGACGAAGTCATCGTAGGACAGCTTGGCGGCCATCTTGTCGATCACGCACGAGCATTTATAGACGTTCACGAAATCGTGCCCGTTGTCGTCCATGCAACTCAACACGTATTCGACGCGGCCCTGCGTCGGGTAGTTGTGGCCCCCCGCCGGGGCAGGCGCCGTGGGCGTGTCGCCGTCCGCCCAGGCGAGCGGTACCGCGAGCGCGATGCAGGCGAAGGCCGCCAGCGCACGACATCGTATGGTCATCTCATGCCTCTATCAAAGAGTTCGCGCTTCAGCCCGGGGCCCGCGTAACGGCGGGCGCCCGTCGCATTCACGCGAACTCGCGCACACTCAGTTCGGGGCAAACGGGTGCGCGACGCTGCCCTTCTTCGCCACGACTTCCGCGGCAGTCGGTTCACCGGCAACCGCGCGCTGGATCGCCTCACGCGTTGCCTTGTAGTTGAACTCCTGAATCTTCTTGTCGTCTTCCGCCTGCCAGTGAATGAAGACGCCGACGCACAGGAACAGATCGTCCGCCTCGTCCTTCGGGATCGTGCCGTCCTCGACGCTGTCTGCGACAGCGAGCGCAACGGCGTGCTGCGCGGGGCCGAACATCTGCACGGCCTGTTTGGCGCCCTTGATGGTCACCTTGTTGAACAGAATCGTGTTCGGCTTGGTGAGGAGGTTTGGCGCGATGACGGCAAGTAGCGATGTAAAGCCATCCTTATTATTGGTGAGCGCATTGCAGAATGCGGTTTCCGCAGCCGAACCCCGCGGTCCGATCAGCAAGTCGATGTGTGCGACCTCGTTGCCGTCGCCGACGAGCGACTCTCCTATCAGCACGCGATTGATCTTGGCCATTCTGTTCCTCCGATGAGTGGAATACGGACTTGCTGACTGACATGCCGCCGGTGGCGATCGTATTGCCCGATCGCCGGGCGGCTGGTTGATGCACGGTGGCACTAACTAACAGGATCCGTGCCAGTGCGCGGTTCGCGCCGCTCGCGTGGCGATGCGCCGGCGTTGCAGGCGCAGGCGAGGCAGCCGGCGACGAACAGCGTCGCCACGGTCAGGTCCGCGCTGGTGCCCGGGTTGATCGCGCTCGCCTTCAGTTCGGCATCCCATGCATCGAGCGGTTGAGCCGCCGCGTCAGGGTGCTTTTGCGCGAGCGCGAGGCGCCATTGCGCGTGCCGCTCGCGTGCCGCAAGCGTGACACTCTGCGCCACGGCGCGACCTTGCTTACGCACAATGTGAGAGTCGGGCCAGTGGCCGAGAAAGGTGAGAAACACATTGAGGGTCGCGACGTGTGGCTGATCGGCGGGCATCTCGCGATATGCGGCGAGCCCGGTTTCGAAGATGTCGCGAAAGCCCTCCGCGTATTGACGGGCGATGCTGTCGCGTCCGGCGGCGAGCGTCATCGCCTCGCGCAGGTCGACGGTCGGCGGCTCGTGGACCGATTGCTCGGGGGCTTCGCCGAGACCGCCGGGGTTGGCGAGCGCAATTGCGCGGTACGTGAGGCGCGCGTCGTCGATATCGAGCCGCGCGAGCACGCGCGCGGTCGCCGTGCGCCAGGCGTTGGCTGACAGCGGGCGCACGGTGTCCTCCAGCGCCGCGGCGAGCGGGGCGACGAGCAGCAGGATGCCGAGGTTCGTGTTGCAGCCGACCGCGTCGCGCGTGCGGGTCAGCGCATCGAGCACGCGCTGGCCGACCGGCGCGCCGCGTTTGAGCAGCGCATCGGCGGCGGCCTGCGCGCTGGTGATGAACTGGGCTGCGCGCATGCCGTGGCCGGCGCTTTGCACGCTGACGTTGCCGGGCTTGGGCGTTTCCACATCGAGCCGGCACGCCGCTAGGAAAGCGGCGTGAACGTCGTCGACTGCGACGGAACAGGGAGGCTCAGCCATGACGTCCATGCAACGCCACGGCGGCGGCCTCGCTGGTTTGCGCGGGCTCACTGACGGTGCGGCGCTGCGCGGGCAGCTTGCGCTGCAGCAGGTCGTCGGCGAGCGCCGCGGCTAGATCGACCGGCGTGACCGACTGCAGGCCGCGCCATGCCGCCACGCCGTTCACTTCCAGCACGAGCGGCCGGGTGGCGTCTTGGGGATCGGGAATCAGGTCGACGCCCGCATAGTCGAGTCCGAGTGCCTCGGTGGCGCGCACCGCGGTTTGCGCGAGCGGCAGATCGAGTTCGGCCGCCTCGCATGTCGCGCCTTGCGCGAAGTTATGAATCCAGCCCTTGCCGCCGACACGCCGCATCGCCGCCACGGCGCGGCCGCCGATCACCAGCACGCGCCAGTCGAAACCCGGGCGGCCGCCATCGATATAGCGCTGTAGATACGCAACCTGCTGATACGGTTTGAGCGAGGGCAGAGGGGCCAGCGCGCCAGAATGGGGGCCGCCCGCGCCGAGTCGTTTGAGTCCGTGGCCTTGCGAGCCGAACAGCGGTTTGAGCACGACCTGGCGTCCGGCCGCCGCTTCGCGCATCAGCACGCGCTGCGCGAATGCCGCCGATTCGCCGGCCCATGTCGCGGGCGTCGGTACGCCGTTGCGGTGAAGCAGAAAACTCGTCATCGATTTATCGACGCTGCGCTCGATCGCGCGCGCGTCGTTGTAGACCGGCACGCCGGACTCGCGCAGCGCATGCAGGATGCCCAGCCGCAGCGTGACCTGCTCGAAGGTGCCACCGGCAATGCCGCGCACGAAAACCGCGTCCGGCAGCGTGTGACCGAAGCCCGGCAGCACCAGACCATGCGGTTCCCACGTCGTGTCGATCCGGCAATCCGCCAGATCGATGCAGCGTGCTTCCGCGCCGCGCGCGCGGAAGGCCTTTTTCAGACGTCCGGTATGCCAGCCCGTTTCGTCGGTCATGATCGCGATGCGCAGAGTCGCTCGCGGGGTGACGGAGTCGGCGTGAGGCTCGGGGAAGCTCATGGCTTGCCGCCCCATTGATCGTGCAGCAATGCCGCGTCGACGCGGCCGCCGTGATACGTCGCGCCGCTCTCGAGACTGCTCACCCACACTTCGGCGGGCGCGAACAGCGCGGGATCGATCTGATAGAAGTCGTAATTGAACGACGTGAAGATGTCCGCGAAAGGGCGGCCGTAATCGCGTGAAGTAGATGCGGGCAATTCCTCGGCGAGCTGTCTGGCCACGGCATCGTGCTTCACGGTGAGATGCACGCGGCCGCCGTACAGGATCGCGTCGTTGGTTCGCCCCATTGCCTGAATGCCGTCCGGCGCGGGTGGCGGCAGCGGCGCCGAGCCGCCGCCTTCCACCACCTCGTCCAGCGCGACGCCGAGCACATGCGTTTTGTGCAACGCAACCTCGACGACACGCGCCACCACCTGTACCGTTCCCGCGACAGAGTGTGTCGGCGTGGTAATGAGCGTCAACCGCTCAGGTGCGAGGCCGCAGTCGTGCACCACCTTGTCGATCACGACCTGCGGCGGCAGGCGATCGACCTCGAGCACCAGCACGCCGCGCTCGTGCCGGTCGCGATAGCCGAGTTCGGCGAACAGCGGCTCCTTCACCGCCAGCGCGCGCGCCGGACCCGAACCGAGCGAGAAGAACTTCTTGCCGCCGGTCTGTTCCTTCGTCGCCGACAGGCTCCAGCCGGCGTACTGGCTGCCGAGGCAGGCGAGCACCGGCCACGAGGTGCGCACTTCGATCATGCTGGGCCACAGCGGCTGCGCGTCCAGGCTTTCGCGCACCGTGACGTGGCCGAGGCCGCCCATGCAGATGCGCGCAATCAGCACGCCGGCCGCGACGCTGCCGGGCGCCGTGACGCCCGCGTCGACCAGCACGGTGCCGTGTTCCGCGTGGGTGATGGCCGCGCCGAAGCGCACGGCGTCCTCGACCAGACGGCTGACGAGACGCTCGCTCAGCGCGTTGACGCTTAGCGCGGCAGCACCGGCGAGCGGCGGCTGCGGAGGTTGCGGCGCGTCAGGAGTGGCATTGGATGAAGGCATAGTCGGGTTCATGACAGGTTTCGATTCGTTGCAGAACGAGCGCTTGCTGCGCGGCGAGCGCGTACCGCACGGCGTCGACCGAAGTTGCGCGCACGAGCAGCGTGCAGACCGGGTCGCCGGCGTCGATCCGCATGCCGGGCATGGGCACGTCGCGGCAGAGCGGGTCGCGCAGGCAGGCGTCGCTGAAGGACGGGGAGACGGCGAACGGACGCGGCGCGAACAGCACCTGTTGACCCGCGCGCCACGGCGACGCAGTGGGCGCTGGCGGCAGACGGCCGTGGCGGCAGGCTTCGATATGACAGGCGAGCAGGCCGCGCGGCCACGCGTGCGGCGACGCGGTCTCGTAGAGCGTCATCGTCGACGAGGGGCGGGTGTTGATTTCGAGCAGTTCGAACGCGTCGCCGTCGAGCAGAAAGTCGCAGCTATTGATGCCGGTGAGGCCGGTCTGCGCGCTAAGCGCGGCGATGGCCGCGTGCACGCGTGCCACCACGCTCGGCGGCAGATCGATCGGACCGATCGATCCGGTATGAACGAAAGGCAGATGCCCCATTGCGCAGGTGAGTTGCTCCGCGAAGCCAAGCACGCGCGCACTGCCGCGAGCGGCAATGAATAGTGCCGATAGCGAGCGCCCGTCACGTCGGCGCTGGAAATAGGCTTGCGCGGGCACGCGCGCATCGCCGAACGCCGAGGCCGGCTCGATATGGGTGCCGCCGCAACCGTCCGCGCGTTTGACCAGCCATCCTTGCGTGGTAGCGGGCGGCGCGAAGGCGACCGGCGGATGCGGAATATCCAGCGCGTCCAGCAGCGCGAAAAACCGCTGCGGTTCGCGCACCGCGGCGCTCGCTTCCACAGGATTGCCAATGAAGCGGGGCAGGCCGGGTATCGCGCACAAGTGCGCGACGAACGGCTCGAGCCCGCTGCCGTCGATCCAGCCGATGAGGCCCGGCAAACGCGCGGTGCGTTCGAGCGCTGCGGCGAGTTGCTGCCCGTCGATCGCCAATGGCCCGCCGCCAATGTCGAACCACAACTCGGACGCCTCACGGGTATCGCGGTCGCCGAACACATCGAGCGCGGCGACGCGCAGGCCGGCGCGCGCGGCGGACTGCGCGAGCATGCGGGCGGACAGTCCCGCCACGACGACGAACGGCGCGTGCGGGAGCAATGGGCGCGGCTTCATGGCGACTCGGGTCGTGGTAACGCGCGGGTGCGACGCAGCGCGCTCAACCGAGGCCGGCCGCGACGGCGCGGGCCTCGTCGAAGGCTTGCGGGAAACCCAGGTAGACCGGCTTGCCGCCGGTGCGCATGCGGATGAAGAGACGATGCTCCACCTGGTATTTGACATTGCCGATCGCCAGCGCGCCGATGCCAATGGCGCCGCCCGCCGTCGGCACGCCTCCGATCGGTTTGCCGTCGTTCATCACGTTGACGCCCGCGATGCCTTCCGGCGGCACGGCGTTCACATCCGCGGCAATCAGCAGATGCCGGGCATGCGCGAGATCCTCGGTGCCGACCACCTGCACGCCGGCGATGGCCGTGGCGAGCACGATTTCGGCCTCGCCCAACGCGGCGCGCAGTTCTGCCGGGGTTGCCGTGCCCACGCCCTTGGTGACGATGCTAAAGCGCTGATTGATGTCGTCGCTGACATGCATCGCGCGCGCCGGGTCGCTGTGGCTTGCAATCGACACGTCGGCGCCGAGCGAGGCCGCCATGGCCGCGGCCACACGTCCCACCGCGCCGGTGCCGCCGAGAATCAGCACGCGCTTGCCGCCCAGTTCCATGCCGAAGGCCTTGGCCAGATGCCGCTCTACCAACGCGACGAGCGCGGCGGCGGTCGTGTACGAGCCGCTCGGATCGGCGAACACGGAGACTTCGAACGGCGGCACCATGGCTTTGCGCGCGCTGTCGAGCATGTCGGCCGCGAGCATGACGTCACGCCCGCCGATGAAGATGCCGGTGCGCGACACACCCTTCGGACCACGCGAGAAAATCGCGTCCTGAGTGAGGTTCGCGACCATCCCCGCATCGACGCCGCAGTACGGCACGATGATCTGGTAGCCGGCGTCGGCGGCCATGTTCACGTCGAATGGACTCATCTGCGGCGTGGCCGTGAACATGTGCAGGATATAAGGTCTTTCAGCGGGCTTTTCAGTGGTGTCGGACATGGCGGGCGGCTCGTTTCAGTGACATTTCTCATGCAAGGCGCAAGGGAGGCTCGTGGCGGCGCGGGGTTGTCCGCGGCTGGCGGATCGGCGGGCCGGAACGCGGGACCGAGGCGCATCATGCGGCGTCGATGTGCTGCTGCTGCCGTGCTTCGGCGGAGCGCACCGTCGCGCCGCGATTGCGTCCGGTGACGATCGTGCATTCGATGTGCGGCAGTCCGCGCGTGGCCTCGCGTGCCGTGGCGAGCGCAGCTTCGGCCTCGCGCGCGTTGGCGACGATCGCAAAGCCCGTCGGTCCCCACGAGGTCTGGCCGATGCCCGCGGTCCGCTCGGCGGCCACGGCGCGCAGCGCGCGCTCGACATCGGGGCTCGCGAACACGCCGCCTTGCACGGGCGCGAAGTATTCGCCGATGGTTTGCTGCATCTGCGTCAGACCCTGCGCAAAGGGCACGATGTTGCGCTCCGCGGCGCCCGGCAGAATCTTCATCAGCACGAGGTGGCACAAATGCGCGGCGAGTTGTTGCGGAAACGGCGCGAGCGCGGCGAGGCCGCGGCGCTCTTCAGCACCGTGCAGGCCCTCGCGGGCGTTGTCGCTGACAAGCAGCACGCGCCAGCTATCGGGAAACGTCTGGCGCGCGAGCAGAGGCGGCACGCCCGCATGCAGATCGCCGGACGGTCCCCCGTCCACCAGCAGGCCGCCGGAGTCGAAACCGAGTACGCCGATGCCCGAACGGGCGCCGCGTCCGAGCAGACTGGCAAGCTCGGCTGTGGTCGCCACGTGGCCGAGCAGACGAACGAAGGCGCTGCCCACGGCGAGCGAGAGTTGCGTGCCCGATCCCATGCCGCTGTGCGCGCGCGGTGTGCGGATCACTTCGATCGCGACGGGCGTCGGGTCATAGGCCGCGTGCAGCCGTTCCAGACAGATCGCAATGCGCTCGCGTTCCGCATCGGTCACCACACCGTCGATCCGGTCGCGCTCGGCGAGCCGCGCTTCGACGCGGGTGCCCGCGCCGTCGATGACCAGCCCGAGACTGCCGAACGCGCGTCCGAGCGAGGCGTTCGGATCGAGAAACCCCAGATGCAGCCGCGCGGGCGCGTCGACCGACACGGTGGCTTGAGGCGGAAGGCGGCGAACGTGAAGCTGCATCGCGAGTGTCCTTATTCGTGCTTGAGTGGCCGCGCATGACTTGCAGTGCATGAGTTGCCGTGCATGAGTTGCCGTGCATGAGCGGGCATACTCGAAGAGGCCGCCGCGGCGACCGCGCGTGCCGCGGCGCGGCGGCCCGGCGGGGGACTTCAAGCGAAACCCGTACCAGGCCCGCGGCGAGCGGCGGCGCGCTTCAATCGCTCGGGGTGGTTTTCGGCTTGTCGTACTTGATATATCGGAAGCGTTGATCGTCCGTCGGCGTGCCTTCGAGGGGCCCGCCTTCAGTGCCCGGCTGCCACTGAATGAACGACTCGATCTTGCCGGCGAGCGCGAAGTCCTTGTCCGTGATGCCTTTTGCGGAATGCGTCTTGAGCTTCACGGTGACGAATGCGTAGGAGACCGTGAGATCAGGGTGATGCCAGGCCGCTTCCGCGAGATGGCCCACCGCGTTCACGACCATCAAAGTTCCTTTCCAGCCTTCGGTGCGGTATTTGCGCCGCAGCCAGCCGTCTTCCAGATACCAGTGCTGTAGCGGGCCGACGAGGCGTTGCTGGATCTCCTCGTCGGAGTAGACCTGTTCTGCGTTTGCCATGACCGTTGCTCCACACGTGTTGGAACCACCCTTAACCACATGATGCGCTGCAAATGACAGGCCAGTGAACGGGTCGCGCCCTGGGTGCGCGCGTTCTGTTGCTGCCTGCTTCGCGACGGACACGCTTCGTACCGGCGCGTGACACAGTATGTCCCACCCGGGGCGGCGCAGCCGTTGCGGCCACGCTGCCGATGCGCGGCACGCTTCGCCGCGCGGCGCGCCCGGACGAGCTTCTGGCGGCGAAGGATGCGCACGGTGGTTCGATTCCGGCATGGAATATGCGTTGGCCGTCATGCGCCATAAAGCCCGGCAACGATCGGGAAGCGGCGCTGATCGTTACCCGCATTCGAGGAGGCGCGCCCGATGCGACGAGGTAGCGTGGGTCATTCGTGAGTTGAACAGCAAGACCATTCTGGAGGAGACATGAACTTACGCACCACGGTTCTTGGGCTCGCGATCCTCGCGTCGGCAGCCTTGAGTTCTTTCGTTGCACAGGCCGACTCGCAGCTCGACGGGCTCATGAAGAATCCGTCCAACTGGGCGGCGCAGGCGGGTGATTATGCCAACCGTCGCTATAGCCCACTCAAGCAGATCAACGAAAACAACGTCGGGAAACTACAGGTCGCCTGGACCATGTCGACCGGCGTGCTGCGCGGCCACGAAGGCTCGCCGCTCGTGATCGGCGACACCATGTATATCCACTCGCCGTTCCCTAACAAGGTCATTGCCATCAACCTGAAGGATCAAACGTTCATCTGGCAGTACCTGCCGAAGCAGGACGAGTCGGTGGTCTCCGTGATGTGCTGCGATACCGTCAACCGCGGGCTCGCCTATGGCGACGGCAAGATCTTCCTGCAGCAGGCGGATACCAAACTCGTCGCGTTGAACGCGAAAACCGGCGATGTGGTCTGGACCGCGCAAAACGGCAATCCCAAGGCAGGTGAAACCAACACCAACGCGCCGCACGTGTTCGGCGACAAGGTGCTGACCGGCATCTCCGGCGGCGAGTTCGGCGTGCGCGGGCGTCTCATTGCGTACGACATCAAGACCGGCAAGCCGGCCTGGACGGCCTACAGCACGGGTCCGGACAAGGACATGCTGATCGACCCCGACAAGACGACGACCTATGCCGACGGCAAGATGGTGCCGGTGGGCGCGGACTCGTCGCTGAAGTCGTGGAAGGGTGATCAGTGGAAACTGGGCGGCGGCACCACCTGGGGCTGGTACGCGTGGGATCCGAAACTCAACCTTGTCTACTACGGCACTGGCAATCCGGGTACATGGAACCCGACGCAACGTCCGGGCGACAACAAATGGTCAATGTCGATCTTCGCGCGTGATCTGAACACCGGTCAGGCCAAGTGGGTCTACCAGATGACGCCGCACGACGAGTGGGACTATGACGGCGTGAATGAAATGATCCTGTCGGACCTGTCGATCGACGGCAAGAAGGTTCCGGCTATCGTCCACTTCGACCGTAACGGTTTCGGCTACACGTTGAATCGCGAATCCGGACAACTGCTGGTTGCGCAGAAGTTCGATCCGGCGGTGAACTGGGCTGATCACGTCGATATGAAGAGCGGCAAGCCGATTCGCAACGCGGCCTATTCGACCCAGGCAGCCGGCTCGGATCACAACGTGAAGGGCATCTGTCCGGCGGCGCTCGGCTCGAAGGACCAGCAGCCGGCAGCGTTCGACCCGGGTTCGAGCTTGTTCCTCGTGCCGACCAACCACGTCTGCATGGACTATGAGCCGTTCGATGTCGACTACGTGTCGGGCCAGCCGTATGTGGGTGCCACGCTGTCGATGTATCCGGGCCCGAACGACAACAACTCGATGGGTAACTTCATTGCCTGGGATGCTTCGAAGGGCAAGATCGTCTGGTCCAAGCCGGAGCGGTTCTCGGTATGGTCGGGCGTGCTCGCGACCGCGGGCGGCGTGGCCTTCTACGGCACGCTGGAAGGCTACATCAAGGCCGTGCGCATCAAGGACGGCAAGGAACTGTGGCGCTTCAAGACACCGTCGGGAATCATCGGCAACGTGTTTACCTACGAGTATCAGGGCAAGCAGTTCATCGGCGTCTATTCGGGTATTGGCGGCTGGGCCGGTATCGGCATGGCGGCGGGCCTCGAGAAGTCGAATGAAGGCCTCGGCGCGGTGGGCGGTTATCGCGAGCTTGCGAAGTACACGGCACTGGGCGGCACGCTGTTCGTGTTCGCCATTCCCGGCGGCAACGGCTGAACGGCCGGGTCAGGTTGAAACGCGCGGCCGGTTTGCCCTGTGAAGGTTCGGGCAGCCGGCAGCGCCTTCGATCACACGAGTCGTCTACGAGTTATCCGGGCCGCGCTTTTTCGTCCACGCGTCGATGAAACGCGCCGGGGCGCGGCCCCACTTTGAAGGAGACATGTGCATATGAAAGGCCGATCAATCTTGTTGCGGGCGGCTCTGCCCGCCTTTTTCATCGTACTGCCCGCTGCGTTCGCCCAGACCAATCCCGCGATTGCCCAGGTGGCGTACAAGGTGGTCGATGGCAGCAAGGTCGACAGCAATACGCTGCAAGGTTGGAAGACCTGGCGCGCGCTGGCCTGCGAACGCTGTCACGGCGCGCAGCAGCAGGGCATGGTCGGACCGTCGCTGGTCGAAGCGTTCAAGACGCTGGACAAAACGGAGTTTCACCGCACCGTATTCGGCGGCCGGGTCGACAAGGGCATGCCCGACTTCAGTTCGAGCCAGATGATGCAGAAGAACTGGGAGAACCTTTACGCCTATCTGAAAGGGCGCTCCGACGGCCAGATCAAGCCCGGCGATCTGCAGGCCATCGACGCGAAATAGCGCCCGCGTCTCTACTTCAGGAGGTTATCGATGCGTCATGGCAAACGAATGCCCACGCACGTCGCGCTCGTCGCCGCCGCGCTGTGCTACGCGGTGATTGCAGGCGGCGCGGTGCGTGCCGAAGGCGAGGCAATGCCGAATAACGATGGCGCCGACGGCGTGCTGCGAGTCTGTGCGGACCCGAACAACATGCCTTTGTCCAACAACAAAGGCGAAGGTTACGAGAACCGGATTGCAAGCCAGATGGCGAGCGATTTCGGTTACAAGCTCGAGTACACCTATTTTCCGCAGCGCATGGGCTTCGTGCGTCACACGTTGCGCGAGAAGGTGCCCGAGACGGAGCGCTACAAGTGCGACCTGATCATCGGCGTGCCGAAAGGCTACGACATGACCTCCACGACGCAGCCCTACCTGCGTTCCACGTATGCGATGGTGTTTACCAAGCGGCCTGAACTCGCCGGCATCAACACGCCTGATGATCTGCTCAAGCTGCCGCCGGACCAGTTGCACAAGCTGCGCTTCGGCATTTTTTCGCAGACGCCCGCAGTCGACTGGCTGCTCAGTCATGACCTGATCGATCAGGCGGTTTCGTATCAGGTGCAAAGCGGCGATCCGCAAGAATATCCCGGCCAGATGATCGAAAAGGATCTGCAGGCGGGCAATGTCGATGTGGTGTTCCTGTGGGGGCCGATTGCGGGTTACTTCGCCAAGCGTTCCGGCGATACGGTCAAGCTCGTGCCATTCCCCGCCACGCCGGGGATCCGCTTCGACTATACGATCTCGATGGGCGTGCGCTACGGCGAGAAAGCGTGGAAGGACAAGGTCGATCAATGGATCGGCGCGAACCACGACAAGATCGACAGCATTCTCACGAGTTACGAAGTGCCGCTTCTGAAGCCCGTCGACACGCCGGCCGGCAAGTCCGCGGACGGGTCGCCATGAAGGGTGCGCGAATGCGGTTGCGCCGCGCGTGGCGGCAGGTGCTTGCGGTGGGCGTCACGTGCGCGGCGTGTGGGATGCCTGCCGCAGCGTTTGCCGCGAACGCTGATGAAATCTCGGCCGCCGAGCGGCTCATCTTCACGACGGATCATTTGCCGGGCGTACAGCAGCAGACCGAGCTCGACTACACGTTCCTCAGCTCGAATCAACCGGCGCACAGCACGGACGTCGTCAAGGTGCTGGTGCTCAGCCCGGACAATGCCAAAGGCGATGCCCAGGTGTCCGATCACAGCGGAGCGGTGCCCTTGCCGAATGCCGGGTTGCAGTGCAATCCGGTGATCATCTATTTCCTCGAACGCGATATCACGGAGATGCAGAACCTGACCGGCGGGCAACGGCGCTACTTCCAGCAGCGTCTGCGGCTCGCGCTCGCCGCGGGGCCGAAGATCGAGACGGTGACCAGTCAGATCGGCGGCAAGACGGTCAAGGCCCGGCAGATCGTCGTGCAGCCGTATCTGGGAGACCCCAATGCTGAACGCTTCGCGCAATACACCGGCAAGCGCTATACGTTCCTGATCGCGGATTCGCTGCCCGGCCGGGTCGCGCTGATCCGCACCGACGTGCCCGGCGCGAACAACGATTTTGCACATCCGGTGCAGACCGAGACGCTCAGCTTCCAGGCGGCGTTGCAAAAGCTGCCGTCGCCGCCGCACGCGCCGCATGCGCCGGTGAAGCCTTCCGACGCGCCTCGTGCGAGCCGTTAGCGAGGCCGCGCCAAGGTGAATTTCATCCGCTCGCTGACCTTGCGTCAGTTGCAGATCTTTGTGGTGGCGAGCCGGTACACGAGCTTCGCACGGGCCGCGGAGGAACTGCATCTGACCCAGCCGGCGGTGTCGATGCAGATTCATCAGCTCGAAGAGGCGGTCGGTCTGCGGCTGTTCGAGCGGATTGCGCGCAAGCTCACGTTGACCGAAGCGGGTGAAATGCTGAGCCACCACGCGAGCCGCATTCTAGGCGAGATCAAGGATGCCGAAGACGCGATGACCTCGCTGAAGCAGGCCGATAGCGGCTCGATCGCGGTGGGTATAGTCAGTTCCGCGACATACTTCGCGCCGAAGCTGCTCGCCATGTATTCGCACCTGTATCCCAAGGTCGATGTGCACTTTTCCGTCGGAAATCGCGACGCGCTGCTACGCCTCTTGCAGGACAATGCGATCGACCTCGCCATCATGGGGCGGCCACCGCCGGAACTCGACACCACGACCGAGCCGCTCGCGTGGCATCCGCAAGTAGTGATCGCGCCGCTCGACCATCCGTTATGCGGCGCGCGGCGCTTCGATCTGCAGGAGCTGCGCGGCGACACATTCCTGCTGCGCGAGCACGGTTCGGGAACGCGTATGGCAGCCGAGGAAATGTTCAGGCAGCATCTCTTCACGCCCGCGAAGGTCGTCACGCTCGGCAGCAACGAAACGATCAAACAGGCGGTCATGGCCGGCATGGGGGTGAGTCTGATTTCCCTGCATACACTGCTGCTGGAACTGCGTACCCAGGAAATTGCGTTGCTCGACGTCAATGGCACGCCAATCGAACGGACGTGGCAAGTCGTGCATTTGCGGGCCAAACAACTGTCGCCGACCTGCACGGTGTTCCGGCAGTTCCTGCTGGAGCAGGCCGCCGTTTATCTGGAGCGCGAGTATGCGCCATACACCACGTTGCCCGCGAAATCAGGAGTGATGAGATGAGCATGACAGGACGTGGGGCGTTTGTGCGATACGTGCAGTACGTGCGATACGTGCGGACCCTCGGCGTGATCTGCGTGGCGCTCGCGTGCCCGCAGGCGTTCGGCGCGCCGACCTCGATCGCGGTCATGGATTGCGTGCTGATCGACGATAACGCGGCTTATAACGATGCCGCGACCAACCGCATCCAGCAAGCGCGTATCGAGATGGTCAGCGAGGCGCTGCGTGAGCAGTTGCGCGACACCCAGCGCTATCGTGTCGCCGACAATGCGCCCGCCACCGGTCTGATCGCCGAACTCGGCGCGTCGCAAGATCTGAACGCGTGCGCTGACTGTGCGCGGCAGGTGGGACGCAAACTCGGCGTCGAACAGGTCGGCCGGTGCTGGGTCCAGAAAGTCAGCAACCTGATTCTGAATATCAACCTGCATGTCGAAGATGTCGCGAGCGGCGCAACCGTCTTCCAGCGTTCGGTCGATATCCGCGGCAATACCGACGTATCCTGGCGCCGCGGCGCAGCGGCGCTGGCGGGACTGCTTGCCGGCAGTGCGGCGGCGGGTTCGGCTGCGAGCAGCATTTCACCGTGAGAGGGTCCGGGATTCTTCAGCGGCGGCACACTGTGTACTCGAATACGTGACACGTTGACATCGTTCCTCGCGCGGGCGCGCCTGCTGCGCCCGGCAGCGTACTGGCACAGAGTATGCGGCGACGTCCGCGCATAGCCATGAGAAGCACATTCATTTGGTGGGTTCATGACGAGCCCGCGCCTGAATTGTCTGCTATAGGGGATTGCATCGATGGGTGCTGGCGAATTGCTTCAGGACTGGCGCGTGCATGCGCTGCAGATCGAAGATGAAGTCTCGCGCGTCGTGATCGGCCAGCCGCAGATCATCCGTCTCATCACCGTCGCTCTGTTTGCCCGCGGTCATGTGCTCCTCGAAGGCGGAGTCGGTGTCGGCAAGACAACAGTATTGCGCGCGTTTGCGCGGGTGGTGGGCGGGGAGTTCGAGCGCGTGGAAGGCACCATCGATCTGATGCCCGGCGATCTCGTCTATCACACGTACGTCGACGCCGAGGGCAGGCCGCGCATCGACCCCGGTCCGCTGCTTCGACACGGCGAGGGGCTGAGCACGTTCTTTTTCAACGAAATCAATCGCGCGCGCCCGCAGGTTCAGTCGCTTCTGTTGCGCGCGATGGCGGAGCGTTCGGTGTGGGCGTTCGATCGCGAATTCCGCTTTCCGCATATGACGGTCTTCGCCGACCGCAACAAGGTCGAGAAGGAAGAGACCTTCGAGCTTGCATCGGCCGCGCGCGATCGCTTCCTGTTCGAGTTGGGCATGCCCACGCCGACCGAGCCCGACGTGCGGCGGGCGCTGGTATTCGATCCGACGTTCCATGACGTCGACATGCTGCTTGCGCGACTGCCGCCCGCGATCGTTCCATGGGAACAGTTGAACCAGGTCGGCGCGGTCATTCAGGAGAGTGTGCAGTCGAGTGAGACGATCGAGCGCTACGTTCTGGATATCTGGCAGGCAACGGAGACGCCACAGCGTTTCGGCATTGCGCTAGAGGGCGTCGATATGGATCGCCTCATTCTGGCGGGCGCGAGCCCTCGCGGCATGAGCGCGCTGCTGCGCGCCGCGCGCGTGGTGGCGTGGCTGGCCGGCCGTGCGCATCTGGTGCCCGAGGATATTCATGCGGTGCTGATGCCGGCGCTCGGGCATCGCGTGTTCTTCACGCCGATCTACGAACTGCGCCGCCAGGAGCTCGCCGAAGCGCTCACGGCGCAAATCATGAACAGGTTGGCCGTACCCTGAGCCATGAACGCGACCCCCGAATTTCACTACCGTTTGCCGATGCGCGCAGGCGGTTCTCGTCCCGGTTCGCATCCGGGATCGAGCTTCGGCGCCGGCCAGGAATTCGCGATGCACGGCCGCCTTTTCGACTACCCGGATCCGCGCCGCCTGGATCTGCGCGCCAGCGTGCGCGCCGCACGCTCCGAATGGCTGGTGCGGGTTCACCTGCAGCGCGCTGCGGTGCCGGTGCAGGTGATCGTCGATGTTTCGGCGTCTATGCACTTCGGCGCGCGCCAGACGAAATTGCAGGTTGCCGCCGATTTTGTCGAGGCGTTGGGATACAGCGCGTTTCGCGTCGGCGATCAGCTGGGCATGCTCGCCTTCGATAACGCTGCGCGTGACGATCTATTCATGCCGGCGCGATACGGCCGGGGCGTCGGCAACCTGCTCGCGACGATGTTGCGTGACAGCACGAGCGACACAGCCGGAAGCGGCGGTATTGCCGGGCTGCAGCGCGCCGCTTCGACGCTGGCCGGGCGGCGCGCGCTGATCTTCCTTGTTTCGGATTTTCACTGGCCGCTCGCGGAATTGCCCGCCGTACTCGACCTGCTGGTTCATGCCTGTGTGGTGCCGATGGTGGTCTGGGATACCGCTGAGATCGCACCACCGCACGGCGCTCCGCTGCTCGCGGTCCGTGACGCCGAGTCCGCCCGGCAGCGCACGCTATGGCTGCGTGGCAGCGTGCGCGCGCGTTGGCGCGAGGCTGTCGCGCGGCGGCGTGCTGAACTCGCGACGATGTTCGGCAAGCG
Source organism: Paraburkholderia sp. RL17-380-BIE-A (assembly GCF_046028085.1). Lineage (NCBI taxonomy): Bacteria > Pseudomonadati > Pseudomonadota > Betaproteobacteria > Burkholderiales > Burkholderiaceae > Paraburkholderia > Paraburkholderia sp. RL17-380-BIE-A. The sequence goes on from NZ_JARESQ010000024.1 coordinate 61,438, forward strand.
TGGCATGCAGCCGTTTTACATCGAGAGTGCTTTTGATCCAGAGGCGATGTCGCGCTATTTTCTGGAGACGATCGCATGAGACTCGACGTGCGCTGCACTGGCGGATCGTATAGATTGCTGCGCGGGACCTCTGTCGCGAAGAGGTTTGTCTCTTCGCTAGCGTGGTTGTTGGTGGTGGCGTTGGCGCCGGTCCCGCTAATCAGCGTCGCCGCAGGGCCGGCCGATGTGTCTCAGCCAACGGTTCAACAGCCGCGCGCATTCGGCCACCTGCTCGGCGATATCCTCACGCAACGCATTCTGCTGTCCGCCGGCGATCACGATGCGGGTTCGGTGGCGCCGCCTTCCGTCGGCCGCACTGACGAGTGGCTGGAACGGCGGCCCGCCCGGTTCGAAACCGATGCCGACGGTCGTCGCTGGATGGTAATCGACTACCAGATCGTCAACGTCGCGCCCACGCTCACCAGGATTGCTTTGCCGGCGTTGACATTGACCTCGGCGTCCGGCGCGACGCTGCAGGTCGCGGAGTGGCCGCTCAGCATCGGCCCGATGACACAGGTCGATGCCTTCGATGCCGGTGACCTGCAATTGATGCGGCCTGACCGGCAGGCTCCTTCGCTACCGACCGCGCCGCTGCGGCGGCAGGCGAGTTTCGCGCTTGGCCTGCTACTGCTGACGCTGCTGTCGTGGGCGGGTTGGTGGCGGTGGCGCAACTGGCACGAGTCGGCGCGGTTGCCTTTTGCGCGCGCGTGGCGGCAGATGCGGCGGCTGAACCCGCCGAACGCGGACACGTCTGCCGATGCATGGCTCTGCCTGCACCGCGCACTGAATGAAACAGCGGGCCATGTCGTTCACGCGGGTTCTTTGCCCAGCCTGTTCGCGCGAGCGCCGTATTTGCAGCCGCTACGCACGCAACTCGAACAGTTCTATCAGCAATCGACCGAGCGCTTCTTCACGCCTGCACCGGCGCTCGCCCCTTATCCGCTACGAGGGCTGTGCCGCGCACTGTATCGCGCAGAGCAGCGCCATCAGCGATGAACACCGCATTCGATTTCGCCTATCCGTGGCTGCTTGTTCTCGTGCCGTTAGCCGCGCTGCCGTTGTTGCCACGACGCGGCGACACGCTGGTCTTCTCCTGGGTCGCATGGCTTCCGGAGGATCGCGTTGGGCAATGGCTCGGCTTCGTCGTGCGGGGCAGTGCCGTGCTGGCGATGGTGGCGATTGTGGTTGGCCTCGCCGGTCCGGGACGCTCGCAACGGCAAGTGCTGCGTACCGGCAGCGGAGCCCAGATCCTGATCCTGATGGACCGCAGTGCGAGCATGGACGAAACGATGAATAGCAAAGGCGTGGAGTCGCCGGCGGGTGAATCGAAGAACAAGGTGGCGCGCGCTTCGTTGACGAACTTCGTGGCTCAACGGCCCAACGACCGGCTTGCGTTCATGATGTTCGGCACGAGTTCGGTGCTGGCGATGCCGTTTACCTACGACTCCCGTGTGATCGAAGCCGCGATTGCGGGCACGGCGGTGGGTCGCGGCATGCCGGACACGCAACTCGACCATGGGTTGCTGGCGGCGATCGGCGAGTTCAATGGCTGGGCATCGTCGGGGCGCCGGGCGATCGTGCTCGTCTCGGACGGTGGTGCGAGACTCGACGCGGAAGTACGGCGTCTCATTCAGGATGGACTGACGCGCAACCAGATCGCGCTTTACTTTATCTACTTGCGCAGCGGCACCTACAGTCCCGATCTGAACGCTGCGGTTCCCGCGAGTGAGTCTTCGGCCGAAGCCGAACTGCATCGCTTCTTCCTCTCGCTGAAGACCCCGTACCGGCTTTTTCAGGCCGGCGATGCGCGAGCGATGAAGGACGCGATGGCCGAGATCAACCGCCAGCAAAACGCGCGGACTTCGTTTGTCGAGCATTTGCCACGGCAGGATCTCAGCCCGTATTGTTTCGCGCTCGCGCTGGCCGGATGTGGGCTATTGCTGGCTTTGCGGCTGCTTCAGGTGCGGGCCTGGTCATGAAGCGCGCGTCGATTCATCTCATCTTCGCGGCCGTCGCGCTGTGTTGCGCCGGTGTCGCGGCGTATGACGGGGTTCGCCTGCGGCACGCGCAGCACGTCAATCAGGCGGTCGCGGCAGTCGCGGCTGAAACAGCCAAAGCAGCCGGCAAAGCGGCCGCGACAGGCGCTCTGCGCGACGAACAGGGCCAACGCGAGGACGGCCAGGTTCGACTCGCGCGCGCCATCGCGTTGTCGAACGCGGGTGCCTACGACAGGGCGGGCCCGCTCTTCGAGGACCTGATCCGCGACGGGCAGTCTGGCGAGGTAGGGCGCGCGGCGCTGTTCGATCTTGGCAACATGTACCTGCGCGAGAGCATGGGCGACAGCCGCTCCGGCACGGTCCGGTCGGCCGCCATGATCGAGGAGGCGAAGGCGCGCTACCGGACCTTGCTGCGTGCCGCGCCGGACGATTGGGATGCGCGCTATAACCTCGAACGGGCGCTGTGGCTCGCGCCTGAAACGCACTCCACGGCGGAATCGCCGGAGGTCAAGTCGCAGCACAACGTCAAGGTGAGCGAGCCGCAGAGCAAGGATCTGCCATGAGATTCGGCGCGCCGCAGCGTGGGCTTTCCGGACGGCGGCACTGGACGATGCCCGTGGCGCTCGTGTTGTTGATCGCAGCGGTCGCCATGCCTCGCGTGGTACTGCCGCGCAATACGTTCAGCTACATCGTCACCTTCGACATTACGCAGAGCATGGATGTCGAGGACATCGCACTGAATGGCGCACCGGTGAGCCGCCTGGCGTTCGCGCGGGCTGCGGCGCGCGACGCGCTGGGGCGATTGCCATGCGGGTCGAAGCTTGGGTGGAGTGTGTTCACCGGTCAGCGGACGTTGCTGTTGCTGCCGCCCGTCGAAGTCTGCAGCAACTACGATGCGTTGCTGTCCTCGCTCGACAGGATCGACTGGCGAATGCGCTGGACCAACTGGAGCCGCATTGCCGAGGGCGGCGTCTATTCCGCGGTTCGTGTGGCGCAGGATATCGGTCATGGCGCGGCCGTCGTGTTCGCTACCGATGGACAGGAGGCGCCGCCAATCCTGCCTTCGGATGCGCCGGCGCGGGACATCAACCCCGCTCAGGTCAAGGGCTGGCTGATCGGCGTTGGTGGCGATCAGGCCGCGCCCATTCCGCGCACCGATGCCGACGGTCGGCGTGACGGCTACTGGCAGGCAGAGGACGTGATTCAGGTACCCACGCGGCCGGGATCCGAAACGCGGGCGGAAAGCCACGAGGAGCTGTCCGAATTGCACGGGCATTACCTTGCCGCCGTGGCCGAACAGATCGGCTTCGGATATCGCCGCCTGTCGAGCACTGCGTCCTTGAGCGAGGCCCTGCTCGATGCGCGATTCGCTCACCGCGAACCGGTGCCGACGGATTTGCGCTGGTGTCCCGCGCTGCTGGCGCTGCTGTTGCTCGCCTGGCGATTCGCACCGGAGTTTCACTCGGCCACGCGTCGCGTGAGCGCCGGACGTGCGAACTCGTCATACGGGTAAATCCGCTCTGCTCAATACCTGTCGAGGGTCTGGAAAATTTGGAGCGTATCGCCTACGCTTAAGCGAGCCGGCCTTTTGGGGCGAGGGCATGACCTTCGCCCGTCTGTGCGCAGCCGACCCATTCTGACAAAGCAATCAACGGTTCTAAATCGTACGCTTTTGTTGTTTGAGAGGGTTGTGCCATCCTGCTTTTCTACGCCATTGCTGGCGTGGATGAATGCCGCACTCCAGTGCTGAAATTCTTGAACAATAAAAAGCCAAGGAGACGCTCATGCCATTCGTTCGCATTCCAGATGCTATTGGTCTTTCCCTGCTCGCCATTGCATTCGGCCTACCCTCTGCTTTTGCCGCTGACGAAGTTCAGAACACTTCGACTACGACGAGCTCACCCGTGCCGTCGACGCTGCAGCCCGTAAGTCAGGATCAGCTCGACAAGGCGGCCACCACGTCCAACGACTGGCTGCTTTCGAACGGTTCCTACGCGCAGACGCGCTACTACCGCGGCGCACAAATCAACAAGACGAATGTGGCGAAACTCAGACCGGCTTTCATCTTCCAGACAGCCGTCAACGAGTCGATGGAAACGGCGCCGATCGTATCGAATGGTGTGATGTTCATTACCACCTCGTTTAACCACGTGTATGCGGTCGACGCGGTCACGGGCAAGGAATTCTGGCATTACAAGCACAAGATGGGCTCGGTCACGACGTTTTGTTGCGGGCCCAACAATCGCGGCGTAGCCATAGCCGGCGACCGGCTCTTCATGGGCACGCTCGATGCGAAACTCGTCGCGCTCGACGCGAAAACCGGCAACGTGCTGTGGCAAACGCAAATCGCCGATCCCGATCAGGGCTACTCGGAAACGATGGCGCCGACGGTCGTCGACGGCAAGGTGCTGATTGGCACGAACGGCGGCGAATATGGCATTCGCGGGTTCCTCAAAGCGTTCGATGCAAACTCCGGTCAATTGCTGTGGACGTTCTATACGATTCCGGAAACCGGCCAGGAAGGCGTGTGGGCCACGAAAGATGCGACTGGCCGCGACGAGAAACGCGATATCGATGCCGAGAAAAAACAGCTCGCCGCGAAGGGGGGTGATTTCTACAAGACGCTCGGCGGCGGTGTGTGGATGGCGCCCGCCGTCGATCGGCAAACGCATACGGTGTTCTTCGTGGTGGGCAATCCCTCGCCGGACCTGTATGGCGCAATCCGCCCGGGAGACAACCTCTATACGGATTCGCTCGTCGCGATCGATCTGGACAGCGGCAAGTACAAATGGCACTACCAGTATGTGCCGCATGACGTGTGGGATCTCGACGCCGTGAGCCCGCCGATGCTGATCGACGTGCGCGACACCAACGGCAAGATGATTCCGGGCGTGGTGCACGGCGGCAAGACCGGACACGTGTACGTTCACGATCGCGCCACCGGGCGGCTGATCCGCTATTCGCAGGCGATGATTCCCCAGGAGAACATGTGGACGTTGCCGACAGCCGCGGGCGCGCGGATGCTGCCCGGCGCGAACGGCGGAGTCGAGTGGTCGCCAATGGCGTTCGATCCGCAAACGCGCCTCGTGTATGCGGCCAATCTGCATCAACCGATGACGTATCAGGTCGAGGACGCGGCCTATCCGGGTGGCAGCAAGCTTTGGCTGGGCGGCGCGTTCAAGACGATCGCGGCCGAACAGCAATGGGGCAAGCTCTCCGCGGTCAACGTCGATACGGGTAAGGTGGCGTGGGACTTCAAGACCGAACAACCGCTGATAGGCGGCGTGCTGGCGACGGCGGGCGGTCTCGTATTCAACGGCGAAGGCAACGGCCTGTTCCGCGCATTCGATTCCGCCACCGGCAAGAAGCTCTGGGAGTTCCAGTGCGGCGCCGGCGTCAATGCGCCCGCGGTGTCGTACATGGTGCACGGTAAGCAATACGTCGCGGTCGCGGCGGGCGGCAATACCCAGCTCGACTTCAAGCGCGGCAACACCGTGGTGGTTTTTGCGCTGCCATGACGATGCGCATGCTGATGCTACGGGGAACCCGGGGAGCGGCGAGCCGCTCATGGACGGCATGGCTGTGCGGCTGGTTCGCCGCCGCATGGCTGCCGTTGAACGCGCACGCCGACGCCGAGGCGGGCAAGGCGAAAGCGCAGGTGTGCGTGGCCTGTCATGGGCCGATGGGCAATTCGACCAATTCGGACTATCCGATTCTCGCGGGTCAGAGCGCGCGCTATCTCTATCTGCAACTCAAGGACTTCAAGGAAGGGCGGCGCAGCGACCCGCGCATGTCGCCGATGGCGGCGAACCTTTCGCGCGACGACATGCAGGATCTGGCCGACTACTTCGCCGCGCAAAAGCTGGTGTCCGTTCCATTCAAGGCGGATAGCGCCAGCATCGAAGCCGGAAAGAATAAAGCTGCAGAGGTGTTATGCACGATGTGCCACCTGGGCGGCTTTTCTGGTCAGAACGAGATTCCGCGCGTCTCGGGTCAACTGTATCCGTACATCGTCAAGCAAATGCAGGACTTCCGTTCGCATACGCGGACCAACGACGCCGGCAACATGGCCAGTGTGACCCGCAATCTGACAGACGACGACATTCGCAATCTCGCCGCATACATCAACAATCTCCAGTAGCAGGGAGGCGATGCCGTGAAACAAACTCTCATCCGTACCACTGCTGTTGTCGTGTTGCTTGCGGGCGCATTCGGCGCATGCATGCCCGCGCATGCGCAAGGCGACGGAGAAACAAACAGGCAACTGCTTGCAGCCGCGAAAGACGGAGACGAGCCGTCGGCTCTCGCGGCGCTTCAGCGCGGGGCCGCAGTGGATGCCATGAACCGCATCGGCGACACTGCGCTAATTACCGCGTGCAAAAAAGGCGACGTGGGAACGGCGCGCATGCTGATCGAACATGGCGCGAACGTTCAGCACGCCAGCGCGCCGGGCGTCACACCGTTGATGGCCGCGGCGTACGGCGGCTTTGATGAAATCGTCGCGCTGCTGCTGGCGCACGGCGCCGATCCTCTTGCCACGGATCGCATCGGCAAGACTGCGATGGAGTATGCGGCCGGCCAGGGACAGTCGAAAGTGGTGAGTCAACTGCTCGATGCCGGGGTCGACGTGAATCGTCCTTATAAGAACGACCTCACTGCGCTGATGTGGGCTGCGGGATACGATCGCGCGGATACTGTCCGGCTGCTGATCGCACGCGGAGCGAATCGGTCGCTCAAGGATAATCGGGGATTGACGGCGAAGGATATCGCGGTGCAGACGAAGTCGGACCAGGTGGCTCGTCTGTTATCTGCCGGATAGTGCGGGAATGAGTCCGGCATGCGCGGACGCACATGCGTTGAGAAGAGTGAGCGCCTTGACGCTAAAGTTAGGCGGCGCTCATCGTTCGAACGAAGCGCTCGTTCACCGAATACGGAGCTTGAATTCAAGCACGGCCAACGAAGCGTCGGGCTGACCTTGCCGTTGCAGATCCTCCGCAAGAAGCTTTTGAAACAAGGCTAATTCTCGATCTCCATATAGTTCGACGAATTCGGCGAATACTTCGGTAATGGCATTGCTGCGTGTCGCCGGAGTCAGCGTACTGCCAATGTATGAGCGCCCTCTTGCAAGCTCGAGCGCATACGCAGAGCGAGCATTCCCGACGGCCGCGCTAATTTTTCCCCTTGCCATCTAATCTCTCTTTTTTTTGTGGGCCGACCGCAGGCCTTTTTAGGTCCGTTCATGCGAACCGGGAAAACGGTCTACCTCGAATTTAAGGGGAAATGCTGAAGGAAATCTTAAGGGAGCGGAATAGAGCAGACATGACGTGCCCCCTCTAAAACCGGAGGCCAGAAATCAGGGCGCACATTTTTCTTCGTCAGCGAATTCACGCGCGAAGAAGTTACCGATCGGATATCGGCATCAGTATCAACCCTTAGCGCTTGTCATAACGGGCCCACGGCTGAACGCGGCGCTTTGCGCCCGATTCAAGTTTGCGCCGGAAAAGCCGATAAGAAGCTGGATGAATGCACCATTTCCTGCGCTACGTTAGTAAGTTTTACTCCCATGTCCGATTTGCGTAACTTTGCGCGCGGTGTTAAGTGCACGTTGCGCCTCACATTACTTGCCGCAGCGTCTGCTGTTATCGCGGCACACAACGTTCGAGCGGCCGCGCAGGCGAAGCCGGAGCTATCCACGAGCGAGCATGCGCCGGGCGATCTGACCGCGCTACCGCTGGAGGCGTTGATGCAGGTCACGGTGAGTAGCGCCAGCCGGCTTGCCCAGCCGATATCCGACGCACCGGCCGCGGTCTTCATTCTGACGGCCGCCGATATCCGCGATTTCGGATGGAAGACCCTCGCGGATGCGCTCGCGTCGCTTCCCGGACTCTACACAACCTACGACCGGACCTATTCGTATCTCGGCGCACGGGGCTTTCAGCGCCCGGGCGACTACAACAGCCGGTTTTTGCTGCTGATCGACGGAGTACGAACCAACGACTCGGTATTCGACCAGGCTGCCATTGGCACCGATTTTCCGGTAGACCTGGATCTTGTCGAGCGTATTGAGTATGTGCCGGGTCCAGGATCGGCTGTGTACGGTTCGAACGCGCTATTTGGCGTCGTGAACGTGATTACAAAGACCGGCGAAAGTCTCCGCGGTGCTCAGGTCGCAGTCGCAGCAGGGAGTTTTGGCGAGAAGCAGGCGCGCGCATCCTACGGCTGGCATGGCACGAATGGCGCGGACGTACTGCTGTCGGCGAGTTCTTTTGTCAGCAACGGGCAGAGCCTGTTTTATCCGGAGTTCGATACGCCCGACCAGAACAATGGCGTGGCACAAGGACTCGACTACGATCGCAGTCAGAAGTTGCTCGCCAAGTTCACGTACGGCGAGTTCGGCCTTAGCATGGGCTATGGCAACCGGACGAAGGGCGTCCCCACCGCGCCGTATGGCGCGATATTCAACGCGCCGTTCAGCACGACCGATACGCATAGTTTTATCGACGGCACTTTTCAGCACACAATCGCGGAAGGCATACAACTGGCGTCGAGCGCGTACTGGGGACGTTACGACTATCGCAGTCCGAGTCTTTATGCGCCAGGGCCGGTGGAGAACGTCGATGGCGACCACGCGCTCTGGTACGGCGTCGACGTTCACACCACGTTCACGTCCCTTCCGAAAAATAGAGTCGTGCTGGGTTTCGACTATACGCGCGACGCTCATCGCGATCAGTACAACTTCAACGTCGAACCCTACGAGAGTTTTCTCGACGACCGGCGCTCCGGTAACCGCACCGGAATCTACGGTGAAGACGAACTGCAATTGCCCGCGAATTTTTCGCTCAATGTCGGACTTCGTTACGACGTGGAGACAGCGGCAGGCGGCAACGTGAGTCCACGCGTGGCGCTCGCCTACAAGCCGACCAACAGCGACACAGTGAAACTGGTGTACGGTCGCGCCTATCGCGCGCCGAACGCCTATGAACTCTATTACGCTGTACCGGGGGTGGGTGGACAGTCCGCGAATCCTTCATTGAAGGCTGAGCACATCACGACCACCGAACTGATCTACCAGAGACAGTTTGGCGCGACGGGTCACGCGACACTTTCTCTGTTCCATTACGACATTCGCGACCTGATCTCGGAAACGACTTCGCCGGCCGGGCTGTACGTTTTCGAGAACCTCGACCGGGCGAAAGCGAACGGCGCTGAAATAAGCTATGAGCAACGATTCGGTGAAACCCGAGTCCGGGCCAGCTATTCGTGGCAGATCGCCCGAGACGGCGCCACCGGAGACATTCTGCAAAATTCACCGCGGCATCTCGCGAAACTCAATCTGGTACTGCCGCTCTTTGGCAATGCGGCGCGGCTCGCCACCGAACTGCGCTGTGTATCAAGCCGACTCGCCGAAAGTGGCCACGCAGCAGGGTACTGCCTGGGCAATCTGTCCGTCGGCTCGACGCGCCTGATCCAGCATGCCGACGTGTCGTTCTCGGTGTACAACGTAGCCAACACACAGTATGCGGATCCGGCGGGCCCCGGCTATACGCAGGAGGTCATTGCGCAGCAAAGCCGCACCTTCCTCGTCAAAATGGTGTACGGATTCTAGTATGCGGTTCAATCGCACACTCCGCACATTCACCGTGTTGGGCTCGTTAGTCCTCGCGGTCATTGCCGGGCCGTCGAACGCACAGGTTGACGAAGCGATGCTGAGCGCAGCATACATCTACAACTTTACCCAGTTCACCACCTGGCCGGCAGGAGGGCTCTCCGATTCGAAGCTGGTCGTCTGCGCGAACGGTGAGAGCGCGCTGGGAATAGCGCTCGCGAACCTTAACGGAAAGATCGTGAGCGGACGCGCGTGGACTTTCGGCTCGCTGAGCCACGGTGATGGTCCGTCAGGATGCAACGTCGTTCTCGTCGAAGAAGGTAAGCCATTGTCGAAGCAAACGAGAGAAGTGCTCAACTCCGACAGGCCCGTACTCGTCATCACCAATTCCACGCTGGATACACAGGACACGGTGATTCGCCTGGTCACGGACGGAAACCATTTGCGTTTCGATATCAACAACCGCGAGGCGGCTCGGCGACATCTTTCGCTCAGCTCGAAGCTGCTTCAACTGGCAAGGACTGTCCTATGAGCTTGATCGAACGGAACAAGCCAAGTTTGTCGCGCGCGTTGGGACGGGTCAACATCATCGGAGTGGCGGTTGCTCTGGTGATTTCGAGCGTTGTCCTGCTCGTCTATGAGGCGGTTTCGCTTCGAGGCGCGCTTGCGGACAACGCCCGGCTTCAGGCCGCAATGGTCGCGGAAAATATGTCGGCGCCACTGCTCTTCCGCGACAGCGAGGTGGCGAGCGAAGTGTTGGCGCACCTCGGCAATCTCCCCTATATCGAAAGCGTTGCGGTCTTCGATGCTAAGGGCGGTCGCTTTGCCCGCTTCGTTCAGCGAGGGCTATCGGAATTTGAGCAGAACGAAGGCACGGAGGCCGCGGCGCAGACACAAGTGCGCCTTTCTTTCAAGGACGTGATCGTCGCCGCACCCGTGGTTCAGGGTGGCGCACGGGTCGGCACGGTGGTCCTCGTTGCGACGACCGACGGAATGAAGGCGGAATTCACGCGCTATGCCTGCTTCCTGTTTCTAGCGTCGGCGTGTGCGCTGTGGATAGCGTCGTTCGTCATGTCGCGTACCAGAGCGCGCGTCATCGAGGCGGAACGACAATTGGAATACTTCGCTCTGACCGACCCGCTGACTGATCTGCCCAACCGTCGCGCTTTCTATGACGAACTGGCTGGCTGCCTGCGTCCGGCTGCTGGTGTTTCCCCGCAGGTGACACTTGTCCTGATCGATCTCGACGATTTCAAAAAGATCAACGATACGCTCGGGCACGGTGCCGGGGACGAACTACTGCGCGCGGTAGCGCACACCCTGCGGGGCACTGTTCAACAACGGGACGTCGTGAGCCGTATCGGCGGTGACGAATTCGCGGTGTTGGCAACTTCGGATGCCGACCGGATCCAGAGCCGAAGGACCGCGGAGAAAATCGTGCGCAGCCTTGGGCGGTCGTTCGAACTCGAAGGGACGATGGTGCCCGTCACCGTGAGCGTGGGCTTTTCGCGGTATCCGGACGACGCAGGCGATATTGCGTCCCTCTTAAGTAGCGCGGATATAGCGCTCTATGCGGCCAAAGGCGGCGGTAAAAATCTTGCGGTCGAGTTCCGGCCGAAAATGACGGCAGAGGCGCAGCGGCGTGCGTCGCTGGAGCGCGATCTGCGCGAAGCGGTCGAGCGCGATGGCCTGGACATTGCCTATCAGCCGCAATTCGATTGTCGCACCGGGCGGTTAGTCGGCGTGGAAGCGCTTGCTCGTTGGGATCACCCTTCACAAGGGGCTATTTCTCCCGCCGAATTCGTGCAGATTGCGGAGAGTAGCGACTTGATTCTGTCACTCGGCCGATGGATTCTGACCCGAGCCTGTCAGGATGCCGTGCGGTGGAATAGCGATGCGGCGACGTCTGTTAGCGTCTCGGTGAATGTATCGGCCCGACAGCTCCGGCATCACACTTTCGGTGCCGACGTGCTTGCAACACTGCAGGAGACCGGTTTGCGACCGGAGTTGCTTGAACTTGAACTGACCGAGAGCCTGTTGATGGAGAATGTCACGGTGGCGGCGGAGGTCATGAGAACGCTGCGTGCGCGAGGTGTGCGCCTGTCGATCGACGACTTTGGCACGGGCTATTCGTCTCTATCGTACCTGCAGACGTTTCCGCTCAATCAACTGAAAATCGATCGCAGCTTTGTGAAGGCGTTACCGTATTCGGGGCAGCCAATTGTTACAGCCATCATTTCGATGGCGCACAGTTTTGGTCTCACTGTCGTCGCGGAAGGGGTTGAATATCCGGCGCAACTGGCGTGGCTATGCGATAGCGGGTGCGACTTCGTTCAGGGTTATCTCACGGGCCGGCCAATGACATTTACCGCATTGATGGAGGCATTGGAGGAAGAGCGCGAGCATTTCCTCGCCGCCGAGCGCACTGAGTCGGCTGGACCCGTCGCGTAGAAACATGTAACTTCACGTTGCGACTCTCAGGCTTGGTCCTGACGCAGCTTCAGTATCTTCCATGTGCAGGAGATGGAGTTAGGGCTTGCAAAACGATTCGATACGAATTGGCATTGATCGCGTCAAAGTACCGAATCGCGCTGCTTGCGATCTTGAACAGTAGCCGCGAACGATGCGGCTGACACGCGGCGCGAGCGTCGCGGAATCGGGGGTGAGATGAAAAGTTTTTTCGTTGGCGCAGCGCTGGTGAGTATGGGCATCACCGCTTCGGGATTTGCGCATGCGACGGATATTGGCGTCGGCATTAACATCGGTACGCCACCTGTCGTGGTCGCGCCGGCCCCGGTCGTCGTCGTGTCGCCTGGATGGCATGGCGACCGCTATTGGGACGGCCACCGCTATTGGGATCGCGACGAATGGGAGGAACACCACCATCATCACGGACATAAGGACGGTCACTGCCCGCCCGGACACGCAAAGAAGGGCGAATGCTGAACCGCGCAACCATCCATGTCTCTGGAGTTCCGCCAGAGACATGGATGTGCATGAACAAAGTGTAGATTCGCTCGCGTCGCGTCTACCATTATCGGCGGCAGGCACCGTACGTTGGCGTACGGCCTGCCGTCGTGCTTTCTGGTTCGTCACGGGTTGCATGCACGCGCGCGCCTTCGAATGGCGCGTGAATGGATGAGCGGCTAGGGAGCAGGGCCCGAAAAGACCGGATTTCCCGGCTTTACCTTCCGTACTTGAAACGCAAGCGTACGGTTCGTTCTAGATACAGAGAAGACTTTCCCCGGTCGCCCTGAGAAGCACAGGGCGCGGCGGGACAATTGAGTGGAAGGCACCCGTCACGCCGAGCTGCTGACGTGTGATGGAAACGATACGCAATGGTCTCTTTGCTTCAGCCCCCTCGACTATTTCAGGAGAGTCGTGATGCCCTATCATGCGAACCGTCTGCGGCCGTTGACCCGTGCGGAACTGGAAGTCCTCAGCCCTCTCAAGGCAACCAGAGAAAACCTGCGTGTGACCGCGAAATCCATCTGGTCTACTACCTACGTAACTGTCCCCCCCGGCGTGGAGCTAGCGCCAAAAGTGAAAAGCGAGCGAGTTGATGTGCGCCCCGATGGTCAGAGCCTGTGGAAAATCGGCGTCGAGATGAGCGCCGGTTCGACGCCCGGACTGCCCATGGGCTGCACGGTCCAGAGGCACGAAAAAACCGATACGATGGGACAGATTTCCGGCCACCCGTCGTTCCGGCCAGAATGGATGGACGTTCGATTCATTCCCAAAACGGGCATCCGCCGCCCGCAGCCGCAGATGCGAGACGGAAAAGGGCGCAAGGTCAAACCACTCACGGTCTTTCCCGGCGATGCACGCCAGGTTCTGTTCGATACAAGCTGGCCGTGGTTGCTGACTGGAAAGATCGTTACGAGCGACGGCACATCCGGTTCGGGCGTGCTGATCGGCGATCGCCTCGTTCTGACAGCACGCCACGTCATGCCTTGGAATAGCATCGGAACCGGCAACTGGTGGATGAAATTCACGCCGTACTATTTTGACGGTACGGAGCCATTCGGGTCGTCTTACGTCAGCGACGCCCGCCACTATGGGACCGACGACACGGACTTCAACCTGTCGCACGACTATGCGGTATTACGGCTATATGAGCCCTTGGGCAACCGGTTAGGCTATATCGGCACGACGAGTTTCGACGACGGCTGGAGAGGGCTGAACGTATGGGAGAACGTGGGTTACCCATTCGATGTCGCGGGCGGGGAGCGACCCGCGGTGCAAAGCTGGCAATCCTTCGAAGACGACTACGAAGACGACGACGGACAGACATTGGAAACGGAGGCGAGCCTGAACCACGGCAACTCCGGTGGCCCGTTCTTCGCATGGTTCGAAAATGGCAGTCAGGTTCGCGCGTGCGGCGTGGTATCGAGCGAAGTGAGTTTCGACGGCGACGCGGACAATTCGGTCAGCGGCGGAGACAATCTGGTCAACCTGGTCGACTGGGCGCGAGCGAATTGGCCGTTGTAGGGCGCTAATCGCGCAAGGCAATCCGGATCCGGGTGGCTCGGGGCAGTATGACGAGCAGCCACCCGTTTTCCATAGGTCCGTATCAGCTGTCTAGAAACACGAGAATAGTATTTCAGCAGCAGTCCCAGCATCTGGCCATCGGCGTCGAATTGCTGGCCGCCCGAATCAAAATACCCTCGCTTGAAATCCCACCATACAAAGGTGTGACCCACACCTCCCTTTCTCTGATCCGCCGATCCCAACGCATAACTATTCCGGCGATCCCATCCGGCCTATTCTGCTGAACACAACGAGCCGCAGCGAAGTCGTGGCCCGAAATGCTTCGAGTGGAGATTATCCGACATGACCGTACCGCTTTCTCGCCCCGCCATTCCCGTTCTCGAAGCCGGCATGCCGGCGCCGGATTTCACGTTGCAAGCCACACCCGACCAGAAGATCACCCTATCCGAGTTACGCGGCGCGCCGGTGGTGATAGCGTTCTACCCGGCCGACTGGAGCCCTGTGTGTGGCGACGAACTCGGTCTTTTCAACGCCGCGCTTGCTGAATTGCGCCGGTTGGGGGCGCAACTGATCGCCATTTCGGTGGATAGCGCGTGGTCGCACACGGCATATGCAACACAACGCAAGCTTCATTTTCCGCTGCTCTCGGACTTCGAGCCGAAGGGCGAAGTCGCACGAAGCTATGGTGTGTACCGCGCGAAGGAAGGTGTTTGCGAGCGCGCGTTATTCGTTCTCGATGGGAACGGCATTGTGCGGTGGGCCTATGTTTCTCCCATCACCGTGAACCCGGGCGTCGACGGAATACTCGGCGCACTCGAACAAATGAACAATTCCACGCAACAGGACACGCCATGAGCCATCTCTCCGCGCCGGTCGGATCTCTGGACCATATCGAGGGTGCGTTCGGCGCGCCCGTCACGTTGATCGAATACGGCGATTTCGAATGCCCCTATTGCGGGGCGATGTACGGTGTGATCAAAGCGGTGCAGCAAGCCATGGGACCACAACTGCGATTCGTCTTCCGGCACTTCCCGTTGACGGATATGCATGCCCACGCGCTGCACGCCGCGCAGTTTTCGGAAGCTGCGGCGACTCAAGGCAAATTCTGGGAAGCGCATGACATCCTGTATGAAAATCAGACGGCACTGAGCGATACGGATTTGGCGCGGTATGCGGCGCAACTCGGCCTGCATGCGCGCGATCTGGCCGCGGCGTTCGAAGGCACTTACGACGAGCGTATCCAGCATGACTTCGACAGTGGCTTGCGCAGCGGCGTGAACGGCACGCCTACTTTGTTCATCAACGGCCAGCGTTATGACGGCGAGCGCGACGCCGAAACTCTGCTCGAAGCGCTGCGCGCCGTCGCCCGTCACGTGTGAGTGTGCGGATAGAAGAAAAGGGCGGCAAGGTCAACCTTGCCGCCCTTTTTCACGAGCACGCGAAAGCGTCGAAAACAAAAGTCATCCGCACGCTCGGCGCGATGCGGATGACGGATTCCCCAACCCGTTAAACGTCGATCAAACCTCGATCAAACGTCGATCAGTTTGCGCAGGCTTTCGCCGGCAAGCGGCATGTCGCGCAGGCGCTTGCCGGTGGCATCGAATAGCGCATTGCCGAGCGCGCCCGCGGTCGGTCCCATCGACGCTTCCGCCGCGCCGAGAAACGGTGCGCCCGGCCGGTCGATCAAATGCACATTGACGCTGCGCGGCACCGCGGAGAAGCGCAGGATCGGATAACTGCTCCAGTCGAAGCTGCGAATCCGCTTCGTATCGAACTGCAATTGTTCATACAGCGTCCAGCTTGCCGACTGAATCACGCCGCCCTCGATCTGATTGCGGATGCCGTCGGGATTGACGATCTGTCCGGAATCCACCGCGACTTCAGCGTGTTCGAGAATCACCTGACCGGTTTCGGGCACGACGGATACCTCGACGGCAATCGCGACATAGGCCATCAGGTTCTTATACTTCGCGAACGCAAAGCCGACGCCGTGATTGCGCTTGCGCGGCGCACGCGGCCAGCCGAATTTCGCGGCGGCGAGTTTTATGACGTCACGGGCACGCGGGTCCTGCATGTGCTTCAGCCGGAACGCCACGGGGTCCTTGCCGGCAGCGGCGGCCAGTTCGTCCATGAACGTCTCGATCGTGAAGATGTTCATGTGCGCGCCGAGCGAGCGCATGGCCGACGTATGCAGCGGCATGGTCGGCGAGAAGTTGTTCATCACGTGCATGTTCGGCAACGCGTACAGCGGGATCGCGTTGCGATCGCCGCCGCCTTCGGGCTGCACCATCGGCACCGAGGGCGCGGGCGCGAATGGCTGCTCCAGCAACTGCGCCGGAATGAGCCGGCCGGCGTTGACGATGCGCTCGTTGTGCGAACTGCTCCACAGCGCGTAGTTCCAGTCGACGATGCTGCCGCTCGCGTCGAGCGAGGCGCTGACTTCGGTCACCATCGCGGGCGTGTAGTGGTCCCACGTGTTCTCCTGTTCACGCATCCATTGCACGCGCACCGGCTGGCCGTCCATTTCGCGCGCGATCAACGCGGCGTGCGCGGCCACGTCGTCCGCGCCGTTGTGGCCGTAGCAACCCGATCCTTCCACATGAACGCAGCGGATCTTGTCTTTCGGCATGGCGAGCATTTCGGCAAGCCCGTCACGCAGCGGGTAGACCCCTTGCGAATGGGTCCAGACGGTCAGCGCACCGTCCTTGAAGAGCGCAACCGAGCAGGACGGCCCGATCGAGCCATGCATCATGTAACGCTTGGTGTATTTCGCGCCGAGCGTTTTCACGGCAGTGCCGGTGGTGCTGTGCGTGTTGGCGATTTCGATGTGTTCGGTGGAGATCGTCTTCAGATCGCGATGTACGGTAGCGGGGTCGGGCAGTGCGCGCCCGGCCGTCCATTGGCTTCCCGCAGCAAGCGCGCGTTGCGCCTGCACGGCTTGCCACTCGCCTTTGGCGACCACGGCGAGCATGCTGCCGTTTCTGATGACCTTAAGGACGCCCGGCATCTTCAGAATCGCGGGCGTGTTCGTTTGCACAAGCCGCGCCTCGTAGACGGGTGGCATCACCACACGGGCGTGCACCATGCCCGGCATCATCATGTCCTGCACATAACTCACGCCGCCCGTCACCTTGCGGGGAATGTCCACGCGCGGCAACGAGGTGCCGATCATGTCGAACGTCGCGGGGTTCTTCAACGGCGAGACGGGCGAGGCCATGCGATGCAGGTCGACGAGTCCCACCGCCTCGCCATAGGTCATGCTGCGGCCATCCGGCGCCTTGATCACCGCATTGCGCGCGCTCAGCACCGTGCTGGCGACGCCGAAGTGCTGGGCGGCGGCATCGACCAGCAGCCCGCGCACCTGAGCCGAAGCGTTCAGCAGCGCACTGCCGCTGTCGGCGATCGTGTGGCTGCCCGCCGTGAGACCTTCATCGGGCGACGCGCCCGTGTCGGCGGTCAGAAACGTGATCAACGAGGGCGCCATGTCCAGCTCCTCCGCTGCGATCTGCAACAACGCGGTGCGCACGCCCGTGCCCAGTTCCACCTTGCCGGTGTAGACGGTCACGTTGCCCGCCCGATCGATTTTGATCCACGAATCGAGGTACGGGTTGGTCTTCAGGCTGCCGGCGAGCGTCTGGGTCGCCTTGCCGATATGCACGGCGGCGCCTTCGTCCGCGATCACTTCCTGCGCCATCGCGCTCACGCCCGGAACCATGCTGAAGCTCACGACGAGTGCGCCGGACAGCAGAAAGCGGCGGCGTCCTTCGTTGATTTCCTCTTCCTTGACGGTCATTGCGCGCCTCCGTGGCTTGCCGCGCCTTGGGGTTTCGCCGCCGTCGCGTCACTTGCCGGCAGATGCGCGACTTCGCGAATCGCCGCGAGAATGCGGGTGTGCGTACCGCAGCGGCACAGGTTCGGTTCCATATGATCGAGCAGCTCGCGCTCGGTAGGCCGCAGATTGCGATCGAGCAACGCCTGCGCGCGCATGATCATTCCGGCGATGCAATAACCGCACTGCGCCGCCTGGTGATCGATGAACGCCTTTTGCAGCGCACCGGGGTGTTCGATCGTGCCGAGACTTTCGATCGTGCGCACGGGCCGTTTGCCGATCGACGAGACCGGAACCAGGCACGAGAACACCGCTTCGCCATCCACGATCACGGTGCAGGCGCCGCATTGTCCGAGGCCGCAGCCGAACTTCGCGCCGTGCAGTTGCAGGTCGTTGCGCAATGCGTAGAGCAGTGGCGTGGAAGGATCGATATCGAGCGCGTGCTGCACGCCATTCACGGTTAGATTGATCATCGCGCGTTGTTCTCCTTTCTGACCTTGGCCGCCATCGCCTCGACGTCCTGCCACGGGCCGCGCTGCGAATTGGTCGCGCGAACGTAGGCGGCGAGATCGGCGATCTGCTGGTCGTCGTAAATCTGGCTGAAGGCGGGCATGTAGTTCTCGCTGTCTTCGCCGTGCCAGCCGTTGCCGCTCAATATCATCTGGACCGCGTTGCGCGGCGTCGCGGCATTGACGGCGGTGCTGAACGCAAGCGTGGGGCGCTCGCCGATCGACTGCATCGGCGCAGCGGGTCCGTGGCATTGCGCGCATGAGGCGGCGAACAGGGTCGCGCCGCGTTGCGCCTCGGCAGACTGGACCCCCTGGTTGGCAGTGGACACGCTCGCCGGGAGCGGCTGCGGTTTCTGGATCGACAGCAGATAGGTGGCAATCGCCTGCACGTCCTCAACGGGCACGGTGGCGAGATCGCGCGTGACGGGCAGCATCGGTCCGGCCGCCGCGCCGTGTTCGCTGGCCCGGCCCGAACGTAGGTACGTGACCAACTGGTCTTGGGTCCACGGCTTGGGCGCCGCGCCGAGCGCATTGAGCGCGGGCGCTTCCCAGCCGTCGACCACGCCGCCGTCGAATGCGTGTCCCGACTTCTCGCCGCCGATCGGATTGAGCGGCGAATGACACGACGCGCAGTGGCCGAGGCCATCCACCAGCAATTTGCCGCGGTTCCACTCGGCGTCCTTCGACGCCTCCGGCTGCTGCGCGCCGGGATGCAGAAACAGCACGTTCCAGAACGCCAGCAGCGGCCGGAAGTTCAGCGGGAAAATCAGTTCGTTGGCGGGCGCGACGGCGTTGACCGGCTCACGTGTCATCAGATACGCGTAGGCGGCCGAGATGTCGGTATCGGACATGCGCGTGAAGTGAATGTACGGAAACGCCGGATACAGCAGATGCCCGTCGCGCGCGACGCCATGACGAAGCGCGCGCGTGAAGGCTTCGAGCGACCAGTTGCCGATGCCCGTTTCGGCGTCCGGCGTGATGTTGGTCGCGTAGATCGTGCCGAACGGCGTGGCGAGCGGCAGGCCGCCGGCGAATGGCTTGCCGCCCTTCGCGGTGTGGCACACGATGCAGTCGCCCAACGCGACGACACGCGCACCCGCGAGCCTCGTCTGCGCGTCGAACGAGGTCGGCGCGGGCGGGCTGACCGGCGCGATGGCGGGCTTCCACATCAGCAGGAAGGCGACGGCCAGCGCGGCCACGACAACCACGCCGCCTCCCGCCAGCAGTCTAGACTTGCGAGTCATTCACGCACCTCTCACCAAAGTCCTGGAACGAACCGGCCGCGTGATACGCGCCGGACGTTTGCCGCATCGATCGCGTCATGCTCGTGCCGCGCCTGCTTCTACGCCCTGGCCGGCGCTGCCGTGGAACGGATAGTCGATATAGCCGGCCGCGTCGCCTGCATACCAGCCAGTCGGCTTCGGGGCCGCGAGCGGCGCGTGGGCCGCAATGCGTTCGACCAGATCGGGATTCGCGATATACGCGCGAGCGAACGCCACGAGGTCGGCCTGGCCTTCGCGAATCAAGGTCTCGGCATGCTCGACGGAAATGCCGCCGTTGACCATCAACGTGCCCGAGAACGCGCGGCGCATGCGCTCGATAATGCGCGGCAAATCCGGCTGGCCGCTCCAGCCGTTCGTATCCGCCGCATGCACGTAGGCGACGCCGAATTCGTCGAGCATCTTGCCGACGTAGTCGTAGGTCGTGTCCGGGTCCGCGTCGCGTACGTTGTTGTAGTGCGCGTACGGCGAGATACGTACGCCGACCTGGTCGAGCGGGACCACCGAGCCGATCTCCGTGAGAATGTCGCGCAGGAAATTCGCGCGGTTCGCGACCGAGCCGCCGTAGCGGTCATTGCGCGTGTTGGTGGTCGACGAGAGGAACTGATGCGGCAGATAGCCGTTCGCCGCGTGCACTTCCACGCCGTCGAAACCGGCGGCGATCGCGTTGGCCGCGCCCTGGCGGAACGCGTCGACGGCGAGCTTCACTTCGTCGAGCGACATGGCGCGCGACGGCGTGGCGTGAATCTTGGTGTACTGGCCGTTGTGCAGTTGCGCCCACACCTGCAACTGTTCGAGGTCGTCGTTCACGCCCGAAGGGGAGAGCGGTGCTGCGCCGCCGAGCAGCGCGAACGAACTGACGCGCCCGCCATGCCACAACTGCATGAAGATGCGGCCGCCCGCGGCATGCACCTGGCTCGTGATATGACGCCAGCCGTCGATCTGCTCTGCCGTGATGATGCCGGGCGTCAGGTCGAACGCCGCCGAGGCCGGACTGACATTGGTGGCTTCCGTGATGATCAAGCCGGCCGACGCGCGCTGCACATAGTACTCGGCCATCATCTCGGTCGGCCGGCCGCGCAACGGCGCGCGCGAGCGGGTCATGGGCGCCATCGCGACGCGGTTCGGCAAACTCAATCCCGACAGGTCGTAGCCGTCGAGCAGGGGCGAAAGGGAGGACATGGTGATTCCTTGATGAGCAATCGAGCGTCGTTCAGGTGAATGACTCTGCTGGTCAGCGTATCGCCGAGCCCGCGAAATTTCCTGAAGCCACGCTGAAATGTTGTTAATCCGGACAGCGAGCCGCCCGGTTGCGAAGCAATGCGTGTATCAGGCGTGGCGGGCGGCGTACGGACGGCCGATCACCAGGTAGTGCGCCAGCGCGACGATCGGAAAGGCCGTGGCGACCGCGGCGACGAGCGGCCAGCCGCCGTGTTCGTAAAGCGGGCTGGCGAGCGCCGAGCCGAACGCGCCGCCCACGAAGATGCTCGTCATATACAGCGCGTTCAGGCGGTTGCGGCTCGCCGCGTGCAACGCATAGATCTCGCGTTGACCCAGCACCATGTTCATCTGCACGGCGAAGTCGAGCACGATGCCGGTCGCGACAAGCCCGAGCACGCCCCACGCGGGATGGATCAGCGTGGGCGCATAGGCGAACGCGCCCACCACCAGCGCGATCAGCGTCGCGCGCACCGTATGGCCCGCATCGGCGAGACGGCCCGCCACCGGCGCGGAGGTCGCGCCGATCGCGCCGACCAGCGCGAAGATGCCGATCTCGGTTTGCGAGAGCCCGAACTGGCGGGTCAGCTCGACGGGAATCGCGGTCCAGAACAGGCTGAACGAAGCGAACATCAGCGCCTGGTAAAACGAACGGTGACGCAGCACCGGCATCGTGCGAACCAGGTGGCCGAGCGAGCCGATCAGTTCGAAGTACGTGGCCTGGTGATCGGGCTGGCGGCGCGGAATGGTCAGCGCGAGCACGCTGGTGACGATCGCCATCAGCACGGCGGCGGAACCGAATACCGCGCGCCAGCCGAAGTGCCCGGCCACCACGCTGGAGATCGGCCGCGACAGCAGGATGCCGAGCAGCAGGCCGCTCATGATGGTGCCGACCACCTTGCCGCGCGATTCGTCCGGCGCGAGATGCGCGGCGAGCGGAATCAGGATCTGCACGGCAACCGAACTGAAGCCGACCAGCAGCGAGATGCCGAGGAACACGGCCGGTTGCTGCGCGAACGCCGCGGCGGCGAGGCTGGCGATCGACACCAGCGCGGTGGTGATCATCAGCTTGCGGTTTTCCAGCAGGTCGCCGAGCGGCACCAGAAAGAACAGGCCGAATGCATAGCCGATCTGCGTGAGCGAGACGATCAGGCTGGCGGTGCCGCCGGACATGTGGATGGCCGGTGCGATCAGTTCGGTGATCGGCTGCGCGTAGTACAGGTTCGCGACGATGGCGCCGCAGCAGAACGCGAACAACGCGATCAGTCCGCGTGTCAGCTTGACGGGGCTGTTGGCGGCCGCCGTGGTGGATGCCTGGGTTGACATGACAACTCCTTGAAGAAAAGAAACGGAATACGTGGACTCAGCGCGCGAGGTTCATCACGCGGTCGCCGAGTGAAATACCCAGATCGGTCATCAGCCTGCCGCGTTGCAACTGTTGGTTCTCCCAACGTTTCAGGGCTGAATCGATCGTCGCGCCGCTTTGCCAGGTCGAGGACAACGCGAGCGCCAGCGCATGGGCATTGGCGGCCGCTTTCGCCGTGCTGCCCGCCGTGTGAGGGCGCGGCACCGAAGCGGCGTCGCCGAGCAGCACCGCGCGGCCGAACACCATCTTCGGCGAGCGCAGATCGACGATCGGCTGCATGAAGGGCGCGTCGGTGGCATCGACCAGTGCGCGGAACGTCGGCCCTAACGACGCCTGCGCGTCTTCGCGGAGCTGTGCGATGTCGGCGCCCTTGGTCGAGCCGGGCGGCAGCGAGAACGCGCGCCGGATGCCGTGACGATCGACCAGCAACTCTTCGAGCCTTGCCGCGCTGTACTTGCGATACCACACCCAGTTGAAGCGCCGCTCGCCGGCCACGGTCGAATCGTTCTCGCCCGGAATCAGATAGGAGAGCCCCGAATGCCCGTCGCCTTGCTGAAACGCGAAGCGCCCGCGCAGCATGTCCGCTGCGTGCAACGGCAGATCGGCTTCCTCGACGAGGCCGCGCCATGCGACATAGCCCGCATACTGCGGCGCGACTTCGGGCAGCAGGCGCCGCCTGAGCGTCGAGCGGATACCGTCGGCGCCGATCAACAGATCGGCCTGTTCGCTGCGGCCGCTCTCGAACAGCGCGACGATCCGCTCGCCTTCCATGTGGAAGTCGGTAAAGGTCTCGCCCGCATGCAGGTAAGACGCGGGCAGCGCGTTCTTCATGGCGCGGTAGAGCAGGCTCCACGAGGTCTGCATCTGCGGCATGTGGAGTTGTTCGACCACCCGGTCCTCGCGGTCCAGGTAGATACGATCGCCCGAGGCCACACCAGGCGGGTCCGGCAGTTCGACGCCGGCGAAGGCGAGCGCGTCCAGCACGTCCGGCTGAAGCACCACGCCGCCGCCGCGGCTTTCGAGCTGGTTCGGCGAGGTCTCGAACACGTCGACGTCCCAGCCGGCCGAGCGCAACGTATTGGCCGTCAGCAAGCCGCCGAGCGATCCGCCAATCACGACGGCACGCGGTCTTTCGAGCGATCTCATGCTGCTTTCCTTTGCCCTGCCGAACGCAGCGCGTTGATGAAGACCACGGGCGGTTGCGCGCCGCTGATCACATCGCCGTCTATGCGGATGGTCGGCACGGCCTGAACGCCCAGACTGTCAGCCCGCGCGCGCGCCGCGTCGATGTCCTGATTGCCGGCGGCGCTCAGCAAATACGCGCGCACCTCGTCCGCGTCGAATGCATGTTCCGCGGCAAGCGCGACCAGCGTGTCGAGCGAGCCGATGTCGCGGCCTTCGGAGAAATAAGCGGCGTAGATCGCCTGATACAACGCGGCCGTCGCGCGCGGGTCATTGCGCTGCTGCGCGAACTGCATCAGACGATGCGCAAGACGCGTATTCGGCGTGCGCAGCACCTTGTCGTACTGGAAGCGCGCGCCGGCCGCCAGTCCGGCGGCGGTGACCTGCGCATCCATGATCTGCGAGCGCGCCCAACTGCCGAATTTCCCGCTGCGGTACGCGCGCCGGTCCATCCCTTCGGCCGGCATGGCCGGATTCAATTCGAACGGCACATAGCGGATCGAAACAACCGTGTCCGCGCCGGCCTCCGTCAGCGCCGACGCGAGGTTCCGTTGGCCGATCCAGCACCACGGACAAATGAAGTCGTAATTGACCTCGACCTGAATGGCTTGCATGTCGCTTCCCTCACTAGGTAACGCATGCAGCTTATCCGTTGCGTTATCGTTGTTGAATATGGATAAAATGCAAGCTGACGTTGCGTTTTTTGCAACCAAACCGTCAATCAGGCCGAACATGGACAAATTCCTCGCCGTCAAAACCTTGCTTGAAGTGGCGGACGCCGGTGGCTTTTCGAAGGCCGCGCAACGTCTCGGGGTGGCGACCTCGTCGGTCACGCGCCTGATGGACTCGCTGGAGGCCTCGCTCGGCACCGCGCTGCTGACCCGCACGCCGCGAAAGGTCAGTCTCACGGACGCCGGCATCGCTTACGTCGAACAGGTCGCCAAGGTGCTCGACGATCTGGCCGAGGCGGACGAGAGCGTGTTCGACAGCGGTGCGTCGCCGGTCGGCGCGCTGCGAATTTCGGTTCCGTCCACCTACAGCCGCCTGCGCCTTGCGCCGCACCTCGCCGCCTTTCTCTCCGACAATCCGCGGGTGTTCCTCGACGTCGTGGTCGCCGATCACTTCGCCGATCTCGCGCTCGACCGGATCGACGTCGCGATCCGGATCGGTCTCGCCGATCGCGACGCCAACCTGATCGTCAAAAAACTGGCGGACAATCCGCGCTACGTGGTGGCGAGCCACGACTACCTCGAACGCAGCGGCACGCCGCAAACACCCCAGGAGCTCACTGACCACGAGTGCCTGCGTTTCGCCTATGGCGGCGGCTACCGCACTCGCCAGGCCTGGACCTTCCAGCGCGAGGGCGTGGAGCAACGCGTCGACGTGCACGGCCATCTGCTGTCGAACAATCTCGACATCCTGCTCGAAGCGGTGATGGCCGGGCGCGGCATCGCATTGCTACCCGAATGGCAGGTGGCGGCCGAAATTCGCGCGGGCCGCCTGCTGCGCCTCTTCGAACACTTCGACGCGAGTCCTCATGCGGGCGACGCCGTCGTCTACGCCGCGTATCTACCCAACCGCCGCCAGTCCAGCAAAGTGCGCGCGCTGGTTCAGTTTCTCGAGACGCGGCTTCGCGTATCGCTCGAAGGTTGAACGGTTGCGCGCGCCGCGCTCACTCGGTGCGTTTTTCAGCGCGCATTCCACCGGTCTGACTGATCGAAGTCGCGAAAGGGTGATTCAACGCTGACTGCAGTGTAGGAATGCCGCGCCCATAAAGTCCTGCAGAAAACATGAAATGTTCTGAGCGGGCGCCGGCGCTCGGCCGCGCCAGTGTGAACGCGCCGCAGGCGTGCGCGCCGGAACGCGCTTTGCCGACCATATTGTTTAAGAACTATTAAGGTCGTTCGCCAAGGACTCGGCAAAAACCCGTGGCTAGAATGGGCTCCAGCTTTTCTCGCACTTCAAGCGAGTGCGGCCTGTCCTCCCATGTTCACCAAACCTTTAGGAAGTACAACGCCATGGCAAATCCGAAACTGGAAGTCCTCACGCCTGCAAACTCGCAGATCATCTTTATCGACCAACAGCCGCAAATGGCTTTTGGCGTCCAGTCCATTGACCGTCAGGTACTCAAGAACAACGTAGTAGGACTCGCGAAGGCAGCGCGGGTGTTTAACATCCCTACCACTATCACGACCGTGGAATCAGAAAGTTTCTCCGGCTATACGTACCCGGAGTTGCTGGACGTATTTCCGGAGCACAAGGTGCTCGAACGCTCGTCCATGAACTCGTGGGACGACCAGAAGGTTCGTGACTCGCTTGCTGCGAATGGCCGAAAAAAGGTAGTGGTGGCAGGTCTGTGGACCGAGGTTTGCAACAACACGTTTGCGCTGTGCGCGATGGCCGAAGGTGACTACGAAATCTATATGGTCGCCGACGCGTCGGGCGGCACCTCGAAGGACGCGCATGACTACGCGATGCAGCGGATGATTCAGGCCGGCGTGGTTCCGATGACCTGGCAACAGGTGCTGCTCGAATGGCAACGCGATTGGGCACACAAGGAGACTTACAACGAAGTCATGGCGATTGCCAAAGAGCATTCGGGCGCGTACGGGATGGGCGTGGACTATGCCTACACCATGGTGCACAAGGCTGCCCAGCGCGCGGCGGGGACGCATGAGGTTCTGGCGCCGGTGCCTGCAAAGAAGTAAGCAGCGACGAGCGCCCGCTTCCGATGAATAGCTCCGCGCTTGAAAGCGGAGCGCTCCCTATGAGGATCGCCATGAATTCCAGTACTTCCGAATCGACGCCGGCCGAGGTCGTGTTCTTCAACGGCAAGATCGCCACGCAGGACGACAAGCGTTCATTCGCCGATTCGCTCGCCGTCGCGAACGGCCGTGTCCTCGCTGCGGGCTCGCGTGAGGCCGTGATGCGTCACGCGAACGACGCCACGCGCCATGTCGACCTCAAAGGGCGCACGGTCATTCCCGGACTCAACGACTCGCATCTGCACATCATTCGCGGGGGCCTGAACTTCAATATGGAGTTGCGTTGGGACGGCGTACCATCGCTTGCCGACGCGCTCGACATGCTGCGCAAACAGGTGGCCCGCACGCCGGCGCCGCAATGGGTGCGGGTGGTGGGCGGCTGGAACGAATTCCAGTTCGCCGAGCGGCGCGGCCCGACGCTCGAAGAAATCAATGCGATCGCGCCGGACACGCCGGTGTTCATCCTGCATCTGTACGACAGCGCGCTGCTCAATGCCGCGGCGCTGCGCGCGGTCGGCTACACCAAAGACACGCCGAACCCGCCGGGCGGCGAGATCCAGCGCGACAAGCGCGGCAACCCGACCGGCATGCTGATCGCCCGTCCCAACGCCGGCTTGTTGTACGCCACGCTCGCAAAGGGGCCGAAGCTCGGTCTGGAAGACCAGCGCAACTCCACACGCCATTTCATGCGTGAGCTGAACCGCCTCGGCGTGACGAGCGCAATCGACGCGGGCGGCGGCTATCAGGCCTATCCGGACGACTACGCGGTCATCATGGAAATGGCGAAGCACAGCGAACTGACCGTGCGCATTGCCTACAACCTGTTCACGCAGAACGCGAAGAAGGAAATCGAGGATTTCGCCAAATGGGTGAAGATGACCAAACCCGGCGAAGGCGACGATTTCCTGCGCGTGAACGGTGCTGGTGAGATGCTGGTGTTCTCCGCCGCGGACTTCGAAGACTTTCTCGAACCGCGCCCGGATTTGCCCGAGTCGCTGGAGACCGAACTGGAAGCGGTCGTCAGGCTGCTGGTGGCGAACCGCTGGCCGTTCCGGCTGCACGCCACTTACAACGAATCGATCGAGCGCTTCCTGAACGTGTTCGAACGCGTGAACGCCGACATTCCGTTTAACGGTCTGCGCTGGTTCTTCGATCACTGCGAGACCATCACGCAGAAGAACATCGATCGGGTAAAGGCGCTCGGCGGCGGCATTGCGATCCAGCACCGGATGGCGTATCAGGGCGAGTACTTCATTCATCAATACGGCGAAGAGGCGGTGAAGCGCACGCCGCCGATCCGCCACATGCTCGACGCCGGCCTGCCGGTCGGCGCGGGCACGGACGCTACGCGCGTCGCGAGTTTCAACCCGTTCGTGTCGCTGTACTGGATGGTGTCGGGCAAAACGGTCGGCGGCACCGCGATGTATGGCAGCGAGAACAAACTCGATCGCATGGAGGCCTTGCGCCGCTATACGGTGGGCAGCGCGTGGTTCTCGAACGAAGAGGACAAGAAGGGCGCATTGGTGCCGGGCCAGTTTGCGGACTTCGCGGTGTTGAGCGAAGACTTTTTCACCGTCGACGAGAGCCGCATCAAATTCCTGACCTCGAACATGACGGTGGTGGGCGGCAAGGTCGTCTACGCGGACGACGAGTTCGCGCCGCTCGCGCCGCCGGATCTGCCGGTCAGCCCGTCATGGTCGCCGGTGGCGGAATTCGGCGGCTATAGCCGCTACAAGCCGACGGCGGTGGCGTGCGTGGACGGCTGCGTGAATCTGTGCGGCGTGCATGCGCATGCGCACGGTTGGGCGTGGCGCAAGAACGTGCCGGTCAGCGATTCGAACGGTTTCTGGGGCGCGTTGGGATGTAGCTGCTTCGCGTTCTGATCACGCCCGTTTCGTAGCACCACGCGAGCGAGGACCTTTATGCCGACCCTGACCGACGGCGTGCTGTTTGGACTGGTCATACTGGTCCTCGATTTTCTCGCGTGGCGTTTCATGAGCCGCAAGAGCGACCAGACCCGGCTCGCGTTTCGCGCGCTGATGTTCGCTCTGTCGAGCTACGTGCTGTTCAGCTATGGCATGAATCCGCTGCGCGCGGCGCCGTGGCCGGACGAGCCGCTGCGTCATCTGCTCGCGCAGGTGCTGGAGATCGTGTGGTGGCTCCAAGGGGCGCGGCTTGTCACGATTCTCCTCGATCGCGTGGTGTTGCCTGAGGCATGGCACAAGGAGCGATTGTTTCAGGACGTGTTCGGCGCGCTGGTGTTTCTCGCCGCCGCGGTCGGCGCGATTGCCTTCGTGTTGCAGTTGCCGGTGCGCGGCCTGCTTGCCACCTCGGGCGCGCTCGCGGTCGTGCTGGGCCTCGCGATACAGAGCACGCTCAACGACGTGTTCTCCGGCGTCGTGCTGAATGCGACCGAGCCATTTCGCCTCGGCGACTGGGTGACGATCGGCGACGTGGAAGGCAAAGTGGTGGAAAGCAACTGGCGCGCAACGAGCCTGCTCAACGGGCAGGGCAACATCGTCGTGATTCCGAACAGCGTGGCGGCGCGCGCGCACATCGTCAACGCCAACGAACCGTCGCATACGCACGGCATTAGCGTGGTGCTGCCCATCAAGCCGTCGATCCGGCCGGCGCTCGTGCTGGAGGCGCTCGCGAGCGCCGCCGAAAGTTCGCGCGATGTGCTGGACGATCCGAAGCCGGTGGTGAGCGTGCGGCGCGCCACCAACGACGCGATCGAGTACGAGATCGTCTGTTTCGTCAGCGAGCTGGCCAAGAAAATCACCGTGCGCAACGACCTGTTCGATCTTGCGCACCGCCATCTGCTTTCGCGCGGCGTGGTGTTGCGGCCGTTGTCGGTGCCCGAACCCGTGACGGGCGGCACCGCCGACGAGAAGCTACGGCTCTTGCGCAACGTGCTGATCTTCCAGACGCTGGCGCGCGACGAACTCGCCGAATTGGCCACGAAACTGACCCAGCACGAGTTCGATGCCGGCGACACGATCTACACCGCGGCGGATGAAAGCGGTCACGAGCTGCACATTCTGGCGCAGGGCGTGGCCAAAGTGGTCGTACAGAAAGACGGTGGCGAGATCGAACTGCGCAGGCTCGCGCCGGGCGACTCGATCGGTCAGTCGGGGATTCTTGCGGGTGTCAGGACTGCGGTGGTGGTGCGGGCGCTGACGCGCGCCACGGTCTTCCGGCTCGACAAGAGCGCGTTGACGCCCGTTCTCACGCAGCGGCCGGAAGTGGTCAAGGAAATGTGCCGGCTGCTGTCGGAACACCATGCCACCGAGGAAATGCTGCTGGCTTCGCCGTCGAATCTGGATGACAGCGGCGGCGGCCTGCTGAAATGGATTCGCGATGGCGTGCGGCGCTTCCACGAACTGACGCTGTGAGCAGATTCGCATAAGTAGCGTAGCGATTAAGGGTTTTTAAGAATCCGCCAAAGTCTTTATAGATTTATTTCGCTACGCTGCGGTGGATAGTCCCTGGACTCTCATCGATTCGCCACGCGGGCGGGTCGCGGCGTCCGGTCGGCATGCGTGAAGACGCGTCGGGAAAGGGGCTGACACGGAGGAGTTGACATGAAGAAGCGCATTGCCGGTGTTGACATCCCAGACGGTGTCATGGCCCAGGCGGCAACTGACCTGATCCGCGGCACGGAGTCGGAACTGATGTTTCATCACGCGCTGCGGGCCTTCCTGTTCGCCGCGCTGATTGGACACCGCGAGAGCCTGACTTTCGACGCGGAACTGCTGTACGTCGGCGCGATGTTTCACAACGTGGGCCTGAATGCGAAGTACGAGCGCTCGCCATACCGCTTCGAAGTGGACGGCGCGAATGCCGCGCGCGATTTTCTGCGGCAGTACCGCGTGGCCGAGCGCGAGATCGAAGAAGTGTGGGTGGGGATCGCCTTGCACACCACGCCGGGCATTCCGGAGCATCTGTCGGCGCTGGTTGCGCTCATCAGCGCCGGCGTGCAGATGGACGTGCGGGGCGCGCGATACGACGAATTCACCGCGCATCAGCGCGACGAAATCGTCCAGGCGTATCCGCGCGAATCCGGCTTCAAGAAGAAGCTGATCGACGCATACGCGCACGGCATGGCGCATCGGCCCGAGACGACCTTCGGGACTGTGAATGCCGACGTGCTGGACCGGTGGGATCCGAACTATCGCCGCCTGAATTTCTGCGGACTGGTGCTGGGATCCGACTGGCCGAATTGATGAATGGTTGACAGAAAGGAAGATAGGCATGGGCTACATCATTTCACTCGGAGTCGGCTTCGGCATCGGGCTCCTCTACTGGCTGCTCAAGGTTCAGTCACCGGCCCCGCCGCTGATCGCGCTGGCGGGCCTGCTCGGCATGGTGCTGGGCGAGCACGCGATTCCGGTCGTCAAAGCGCAGCTCTTCACGCAGACGGCTACGGCGCAGGTCGCCGAACCGCTCAAGGGCGCCGCCGTGCAAAAGCCTGACGCGAGCAAGGAAGGCGGTTGATACGCAAGGCGCGCGCAGTTCGCCGGACGGAATGCCGTTCGCGGGCCGTCATTCAAATTTTGCCCACTCAAACGGATAGTCAAATGTTCAAGTCGCTTCATAGGTACCGCTCCATCGCGCTCGTGTGCGCCGCGCTGCTGGTCGGGTTCACGCCGGTTTCGTCAGCCCTCGCCGATGCGGGGCCGCCGGAAGTGCCGGGCAGCAAGGCCGCGCTGGTGAAACACCCGGACGTGTCGGTCGGTCCGCAGTACGACACCACGCATGTGTACGTCGCCTCGGCCGACCTCGACGCGTTCGTCAACAGCTTCCTCGCGACCTTCGGCGGCAAGGCCTCGCCGCGTGCGGTTTTCACCGTGACGCCGACGCCGAGCAAGACGGCCTCGCAATACGTGCAGACGCCGGTCGGCATGCTGTCGGTGTTCGGCTTCGAGACGCCGGTTCCCTATCCGTTCGGCAATGAGCGCACCGGCTACCTCGTCACGGATATCGACCAGGGCGTGAAAGCGGCGCGCGCGGCCGGAGCCGACGTGCTGGTCGAGCCGTTCGACGATCCGATCGGCAAGGACGCGATCATTCAATGGCCGGGCGGCCTGACGATGCAGCTCTACTGGCACACCAAGGCGCCGAATTACGCGCCGTTGCAGAGCGTGCCCGACAACCGCGTGTACGTGTCGCGTTATGAAGCGAACAACTTCGTGCGCCGCTGGCTGCACTTCTCGCACGGCAAGGTGGTGTCGGACAACCCGCGCGCGGATGCCGGCGTGATCGGCCGCCCGGGCGAGACGGTGCGCGAGATCCGTATCACGTCGGGCTTCGGCCGCATGGTCGTGTTCGTGACGGACGGCAAGCTGCCGTTCCCGTTCGGACGTGAAACCACCGGCTACGGCGTCGACGACGTGGCGCAGACGCTGGAGCGCGCGCAAACGGCCGGCGCGAAGGTGGTGTACCCGGCGTATGCGAGCGGATCGGGCAAGACCGCGATGCTCGAATTCCCGGGTGGGTACATTGCCGAAGTGCACGATGGCAAGTGAGGCAAACGTCGTGGCGCCGTTCAGAGTGCGACGCATGCGCCGCGCCATCCGCGCGTTGCTGATCAGCACGGGGCTGGCGGCGGCGCTGCCGGCTGTGGCCGCGGACACCGCGCTCGGCGGCGCGGACGATACGTCCACGACCGGCAGCACGGCGGCCGCGGCGGCGCCGTCGTGCGCGCGGCCCGCGATCATGTTCAATCGCTGGCAGGAAAACTGGTCGGCGCTGGCCAACCCCTGCGTGCCGAAAAAGCCCTTCGATTCGCTGAAGTACATTCCGCTGTTCGGCAATCCGGACGCGTATATTTCGCTCGGCATGGTGCTGCGCGAACGGCTCGAAATCAACGACGCACCGCTGTTCGGCCTCGGCGCGGCGCACGACGACACCTACCTGCTGCAGCGGCTCGAAGTTCACGCGGACGTGCGCCTCGGCCCTCATGTGCAGATCTTCACGCAATTCGAAGACGCGCGGCCTTACGGCAAGGATGTCGTTACGCCGGTCGACAAGAACCCGCTGGATCTGCGCCAGGCGTTCGTGGCGATTACCGAACCGCTCGGGCCCGGTACGGTGAAGTTTCGCGTCGGCCGCCAGGAAATGGCGTTCGACTTGCAGCGTTTCGTTTCCGTGCGCGACGGCCCGAACGTGCGCCAGGCGTTCGACGCGATCTGGGCCGACTATGAAACCGGCCCGTGGCGCTGGATCGCCTACGCAACGCAGCCGGTCCAATACCGCGACAACTCGGATTTCGACGACGTCTCCAATCGCGATCTGACTTTCAGCGGCGTGCGCGTGGAGCGCAAGAACGTCGGGCCGGGCGATCTGTCCGCGTATTACTCGCGCTACAACCGCAATAACGCGAAGTTCCTCGACGCGAGCGGCGACGAACACCGCGACGTGTTCGACGCGCGCTACGCCGGCAATGTCGCGCCGATCGACTGGGACGTCGAGGCGATGTATCAGTCCGGACATGTCGGCAGCAAGACCATCGGCGCGTGGGCGGTCGGCTCGCTGGCCGGCTATACGCTGACCTCGTTGCCGTGGACGCCGCGCCTCGGCATTCAGGTGGACGCCGCTTCGGGCGACAGTCATCCGAAAGACGGGCGCATCGGCACCTTCAATCCGCTCTTTCCGAACGGCTACTACTTCGCGCTGGCCGGCTACACCGGCTACACGAACCTGGTGCACGTCAAGCCGACGCTCATCCTTAAGCCGAGCAGCAAGCTCACGCTGCTGGCCGGCGTCGGCCTGCAATGGCGTCAGACCACCGCGGACGCCGTGTACGGCCAGGGGTCGTCGGTCGTGCCGGGGACGGCGGGACATGGCACTCCGTGGACCGGTTTCTATACGCAACTGCGCGCCGACTATGCGGTTGCCGCCAATCTTGCGGCGGCGCTGGAAGCCGTGCATTTTCAGGTCGGTCCGTCACTGCGCGATCTGGGCGCGCGCAATGCCGACTACGTGGGCGCCGAACTCAAGTTCGGCTGGTAGAGGTATAGAACAGCAGCAAGAGTGTATTGAACAGCAAGCGGTAGCGTACGCGCTACCGGCAAACCGTCGTTACGGCGACGGGCCAGATGAGGTCAAGCTATGAGCACTCCGGACATATCCGTCGACGCAACCACGCCCTCGGAACTCGAGTTTCCGTATTCCTCGCTGGAATATCGCAGGCATCAGATGTTCCCCCGTCTTTCCGCCGCCGAGATCGCGAGCCTGCGCCGCTTCGCGCGGCCGATGTCGTTCAAGGCCGGCGAACTGATCTTCGAAACCGGGCAGGTGGCGCTCGGCCTGTTCGTGCTGCTGCATGGCCGCGTGCGGATCGAGTCGCGCGACAGCTTCGGGCGCTCGACCGTCGTCACCGAACATGACGACGGCCACTTCATGGCGGAGATGGCGCAGCTCTCCGGCAAGCCGGCGTTGATCGACGGCATCGCGCTGACGGACGTCGAGACGCTCGTGATCGAGCCGGAGCGCTTGCGCGCGCTGATCGTCGCCGACGCGCAACTCGGCGAGCACATCATGCGCGCGCTGATTCTGCGGCGGCTCGGGTTGATCGAGCAGGGGCTCGGACCGGTGATCGTCGGCAATGGCGACGACGCGCGGCTGATCCGGCTGCAAGGTTTCCTGCGTCGCAATGCTTATCCGGCGATGGTGATCGACGCCCGCACCGATCCCGAAGCCATGAAGCTGCTGGGCGGCATGACGACCGGTCCGGGCGATTTCCCGCTGGTGTTCTGTCCGAACGGCTACGTGCTACGCGCGCCGGACGAGGCGCAGCTCGCGTCGTGCCTCGGCCTCGTGCCGACCTTCGAGCAATCGCGCGTGTATGACGTGGCGATCGTCGGCGCCGGACCGGCGGGACTGGCCGCCTCCGTGTATGCGGCCACCGAAGGTCTGTCGGTCGCCGTGTTCGACCAGCGCGCGCCGGGCGGCCAGGCCGGCGCGAGTTCCCGCATCGAGAACTATCTGGGCTTTCCCACCGGCATTTCGGGCCAGGCGCTCGCAGCCCGCGCGTTCCAGCAGGCCTTGAAGTTCGGTGCGCATCTGGCGATTCCCGGCAAGGTCATGGACGTGAGCCGTCATGACGGCATCTTCATGCTCACGCTGGAGGACGAGCAGCGCATCAGCGCGCGCACCGTCGTCGTGGCGAGCGGCGCGGCGTACCGCAAGCCGACGGTGCCCGGGTTCGACCGTTTCGAAGGGCGCGGCACGTTCTACTGGGCATCGACAATCGAGGCCAAGCTCGTGAAAGGGCAAGACATCGTGCTCATGGGCGGCGGCAATTCCGCGGGCCAGGCGGTCGTGTTTCTGGCGAACTTCGCGCGCAGCATTCGCGTGCTGATACGCGGCGCGGATCTCAACGCGAGCATGTCCAGATACCTGATCGACCGGATCGGGTCCTTGCCGAACGTGACGCTTTGCACGCGCTGCGTGCTACGCGAACTCGGCGGCGACGAAAGCGGACTGACCGAGGTACGTATCCGCCATGAGGACGAGGGCGCGGACGAAGTGATTTCCACGCGCCACCTGTTTCTTTTCATCGGCGCGGACCCGAAAACGGATTGGCTCGGTTCGAGCGGCGTGGAGCTCGACAACCGCGGCTTCGTCGTGACCGGCTTCGCGCGCAGCGAGCACGGCTTCTCCGAGTCGAGCGCGCGCTATCCGCTCGAAACCAGTGTGCCGGGCATGTTCGCTGTTGGCGACGTGCGCTCGGAATCCGCGAAACGGGTCGCGGCGGCGGTGGGCGACGGGGCCGCCGTGGTGAGTCAGATTCACGCGTATCTGAGCCAGCTCACGAAGGCGGCGGCTTGAGGAAAACGGTTCAGGTCGAAGGGTTCGCGAGCGCGATGCCAGCCAGCATGCGGACGACGGAACAGCCGATGCAGGACCTGGCCGGGAGCGCCGGCGTGCATCACGGCGTCATACCTAAGTGTGATAGTGCGAAGCGCCGGCCGGCCCCTAACATGCAAAGGAATGGGATCGTGCCTCTGCTCGTGCGTCGCGTGCAAGCGCGGCGCAAGGTCAGCATGACGCCGGGCGGGGCGCGCCTGAAACATTGAAGGTCGCGCCAGAATCGAGTGTCGGCATGACATTGGCGCAATGTGGGTATCCGCAGCTATGAGCTTTATTTGCATCGTCGACGACGACGCGTCGTTACGCAGCGCTCTCGGCAACCTTCTCAAGTCGGTGGGCTACACGACGATGACGTTTGCGTCGGGCGAGGCATTTCTCGCCTCGCCGGTCGTCGACGACGCGTTGTGCGTGTTGCTCGATCTTAGAATGCAGGGCATGCAGGGTCTCGACTTGCAACGTCGACTGCAAGAGGATCATAGGCAAATTCCCGTCGTGCTCATGTCGGCGCATGGCGACGACGAAACCGTTCGGCGTGCGATGCAACGCGGCGCCGTCGGGTTCGTGCGCAAACCTTTTGCGGATGACACGCTGCTAGAGCTGATCCAGCTGGCCATTAGAAGGAAGGGGAAATGATTTGAGCACCGAAGCATTTGCCGACGGATTACGTGCAGCGTCGCCTGATGCCGGCGCCACGGCGCATTTCGACCAGATCTGGTTTGATCAGCTCATGCTCGAGGCGCTGCTGGTCGACGGCAACATCGTGCGCTATCGCGCGAGGAAGCGCGACGGTGCGCAGTCGTGGCTGGTCGCGGTGCCGGCCGATGTGCCCTCCGAGGCCGTCTTCCGGCGTCTCGCGCAGGAGTTCGCGCCGGCCGACAAACTCGACTCGGCGTGGGGCGTTCGACCACTCGCGCTCGTCCAGCTCGCGCGCGGCCCGATACTCGTGTACGAAGACAATGGCGGCGCGCTGCTTCTGCCGCCTGCCGACGGCACGATCGCGCTCGGCCGTTTCCTGCGCATCGCGGTCGGCGCGGCGCGTGCTCTGCGGCTCGCGCATAGGCGCGGCGTTTTGCATCGCGACCTCAAGCCGTCCAATCTGCTGGAAGGCACTGACGGTACGGTTCGTTTGCTGGGATTTCGCGACGCCTTCCATCTCGCGGCCGATCCCTGCGCCGAGTCGCCGGATATCCTGTACGGCACGCTCGCCTATATGTCGCCGGAGCAGGCGAGGCGCGCCGAAGGCCAGGCCGACGAGCGAAGCGATCTCTATTCACTCGGCGTGACGTTGTACGAACTGCTGACCGGCCGTCTGCCTTTCGAAGCGGTGGACGCGCTCGAATGGGTCTACAACCACGTCGCCCGTCAGCCCGCCGATCCGCGGCAGTATCGTCCGTCGCTGCCCACGGTGCTGAGTTCGATCGTCCTCAAGCTGCTGGCGAAAAGCCCGGCGGATCGCTATCAAAGCGCGTCGGGTCTCGAAGCCGATTTGCGGCGTTGTCTGGCCGACTGGAACGAGATGCAGCACATCGCGCCGTTCGAGCCGGCCGCGGAAGACAACGTCAGGAACCTTGTCGTCACGCATCGCCTGTTCGGCCGTGCGCACGAATACAACGCGCTGCTCGAAGCCTTCGAGCGCAATGCGCAGCACGGCGCGGCGCAGCTCATCTTCGTGTCCGGCTACTCGGGCGCGGGCAAGTCCGAACTCGTGCGCAGCGTGCACCGCGCGACCGCGCAAACGCCTACGCTGTTCGCCTCGGGCAAGCTCGAACAGTACGGACAGAATGCCCCCTACGCGCCCTTGATGCAGGCGATACGCTCGCTGTTCCAGCGCATTCTGGGCGAGAGCGACAGCGAGCTCGCGCGCTGGCGCGACGTGTTGCGCGAAGCGGTAGGCGCGCAGGGCAAACTGATCGCGAGCTTCATTCCGGAACTGGAACTGGTGATCGGCGAGCAGCCGGAGGTGCCGGATCTGCCGCCGGTCGAAGCGCAACTGCGTTTCCAGGCGCTGATCACGCGCCTGTTGTCCGTGTTCGCGACGCAGGCGCATCCGCTGGTCCTGTTCTTCGACGACGTGCACTGGTTCGACGACGCCACGTTGAAGTTCATTGCGCAATTCGTGGCGACCGTGGAGATCCGCCATGTGCTGCTGATTTGCGCCTATCGTGATAACGAGGTGGACCGGTCGCCGAAGTTCAAGGCATTTCTTAACTCGCTGCCGAGCGCCGCTGCGCACGTCGCCACGCTTGCCGTCGGCCCGCTCGATATTGCGAATGTCATGGCGCTGCTCGCCGACGCGCTGCATTGCGACGCCGCGCAGGTTTATCCGTTGGCGGCGATCGTCCACGAGAAGACCGGGGGCAATCCGTTTTTTATCAAGCAACTGCTGCTTGCGCTAGCTGACCACCAACTGATCGCTTATGACGGCATGGCCGGGCGCTGGACCTACGATATCGACCGGATCAGCGAGTACGAATCGTCCGATAACGTGGTCGATCTGATGGTGGCACGGCTGTCGCGCTTGCCGCGCGAGGCGCAGGCCGTGCTCAGGCTGCTGGCGTTCATGGGCCGCCGGCTCGACCGCTCGACGCTGATGCGGATCGATCATGCCGGCGGAGCGGAACTGGAGCGGCGGCTGCAACCGGCCATCGAGGCCGGCCTGGTGGTATCCGACCGGACGGGTTTCGCTTTCGCCCACGACCGGGTTCAGGAAGCCGCATACGCGCTGACCCCCGCTAACGGGCGCGGTATCGAACATGCCCGCATCGCCGCCATTCTGACGGAAGATTTCGACGCGCGCGCGATGAGCCAGTCGGCCTTCGACATCGCGCATCATATCGAACGGGCTCAGGCGGCCGGCGCGCTGCGCGGTCTCAATCCGGACGAAACGGCTCTGTTCGCGAAGATCTGTCTGCAGGCGGCGCGCCACGCAAAAGAAGCGATCGCCATCCAGTCAGCACTGAGCTATCTCGACGTCGCGCAGACACTCCTTGACGCGAGCGTGGTGGACTACGCGCAGTCGTTCGGCTACGAGATCGGGGTGCTGCGGGTGCAGTGCCACATCCTGAATGCGAACTTCGATGCCGCCGGCGCGGAGATCGCGAGGCTGCTGCGGCAGGACCTGTCGGTTGTCGCTCGCGTGTCGGTCTACAAGCTGAAGGTCGACATGCAGCAGCATCTGTCGGACTATGAAGCCGCGGTCGACACCACGCTCGAAGGCGTCAAGCTCTTCGGCACGTATCTGCCGCGCTATCCGGAAGCCGCCGATGTCGAAGCCGCATACAGCCGGCTCAACGAATCGCTCAAGACGCGAAGCATCGCCTCGCTCGCGGATTTGCCGATGTTGCGCGACGAGAAAATCGAATCGGAAATGAATCTGCTGGCGAGCGTCTATGCGCCTGCATCGTTCGTGAACGAACGTCTGGGCTTCCTGCATCTGTGCCGGATGGTGCAGCTCACCGTCGATCACGGCATCACCGCGGCTTCGGCGCATTGTCTATCGTGGTTCGGTGTGTACGTGGCGGAATTTTTCGGCCGCTACGAGGAAGGCTTCGAGTTCTCGCGGCTCGCGCGCACGCTGGTGAAGGAGCGCGGTTTCAACACCGTCGCCACGAGCGTGCTGGTCGCGCTCGACACGGTCGCCGTCTGGACGCAGCCGCTGCCCTACGTGCTGGACTGCGCGCGCGATGCCTTCGAATCGGCGCGCCCGAGCGGCGATCTGACCATGAGCTGCTACTCGTGCAACCACATCGTGTCGGATCTGCTGACGATCGGCGCGCCGCTGGAACAGGTCGACAGGGAAATCGATCTCGGCCTGTCATTCGCGAGGCGCGTGCGTTTCAAGGACGTGGAAGACATTCTGGAACTGCAGAAGCGCTACGTTCACAGTTTGACGGGCGGCCCTGGACTGCCGGGCAACTTCGGCGTCGTGGTGGACGGCCGCATGACGTTCGACGCCGATCTGCTCGACACCCAGATGACGACGCTGCGTTTCTGGATCTGGCTGTTCAAGGGCATCTCCTGCTATTTCCACGGTGACTACGCGAACGCGCGTCATTGCCTTGCCGAAGCCGGCGAGCTGAAGTGGTCGACCCCCGCACATATCCATCTGCTGGACTATCACTTCTATACGGCGCTCAATCTCGCCAAGGTCTACTCGGGCGATGCCGATGCAGCCGGCGCCGTCGCACGCATCGAACCGCATCTCGCGAAACTGAAAACCTGGGCGCGACTCAATCCCGCGACCTTTCAGGACAAGCTACTGCTGATCGAGGCCGAGGTGGCGCGTCTGAACGGCGCGCCGCTCGCGGCCATGGCGCTCTACGAACAGGCCGCCGCGGCGGCTTCGGAAAGCGGCTTCAATCACGGCAACGCGCTCGCCCACGAACTGGCATCCATATGCTGCGAGGCGAACGGTCTGTTCAGCGCGGCGCGTCACCACCGCCGGCGCGCGATCGAAAGCTACACGCGTTGGGGCGCGCTCGCCAAGGTCGAGCAACTCGAACGCGGCGACCGTCCGGTGCGCCTCCCGGTCGAACAGCCGGTGGCGTCGCGCCCCTCGATTGAAATCGCCGATGCCCAGCATCAGTTCGACCTCGTGGCTGTGTTGAAGTCGTCGCAGGCGTTGTCCGAGGAGATCGTGCTCGAGAAACTCATCCGCACGCTCGTGACACTGGCCATTGTTCACGCCGGCGCGCAGAACGGCATGCTGATCCTGTCGAAGGGCAACGTGCCGGTCATCGAGGCGAGCGGGCGGGATACGGCGGACGGCGTTCAGGTGACGTTGGGCGGCGACAGGCTCACGCGCGAGGATCTGCCGGCCTCGGTGTACTACACGGCGTTGCGCACGCGCAAGCCGGTCGTGGTGGAAGACGCGCAACGCGATGCGCGCTTTTCGTTCGACGTGGCCTTTTCGAAGCGACTGGTTCGTTCCGTATGCTGTCTGCCGCTCGTCAAACAGGGCAAGGCCATTGGCGCGCTGTATCTGGAGAACAACCTGAGCGCGGGCGTGTTCACGGAGTCCCGCACGTCGGTGCTCGAAATGCTGGCTTCGCAAGCGGCCATTTCGCTCGAAACGGCGCGCCTCTATGCCGAGTTGGTGGAGGAAAACCGGCGCCGCCAGGAAACCGAAATGGCTCTGCGCATGAGCGAAGAGGCGCTCGCGCTCGGACAAAGGATCAGCCGCTCGGGCAGCTACATCTGGAACGGTCTGACGGGCGAACGGTACTGGTCCAAAGAGCTTTACAGCGTGTTCGGCCTGCCGCAGGAAGACGTGGGGCCTGGCACCCAGGCGATCCTCGAGCGGATTCATCCGGAAGACGTCGCCTTCTATCAGCAGACCGTCGAGCAGGCCGCGCGCGATCGCACGCCGTTCCGGCAGAAGTTCCGCGTCGTCGTGCCGGACGGTACGGTCAAATATCTCGAAGTGCTCGGCGAGCCCTCGGGCGTGAGCAGCTTTGTCGGCGTGGTCACGGATTTCACCGACCGGCATACCACCGAACTGGCGTTGCAGAACGCCAAGCTCGAGTTGGCGAAAGCCTCGCGCGCCACCACGATGGGCGAACTCGCGGCCTCGATCGCCCACGAAATCAATCAGCCGCTTGCTTCGATCGTGTCGAACGCGAGCGCGGGTGTGCGCTGGCTCAACCGGCCGGTGCCGGACATTCCGGAAGCATTGGGCGGCCTGCGCGATATCGTGAAAGACGGCAAGCGCGCGGGTGAAATCATCCGCGCGTTGCAGTCGCTTGCGAAGGAGGCCAAGCCGAGCTTCGTGACGACCTATGTCGACAATGTCGTGCGCGAAGTGTTCGAACTGGCGGCGGCAGAAATCGAACAGCGCAGCCTGGTGGTCAGGCTCGATCTGGCCGCCAACCTTTCGGTGCTGGCCGACCGGGTGCAATTGCAGCAGGTGCTGTTCAATCTCGTCATGAACGCCGCGGATGCGATGAGCCATCTCGACGCGCGCCAGCGCCTGCTTACCGTCACGTCTTCCGTCGACGATCGGGGCGCGGTGATCGTGTCCGTGCAGGATAACGGCAGCGGGATCAGCGAGGAGATCGCACCGCGCATTTTCGATGCGTTCTTCACAACGAAGTCGACCGGCATGGGCATGGGGCTCGCCATCTGCCGGTCGATTGTCGAAGCGCACGGCGGCACGTTGTCGGCCGCGCCGGGTCAGCCGCGCGGGACGGTATTCGTTTTCAGTTTGCCGGTCGCCAGCTAGCATGGGCTCACGCTGCGCATCACCGAAAGGAGTGAGCGACAAGCCGCACGACCGGCCGTGCGAATCTGAAAAATGTGGGCAATCAGAAAGAGGCGAAAACTGAAGGTCAGCAATACTCAGTTGACGCATCGGAAGCCGGCACACGCCGGTCAATCATCTCGAATGGAGCAACAGCGATGGCTTATATCACCACCAAAGACGGCACGCAGATCTATTACAAGGACTGGGGTACGGGCCAGCCGATCACGTTCTCCCACGGCTGGCCGCTCGATGCGGACGCATGGGATGCGCAGATGCTGTTCCTCGCGGAACAGGGCTATCGCGTGATTGCGCATGACCGTCGCGGCCATGGCCGTTCGTCGCAGCCGTGGAACGGCAACGAAATGGACACCTATGCGGACGATCTCGCCGAACTGATCGAAGCACTCGATCTGACCAATATCGTGATGGTCGGCCATTCGACCGGCGGTGGCGAAGTGGTTCGCTATATCGGCCGTCATGGCACGAAGCGTGTGGCCAAAGCGGTGCTGATCGCAGCCGTGCCGCCGATCATGCTGAAGACGGAAGCGAATCCGGGCGGCCTGCCGATGTCGGTGTTCGACGGCATTCGCGAGGGTGTGCAGAATAACCGTTCGCAGTTCTTCAAGGATCTGGCCGTGCCGTTCTACGGCTTCAACCGCCCGGACGCGAAAGTCTCGCAAGGCACGATCGACTCGTTCTGGCAGATCGGCATGCTGGGTTCGATCAAAGGTCTGTACGACTGCGTGAAGGCGTTCTCGGAAACCGACTTCAATGAAGACCTGAAGAAGGTGACGGTGCCCGCGCTCGTGTTGCAAGGCGATGCCGATCAGATCGTGCCGCTCGACGATTCCGGCAAGCTGTCGGCGAAGATCATGCCGAACGCGAAGCTGAAGGTGTACGAAGGTGCGCCGCATGGTATGTGCACGACGCATGCGGACCGCGTGAATGCGGACCTGCTGGAGTTTATCAAGTCGTAATGGAGCAGGCCGGCGGCCCGTGCGGCACCGGCTTTTTCGCCGCCTGTGCCGCGCGTGCGGGTTTCGCGGGCACCGGCGGCGGCTCGCGAACAGCCCGCGAAGCCGAGGCCAGCGCGGCGCGCAGGCGTTTCTCGCTGGCGGCGCTCACCGTTCCCGATGGTAGCCTGGCCAATGCATCGACGGCTTGTGCGGCGCGTGCGCAGCACTCTTCGAACAGTCGGGCGTCAAGCAGTGCATCGACCAGATTCGACGCCAGCTCGATCCCGGTGCGCGGGTCGCCGTCGGCGGAAAACGCCCAGTCGAAAGCGACGCGCGCATCCTCGAACATTTGCTGACGATCCGGCGAAGTAGCGGACTCGTTTTCGATATTTCGCATCCCACCGAGCAACTTGGCCTGACAGCGGCGCGACACGTGGTACGCGTTGCGCGCAATGATCTCCCGCAGCTCGCCCTCGGCCTTGAGCTGCTCCAGCGCGTAAGCCCGGGTCGATTCCGAGAGCCGGTATTTCGCCGTGGCCCCGGCGAACTCAACGCTTACGAGCGACTTCGCCACCAGTTCGGTGATGCCGCCAATCGCATTCGCCGTTGTGTGTTCCTCGTCGCACACCACTGCGCACATCGATTCGAAAGAAAACGTGCCGCTAAATAGCGCGAGACGGCGGAACACGGCCCGCGTGACCGGGTCGAGCAGCGCGAAGCTCCAGTCGAACGTGGCGCGCAAGGTTTGATGGCGCGGCAGCGCGGTGCGATAACCGCCCGCCAGAATCGCCATGCGGTCGTCCAGCCGGCGGCACACGCCTTCCACACCGAGCGCGACGACGCGTGCGGCGGCCAGTTCGATTGCGAGCGGAATGCCGTCCAAGCGGCGGCAGATTTCGCCGACGAGCCGTAGCTCCGCGCTATCTGTGGCCACGGTCTTCTGCAGGGAATTGGCGCGCAGAACGAACAGGTTGACCGCGGCGCATCGCAGGATGTCCGCGTCGCCGGCATGCGGCGGCGGCACATCGAGCGGCTCGACCCGGAATACCGTCTCGGCCATGATGCGCAGCGGCTCCCGGCTCGTGACGAGCACACGCAGGTCTGGGTTGCCGGCTACCAGCGCGTCGGCGATTTGCGCCACGGCGCCCACCACGTGTTCCGCGTTGTCGAGCAGAAGAAGCCTGGGCTTGCCGGCAAGCGCCGCGGCCACGCGCCTCACGTCGATCTGCGCACCGGGGAGAGCCAGCCCGCAGCTTTCGGCAACGGCGCAGAGCACGGCTTCCGGCGTGGTCAACGCAGCGAGTTCGACAAAGCAGACCGGGTCGGCAAACTCCGCCGCGCTATGGCGAGCCGCTTCGATCGCAAGCTGGGTCTTGCCGATGCCGCCCGCGCCGACCAGCGTCAATACATGCGCCCGGCGCAGCATCGAGCGGATCAGTTCGACCTCGGCGTCGCGCCCCAGCAAGCCGGACTTGGGCGGAGGAAGGCGGCGGCCACAGGCGGCCGGCGAACGGGCTTCATCGAGCAGCGGGTTTTTCTTGCGCGGCAACAACTGATAGCCGCGGCCGGGCACGGTGAGGATCAGGTCGCGCTCCGTCCCGAGCACCTTGCGCAGTGCCGATAGATGGACCTGAATGTTGTTTTCTTCGACGATGGTGTCGGGCCAGACAGCATTCATCAACTCGTCTTTCGTAACGAGACGGCCGCCCGCCGATGCGACCACGACAAGAATGTCGAACGCGCGCGATCCGAGACGCACGACTTCGCCGTTCCGCCGCAAAGTGCGCATTTCCAGATCGATCTGAAAGCTGCCTATTTCCATCATGGCGTTGACCGGTTGAGGATATCGAGCGAGGTACGGAGGCGACGTCGATGGGCCGGCGGAGATAGGGGAGAGGGGGTGCATGCGCCGGGGCTGGTAGGAGGGAAGTTACCGCGCCCCTGGCCCGCGTGTCTTGCATGTTAGTGCGATGGTTTGTAGGAAAGTCTATTGGTGAGGCTGAGGCTGAGGCTGAGGCTGAGGCTGAGGCTGAGGCTGAGGCTGAGGCTGAGGCTGAGGCTGAGGCTG
The DNA here is from genome assembly GCF_046028085.1 of Paraburkholderia sp. RL17-380-BIE-A. Taxonomy (NCBI): domain Bacteria; kingdom Pseudomonadati; phylum Pseudomonadota; class Betaproteobacteria; order Burkholderiales; family Burkholderiaceae; genus Paraburkholderia; species Paraburkholderia sp. RL17-380-BIE-A. The sequence continues at coordinate 105,862 of NZ_JARESQ010000024.1, forward strand.
CGGCAGTGACTGAGGCAGTGACTGAGGCTAAGGCCGTGTCCGGGGTCGTGGTACCCCCGCCCGATGACCACCCGGCTCAGTCGTCCCTTGCGCGAGTCGGGCGCCCCGCGATCCACTCAGTTGCCGGCGCGTCGGCGCCAGCTTCCCGGCGGCGTGCCGACCAGTTGCGTGAAGGTGCGTGTGAAGTGGCTCTGATCGGCGAAGCCGCATGCGATGGCAATCTCCGACAGTGACGAATCGGAACCGCGAAGCAGCTGGCGAGCGCGTTCGATACGCTGCTCCAGCAGCCACTGATGCGGCGTGCGATGCGTCGTCTCGCGAAACGCACGGATGAAATAGCTGCGCGACAGGTTGCAGGCGTTCGCGATCTCTTCGAGCGAAACACTGCCTTGGGTCTTCGCGAGCAACATGTCTTTGGCTCGCGCCTCGTGCAGGCTCGAGAGTCGCCGGCCCGACCTGACCGATTGCGCCGGCGCGCTGCCGTAACGATCGACCAGATGCGTTCCGATGGCGACGCCGAGTTGCTCGATGAACAACGGGCTTGCCTCGCTCGTACGATCCAGCGCGAGCGCGAGCACCTGCGCGAGGTGGCCGAAGATAGGGTCCTTGAGGCCCGGCCGCGCCGAGAAGCCGGTCATGTTCGTGCCGCTTCGTTCGTAGCCGGTGTTCGCGATGAACGCGCGCGAAAACTCCACCAGCACGAAATCGAAAGCGCCGTGCAGGTCGGCACGGTAGTCCTCTTCGAAATTGCGAATGTAGACCGAGTCGCGGTCGAACTCGTGCATGGCCGAGCGGCTGCCCGAGATAATGCGCCGGCGATGGCCGGTGCCGAGCGACACGCCAATCAGGACGCCGCGGTCGGATGCGGGCGTGACCACTTCGCTGGTCTTTTCCTGACGACGGCACTTGCGATAAAACGTGAAGTCGCCGGCTTCGAGTTCGAGGTCCTTGTGCAGTTGGTTCGAAAGACAGCCCAGCGAATCCTTCTTGCGAGCTGCCGTAGGGGAGACAATTTCAGTCTGGTTCAACATGATCCGTCACCTCTGGTCGTCGCGGTCCATGCGCATGCCCGTTCGCGTTGCCAAAATCAAGAGATGTCAATAACCGGCGGAGTGGCGCGATTATCTCGGAAATTATTTTCGTTGAATATTAATTTTCGTTTAGGTTTGAGCGTTGCAAGCGAAAAATTAACCAGATGACTGACCAAGGGCCGTGCCGGTCAGGCTTGATACACCGCTTTGGGCCGTTCTGACGGGACTGCCGGTGGGTCGGTCAACGCCAGATTCGCAATACGCAAATCGAGTTTCTGTTTCAGTGTCACTATGAGGAATTCAACGAACGTTCTTATTTTTGCATCGACAAAGCGACGTGAGGGATAAACCACGAACACGTTGGTCGTTTGCAGGGGGTAGTCTGGAAACAGCGCAACGAGCTTGCCTTCCCGGAGTTCGTCCGCGACCGAATAGGTCGGCACGGCGCCCACGCCGGCACCCGCCAGCAATGCGACTCTGAGCGCCTGCATGGTGTTGACGACAAAATGGCCGGACTGCTCCGGATTGCCCGCGACCCGGCCCGCCAGTTCGGACGGCGGGTCGAACGACGAACTGGTCTGCATGAGTGTGTGGTTCGGCAGGTCTTCCACGCTGCGCACGGGATGCCGCGAGAGATAGTCCGGCGAGGCGACCAGAATACGCTCGCAACGGCCGATGAGCCTGCTCACATTGCGGGAGTCCGGCAACGACGAGGCGGACACGATCGATACGTCGAACTCGTCTTCGATCAGATTCGCCATGTGCGGCAGCAGCTTCAGGTCGACGGAGACCGCGGGATACGCGTGCCGGTATTCGACAATGGTGGACGTCAACTGTTTCAGTCCGATGTCGGGCACGGCGTGAACCCTCAACTTGCCGCGTGGCAGCGTGTGCGCGTCGCTGGCTTCAGCGTCGGCTTCGTCGATATCGGCGAGGATTTGCTTGCAGCGCCGGTAGTACCGCTCGCCGCACTCGGTGAGCGACACGCTGCGCGTGGTGCGCTGGAGCAACCGCGTGTGCAGATGTTCTTCGAGCGACACCACCGCTCGCGAGATATTGCCGGCGCTGCGTTCCATATGTTTGGCAACTTCACTGAAGTTGCCGGTTTCCGCCACTCGTGAAAACACGCGCATGCTGAAGATTCTGTCCATAGCCGCTGTGACCTCTTGATCCGGTTGAATCCGGCAAAACGGTTTGCCTGATGTGGAAACAATACGACCCGCGGCAGGCTCGCGCTATCCCTACATACGGGTGGCGCGTTCATCCATGCATTCACGCCTCTAATCCGCTCGTATGAGCGCATGCGATGCCTGTGGACATGTGGACATGCAGGGCGCGGCGCTGAGCAGCGTCCACTCAGGACAATTAATAAAAATTAGCAACGGTTTCGAACGCGCCGTCGTATGCTTTTTTCATGATCGCAACTGGCACGGGAAACGGAATGTTGGCACTGATTCGGCGCATATCGCTCATGCACGTTGGCTGGTGGTGCGCACTCATCGTGAGCGTTTGCGCGGCGATAGGGCCGCACGCCGCGTTGGCCGCCGCGCCGCAGGTCAAGACGCAGGGGCCGGGCTTTTACCGGATCATGGTCGGCGACTTCGAAGTGACCGCATTGCTCGACGGCACGCATCCCTTTCCGATCGATACCGTCGTTCAAGGCGTACCGAAGTCCGACATCGCGCACGACCTGTCGCGCGACTTTCTGCAAGCACCGGTGCAGGGATCGATCAACGCGTTCCTGATCAACACCGGTTCGAAGCTGATTCTGATCGACTCCGGCGCGGGCGTGCTCTATGGCGACTGTTGTGGCCGGCTGACCGGCAACTTGCGCGCCGCGGGCTACCAGCCCGAACAGGTCGACGAAATTCTGCTCACCCATTTGCATAAGGACCATGTCGGCGGTGTCATCGTGAACGGGGCGATGGCGTTTCCCAACGCGGTCGTGCGGGTGAGCCAGGCCGAAGCGGATTACTGGCTGAATCCGGCAAACAAATCCACGGCACCCGCTTTCCTCAGTTCATTTTTCGACGCCGCGAGCGCCAGCGTCGCGCCGTATGTCGCGGCCGGCCGCTTCAAGCCGTTCAGCGGCGACGTCGAACTCGATTCGGGCATTCGCGCGTTCGCGCTCCCCGGTCATACGCCGGGCCATACCGCGTATCTCGTGCAGAGCGATTCGAAGGATCTGCTGGTGTGGGGCGACGTCATCCATGTCGCGGCGATCCAGTTGCAAAACCCCACGGCATCCGTCGAATACGACACCGACGCCGCCGCGGCGCAACGCTCGCGGCGCTATGCACTCAAGCTCGCAGCGGACAAACGCTATCTCGTGGGCGCCGCGCATATTGCTTTTCCAGGCTTGGGGCATGTCAGGAAAAACGGTAACGCCTACGACTGGGTGCCGGTCAACTACGAAGCCGAGCCGGGGCATTGAAGCCGGCTCGCGGTGCCCACGGTCAGTTGATGGGAGCAAGCGATGGGAGCAAGCATGATGCATAGCGAAACCCACTTGAAGCGACGCGTCGAGGCGAGCCGCGAAGCATGTTGCGCACCGCCCGAGCAGACCTGCACAAGCCAGGACGGGCCCGCGTCCGTGTGGGACCACGTGATCCACGGGCTGTTGCCGAGCTATCGCAGCGCGGGCAGCGACGCGTCGCGCGCGCGGCGGACGTCCCGCATGGCCGCTTGCGTGCCGTCGCCGCATGTGCAGGTGGAAGTCATCGAGCGTCTGTCCGATACGTCGGTCGCGGTGCTCTGGCAGGATGCAACCCGCTGCCGCTACGACGACCAGGTGTGGATCGTTTGCCGCGCCCGTCTGAAGGGTTACTGTGCGCTAAGCGGAACAGTGATCCGTCGCGACGATCTGATCTATAAGCCGAGAGTGCGGGCGAGCATACCGGCCAACGCCACCGCGATGATCCTCGCCTCGGTGGTCGAGCAAATGCCCGCTATGGTGACAGCGGGCGATTTGCTTTAGATCTTCAGCAACTGCGCGGCGTTGCCGCCGAGAATCAGATTTCTTTGCTCGGGCGGCAGCGTGAGGCGATCCAGGAACGTGACCGGCTGCTCGTAGCCCATGTCGAAGCAGTAGTCGCTGCCGAGCACCAGCCGGTCGATGCCGATGTTCTGGATCAGAAAGTCCAGCACCGGGCCGGAATGCGAGACCGTGTCGTAGTTGAAACGGCGCAGGTAGCTGCTCGGTTTCTGCGCCAGCCGCCGCGTTTCGGGGCGCACGGTCCAGCCTGCGTCGATACGGCCCATCAGGATCGGCAACGCGCCACCGGCGTGCGGCAGCGTGATGTTCAGTTTCGGATGCCGGTCCATCACGCCGCCGAGGATCAGATGCGACCCGGCAATCGCGGTGTCGAAGGGATTGCCGAGCAGATTGCTCAGATAGAAGTCGCCCAGCCGCGCACCGCCGACCGTCTGTTGCGGATGGAGAAACACCGGCAGATCCAGCTGTTCGATCCGCGCGAAGACCGGTTCGAACAGGGGATCGTCGAGGTCCCGGTTGTTGATGTTGGTCCCCATGTACACGCCGCGCACGCCGGGCAATTCGGAGGCGCGTTCGAGTTCGTCGATCGCGTCGTGCGGATTGAGCATCGGCAGTGTCGCGAGCACGACGAAGCGGTCCGGATGCTTGACATGGACAGCGGAGGCCGCCGTGTTCCACGTTTTCGCCAGCTTCGCGTTGAAGTCGCGGTCGGCCCAGTAGGCCATCGGCACGCTCAACGACAAGGCCTGCATGTCCACGCCGGACGCGTTCATGTCGGCGAGCCGTTCGTCGATGTTGATGAACTTGAGCGGCAGCGGTCCAAGGCCGCCCGCCGGCGTCTGGAAGCTGAAGCTGCTGGCGTCGCAGGTGAACTTCCCGCCGAACTTCTGGCCTTCGCTGCCCACCAGTTCGCAATAGCTCTCGGGGTAGTAGTGCGCGTGAATGTCGATCGAGCGGCCTTTGCGGGGCGCGCCGGCCGGGCCGGTCGTTCCCGCGGCCGTGTTGGCGGTGGCGGCCGTGGCCGGCACACCCGAGGCGAGGCCGCCGGCGAGTGCGGCCATCGTGCCGAGCAGGCGGCGGCGCTTCGGTGAAATGCAGCAGCTGCAATCCATGCTTCAGTCTCCTTGTTTATGATTTGAGTGTTAGGTTTTATCCGCGCTTGACCATGCCGAGTTCGCAGTCGACGAGCTGGTTGCCGTACAGCGCGCGTTCGCGGGCGGCGCGCGCGGAGGTGTCGGTGATCGAGAAAAACACCACGCCGGCGAAGGCGACGATCATGGAGAACAGCGCGGGATATTCGTAGGGATAGATCGCATGCGCATGGCCGAGTACCTGAACCCACACGGTCGGGCTGAGAATCGTCAGCGTCACTGCCGAGACCAGGCCGAGCGAGCCGCCGAGCACCGCGCCGCGCGTGGTCAGCCCGCGCCAGTAGATCGACAGCAGCAGCACCGGGAAATTCGAGCTGGCGGCGATCGAAAAAGTCAGGCTCACAATGAACGCGATGTTCTGTTTTTCGAAGGCGATGCCCAGCAGGATCGCGAGCACGCCGAGCACGAGCGTGGTGATCCGCGACACATGCATTTCCTCGCGGTCCGTGGCCGCGCCGCGGCGAATCACGTTCGCGTACAGGTCGTGCGACACTGCGGAGGAACCGGCGAGCGTCAGGCCCGCGACCACCGCGAGAATGGTCGAGAACGCCACCGCGCAGATGAAGCCGAGAAACACGTTGCCGCCTACCGCGTGCGCCAGATGGATCGCCACCATGTTCACGCCGCCCGTCACCGCGCCCGAGGCAGTGTGATATTGCGGATCGGTCGCCACCAGCGCAATCGTGCCGAAGCCGATGATAATGATCAGCGCGTAACCAACGCCGACGATTCCCGTCGCGTACAGAATGCTCTTGCGTGCCGCTTTCGCGTCGCCCACGGTGAAGAAGCGCATCAGGATGTGCGGCAGTCCGGCCGTGCCGAAGATCAATGCGAGGCCCAGCGAAACGGCGGACACCGGATCCGATACGAGGCCGCCGGGGCTCATGATCGCGGCGTGTTTCGGGTGCGCGAGAATCGCCTGCGCGAACAACGCATTCATGCTGAAGCCGAAGCGGCTGAGCACCATGAACGCCATGAAAGCCGCGCCTGCCAGCAGCAACGCCGCCTTGATGATCTGAATCCACGTTGTAGCGAGCATGCCGCCGAAGAACACGTACACCACCATCAGCACGCCGACCATTACGACCGCGACCGTGTAGTTGAAGCCGAACAGCAGCTCGACGAGCTTGCCGGCGCCGACCATCTGCGAGACGAGATAGAGCAGGACGATCACGATCGAACTCGACGCGGCGAAGGCGCGAATCGGTCGCTGCTTCAACCGGTACGACACCACGTCGGCGAGCGTATAGCGGCCGAGGTTGCGCAGCGGCTCGGCGATCAGAAAGAGAATGATCGGCCAGCTGGCGAGAAAACCGATCGAATAGATCAGGCCGTCATAGCCGCTCGTGAAGACCAGCGCGGAAATGCCCAGCAGCGAAGCGGCGGACATATAGTCGCCGGCGATCGCCCAGCCGTTCTGGAAGGCGGTGATCTTGCCGCCCGCCGCGTAGTGGTCGGATACGCTGTTGTTCTTCCGCGCGGCCCAGCGCGTGATGAGCAGGGTCGACGCGACGAACAGCAGGAACATGCCGATCGCGATCGGGTTGTGCGAACGTGTCGGCGCCGCGGTTTCGGCGGCAGCGGCGGGCAGCGCGGTGAGCGCGCTCGTCAGCATGACGCCGATGAGCGGAGCATGCCGGAGAAAGATGCGGTTCATTGCCGTGCTCCTTGCCGGATTTCGTTCACGGCGCGGTCATGGAAGGTATTGGCTCGCGCCACGTAGACCGCGACGAGCACGAACGTAAAGACGAACATGCCGAAGCCGACCGGAATTCCCCACGTTGCGGGAGAGCCTTCCACGATCGGCCGGCCGAGCAGCGCCGGGGCAAACGCGAGCGTGAGAATGAAGGCGAAGTACACCGCCAGCATCAGGATCGTGAGCAGCCACGAGAAAGCGCGCCGCTCGCGCACGAGCGCGCGAAAGCGCGGATCGTCGAGTAGCGGATTCGCCGCGGGCGGCGCTTCGGTGGCGGCGTATTGCGCGCTCAGCGAATAGGTTGGGGCGCTATGTTCCACTTTGTCTCCTTTCGAAACGACTTTTTGCTGTGCTTGCGCAGCGGTTCGGATTCGCCGCAACCGCCACGGATATCAGAAGCGTGCGGGCACCGCGGTCTCGCGCATCACGGCGTCAGGCGTGCGATAGCGCTCGGCCATTTCACGGTCCACGTCGTTCTTTAGTTGCGCCTGCATGTAGGCGCCGAGATGACGTGCGTGCTGCACGATCGCCGCACCCGCCTGGGTGCGCTCGAGGCTGTAGTCCGTGAGCGCGTCCTGCACGCTGCTGTGCTGGTTCAACGCTTTGACGAGCGCCATCGCGTCGCTGGCCGCCTTGGTCACGCCCATGCCGCAATGCGGACGCGCGACGAACGCCGCATCGCCGAGCAGGGCGATCCGGCCAAATGCCATCTGCGGCACTTCGAGGTCGAAGATCGGTTGGAACAGAGGCTGCGTCGCCTTGGTCACCACTTCGCCGAATTGCGGGGCGAGCAGCGTGAGCGCCGCGTCTTCCATATCGGCGAGCACGTCCTCGCGGATCAGCGTGGGCGGAATGCCGCCTTCCCAACGCTTGCCGGCCGCATCGGTGAGCAGGTTAGGCAACTGCACGTCTTCACTCGTCGCGCGATACCAGACGAAGTTGTAGCGGCGTTCGCCCGGCGTCGTGCTGTTGCCGCGGCCGGCAACCGGGTAGCCGAGAATCTGCTCGCGCGGCGGCAGGCAGAAGGCGAACCTGTCGAACAGCGCCTCGCGGGTTTCGCGCGACAGCGCGGCTTCTTCGACGAGGCCGCGCCATGCGACATAGCCCGCGTATTGAAGCTTGACGTCAGGCAGCAAGCGCTCGCGAATCGGCGACTTGAAACCGTCGGCCGCGATCACGAGATCGGCGTGCAGCAGGGTGCCGTCGCCGAGCGTCACGACTGCCTGGTCGGGGCCGTCCTGCACGGATGCGACCGTGCGGCCGGCGTGGTAATGCACGTCGGGCAGGGCGGCGCGCAGGACGTGATACATCTTGCCCCACGCGGTCAGCGTTTGCGGCAGCTCGCGCGCCGACAACACCGCGCCGTTCTGCGCGAAGGTGACGCGCGATTGCACCTTGACGCCGATGGAATCGTCGTATTCGATACCGGCCGCCGCGAGTGCGTCGAACAATTCGGGGTGCGTGACAATGCCGGCGCCACGTCCGGCCAGTTCATCCGGGACGCGTTCGAACACGTCCACCACCCAGCCGTTGCGGACCAGCAGATTGGCGGCGAACAGGCCGCCCAGCGAGCCGCCTACGATGATCGCCCGCGCGCGTGCGGAAGTTTGGGTCATGGTCATGCTCCTGCGGTATTGGAAGATTGCGCGTTGGCCGCCTTTGCTTCGTTGAGGCGGCTGATCTCTTCGGCGGGAAAGTTCAACTCGATGGTCACGCCGGACGGGTCTTCTATGAAGACCTGATGCAAGCCGAGGCTCGGCACCGTGCGATCGCGCCACGCAACGCCTTCGGCCTGGAGTGTCTGCCACATCGCTTCGACGCCCGTGGCGAGAAACGCGATGTGGTCGACCGTGCCGGTTCCGCTCGCGGGCAGCGCCTTGTCGCCGAGATACGCGGTGAGCCCGGCCGAGTTGTCTGGATCGACGCCGATGATGTGGACGGTGCCGAACTCGGCTTCATCGCCGCCTTTGTAAAGCCACGCGCCCGGAAAGTCGAAGGGCGGACGGTAGCCCTGCTTGAAACCGAGGATCCGCTCGTAGAAGCGGCAGGATTGTTCGAGATCCGAGGTGCGAATCGAGTAGTGGGCAAGCTTTGAAACGGGCATGTTCGACTCCTGCTGTGCTATTTATCGATCGATTAGTGATCGATGGATAAATTGTAGGTGAATGCGCAGGCAGGAGAAAGCGGCGTATTGCCGGTGTTTACCCTGGAAAATGTGAGGCGTGGGAGTGATGCGATGGGAGATGAAAAGCGCGGCCGGCTCGCTGGCCGGCCTTTTTGCAACGCTTATTGCAAGCCTTGCAGCGAAGCGGCGTCAGGCCTTGGCGCCGCTTTTCGCGCGAGTGGATTCTTTCGTCGCATGTTCGAGCGCGGCGGGTACGCCGTTGAGGAACGCGTCGACCTGGCGGGCGATGTGGTCTTCGATATCGTCCGTGACCGGCAGGCCGTAGATCCATTTGCGCACGCCGAGATAGAAGATGCTCGCGTGCAGACTCCAGATCAGTTCGAGATCGATCTCGCGTTGTTTCGCGCCGGTGGGCGCGGGCAGATCGTAGGCCGAGCGTATTTCCGCCATGACCGGCAGAAACACGCGTTCGCGCAGCCGCGCCAGATATTTGGAGTTGATGCCTTCACGCGTCAGACCGGCGAAGATGAAAATGCGGATCCACTCGCGCCGCAAGATCACCTCGGAATACGACGAGTAGAACCGGACCATGCGCTCCTGGATCGGAACGGAGCGGTCCTTGATCAGCTTCTCCCAGCTCGTGTCCCATTGATAGACCTCCTCGTACACGCGGTCGATCAATGCTTCCTTGCTGGGAAAGTAGCGGTACAGCAGCGGCTGGGTCACGCCCAGTTGACGCGCGAGTTCGCGGGTGCTGCCGGAGAAGCCATGCGTGGCGAAATGATCGACCGCTTTCAGCACGATCTGGCGCTCCCGCACTTCAGGAGCGAGCCGGCGCGTGACGGTCTTCTCACTGTCATGCACCTCGGGCTTCGACGCTGTATCGACCGACGGTACTTTTCTCGGCATGGCTAGTTCGGTACCCAGTATGTTGGGACGCATCATACAAAGATTAGCCTGGTCTGGCTAGGCGAGGGTGCGCCGCCGGACGGCGTGGCGCGATGCGCCGGCGAACGCTTGATGGCGTTCAGTCAGTGAGTGTTTAGTGCAAAAAATTCGAACAATAGGGTCAGTTTTTTTCGCGCACGCAGATGTCCTGTTGCTCTAGACTTCTGGGACGCGACGCCCGGCAGCGATTCCGCACTTCCTTTCTTCTTCTGTTCTCTCTCTAATCGTCGCGTCCTGGATACTCCGCATGATTTGCATTGGCCCGCTTCAGGTGGACATCGACCGTCGCGAAGTATTTCTTCACGGCACACCTGTGCGGATCGGCAGCCGTGCGTTCGACATGCTCGCTGTGCTGATCGCCGCGAACGGCGGGCTCGTGTCGAAGAACGAAATGCTCAAGCAGGTCTGGCCGAATGCGGTCGTCGAAGAGAACAATCTGCAGGTGCATATGTCCACGCTGCGCAAGCTGCTCGGCGACAGCCGCGGGCTGATACAGACCGTATCGGGGCGCGGCTACAGGCTGGTGCACAGCGGATCGGCGGCGAGCGCGGCCTTAACGCCTGATGCCGGCGACCAACCCGAGGAGCGCGCTCAAAGCCGCAACGTCCAGCACAATCTGCCGGTTCATTTCTCCGCGCTGATCGGACGCGACAAGGCGCTGGACGACATCTCGCAGACGCTCGCCGCAGCCCGGCAAGTGACGCTCGTCGGTTCAGGCGGCATCGGCAAGACGCGCCTCGCGGTCGAAGTCGCGCGCGGCTTGCTGCCACGTTTTCCGGACGGTGTCTATCTGGTGCAACTCGCGTCCACTTCCGACGCAAACAGTGTCCTCGCGGCGTTCGCGGCCAGCGTCGGCGTGAATCCGGCCATCGGTCCGCTCACGCTCGCGCGCGTGGGCAAAGAACTCGGCGAGCGGCGCGTGCTGTTCGTGCTCGACAACTGCGAGCACGTGCTCGGCCCCGCCGCCGAACTCGCCGAGACGCTGCTCGGCGTGGGTCCGGCGATCTGCGTGCTGGCGACCAGCCGCGAGCCGCTGCGCATCGTGAACGAGCATCTGTATTGGGTCGCTTCGCTTCAGGTGCCCGCTCAGGACGATCAGAGCCAGGATGTCCTGCAATGCAGCGCCGTCGAGTTGTTCCTGTCGCGCGCTCGCGCGATCGACGCGCGTTTTTCCTCCGATGAAAAAAGCATTCACTTGACCGGCATGGTATGCCGCCGGCTCGACGGCATACCGCTTGCCATCGAACTGGCGGCGGCGCGCGCGGCGATCCTCGGCATTGAAACGCTTGCCGGCCATCTGGACGACCGCTTCAACATGCTGACGGGCGGCAACCGCACGGCGTTGCCGCGGCATCAGACCTTGAAGGCGACGCTCGACTGGAGCCATGCGCTGCTCGAGGACGCGGAGCGCACCACGCTGCGCAGGCTCGGCGTGTTCGCGGGCGGCTTCACGATGGAGGCGGCGATCGCCGTCGCCGGCGATGGCGCGTTGCATGAGATCGACGTGGTCACGGCGGTGTCGGGACTGGTCGAAAAATCGCTGGTGGTGACGCGCATGGAGCGTGACAGAGCGACGTATCGCCTGCTGGAGACCACGCGCGCCTACGCCACGCAGAAGCTCGAGGACAACGGCGAACTGAGCTACGTCACGCTGCAGCATGCGCGCTACTTTCTGAGCTTGCTGGAGCGCGAGGCGCCGCGTCGCGCCGACCCTGCGCTCACGCTCGGCGAGGGCTGGCACCAGCGCATGCGCGCATTGCTCGACGACCTGCGCGCGGCGCTGGCCTGGGCCCTATCGCCGAAGGGTGACGACGTGCTCGGCGAGACGCTGGCCGTGAAGTTCGTCTTTCTGCTCTACGAGCTGTCACTCGTCGACGAATGCCGCGTGTGGGCGAAACGGGCCCTCGACGCGGTGGACTCGGCGCATCAGGGTTCGGGTTCGACACGTCACCTGCGCGTGCGCATGCAGCTTCACGCGGGGCTTGCCGCGGCGCTCGTCTACCTCAACGGACCGAGCCGGGAAACCTTCGGCATCTGGTCGGAGATTCTGGCGTCGGCGATCGCGCTGGGCGACCCTGTGTTCGAGGCGCGTGCTTTGTGGGGCATGTGGAATGCGAACCAATCGTCCGGCGCGGCGCGCAATGCGCAAGCGTTTGCACGCCGCTTTGCCTTGCTCGCCGCCGAGGTGGGTGACACGAGCGGAACGATTCTGGGCTACCGGTTGCTCGGAATCGCGGCCCATTACTGCGGCGATCAACAGCAGGCTCGTGCGTCGCTCGAACAACTGCTGGAACACAGCGAGAACCTGCAACATGGCCTGCCGCTCGGGCAGTCCGTGGATCAGCGCATCGTCGGCCGCGCGACCCTCGCGCGGGTGTTGTGGCTGCAGGGCTTGCGCGATCAGGCGCTAAAGCTCGCGGAAGACAGCGTCATCGCTGCATGCGATCAGCAACAGGCGATTGTCACCTGCTATGTGCTGGTGGAAGCGCTGGTGCCGCTGATGCTGCTGTCCGGCAAACGCGAACGCGCGGCGCAAGCGATCGCGTTGCTAAAGGAAGCGTCCGGGCGCGCGGGTCTGAGCGTCGCGCAGGCCTGCTGCCGCTGCTTCGACGAATATCTGCGGTCAATGCGCGACGATGGTGCGCACGACCTGCAAGCGTTTCGCGCGGCGCTGGACGATCTGGAGTCGCTCGACTTCGGCGCGCCTCGCGCGATGCTGATCGGGCAATACAGCCTCGCACTCGGACGCGCGGGGCGGCGGGAAGAGGGCATCGCCACCGTGGTCGACGCGCTGGCGCGCTGCGACGAAACCGGCGACCACTGGTATGCCGCGGAACTCCGGCGTATCCATGGCGAATTGCTGTTCATGGGGCAGGCCGACCTGCCGCAATCCGGCTCGGCGATCCGGGATGCGGAGGCCTGTCTGCTGGCGGCGCTGGAACTCTCGCTGGTGCAAGGCTGCCGCTCGTTGCAGTTGCGCGCCGCGACCACGCTTGGCGGACTCTGGCACCTGCAAGGCCGAAGCGCGGACGCCGCGCACCTGTTGCAATCCGCCTGCGCGAGCGTTACCGAAGGCCTCGACTGGGACGATTACCAGGCCGCCGCGCATCTGCTGCGGATCACGGCATCGGACAGCGCGGCGGGCGCTGCCGGGTCGACGGTGTGCCCGCCGGCCTCCGATCGCACCGCGGACGCGCTCGACGTCGCACCGCCACGCCGCATCAAGGCGCGCAACTGAACGGTCCTCAGCCGTGCAACATCCTCTGTTGCGCCACCTCGTCGATCAGATCCGGCTGGTCCAACTGGTCGACCCACCAGCGCAGCGCCTTGCCGGCTTCGTCGCTGCGCCACGCGAGAAAGAAATGCGTGACATCGCGCATGCCCAGCACTTCCTTCTTCACCAGTTCGCCCCGGCTCAACGGCTCGGCGGCCAGACACTCCGGAATCGTGCCGACCGCGAGCCCTTTGATTTGCGCGGCGAGTTTGGCCTCGAGCGTCGGCACCGTCATGACTTCCTGATTCGCGGCGAGCGCGATGGTGCGCGGCGCGAGCTTGCGCGACGTATCGCCGATCGCCACGGCGCGATGCCGGGCGACCGTCGCCAGCGTCAGCGGCCCCGGCACCGCGGCGAGCGGATGCTGCGGCGCCACCACGAACAGATGACGCAACGAGCCGATCGGCTTTGCCACCAGGTTGGGAATTTGCGGCGGCTCGCCGGCCGCGCCGACGACCAGGTCGGCGCGGCGCGTCAACAGCGCATCCCACGAGCCGCCCAGCACTTCTTTCGACAGATTCAGCCGCGTATCCATCTGCAGCTTGTAGAACGCGTCCACATGGTCCCATAGCAGGTCGAACGGAATGATCTCGTCGACGGCGATGCGCAGCTCCGACTCCCAGCCGTGCTGGATACGTTTCGCCTTGCATTCGAGATCTTCCGCCGCCTCCAGAAGACGCCGCCCTTCCTCCACGACCACCCGTCCCGCATGCGTGAGGATCGCGCGACGGCCGCTGCGGTCGAACAGTTTGACGCCGAGATCGAGCTCCAGCTTCTGGACCAGGTACGACAGCGAAGACGGCACCTTGTGAAGCTGTTCCGCCGCACTGGCGAAGGTGCCGGTTCGATCGATGGCGTCGAGCACCTGTAGAACTTCGAACGAGAGATTCATGTCGTACAGCCGGCAGTGAGGGGTACGTCAGCATACTGGAATCCCGGCTTCGCGAGCGCATTGCGCGACGGTCGGCGGCGCCGGTCTCCACCACCTTTTTCAGTCAGCTTCTGCGAGCGTGCGCCGGCTGCCTGGTATCCGCGTGATTCAGGTGTTTTCAGAGCTATTTCAGGACATTTTGCCGACACTCGCCTAGTTTAGGGGGATCGGCACAGCAGAGCCGCGCCGTCCTCCGGCGACGATTTTTTCGGCGCTTTCTTTTGATCTGCCGGCCGCGGTCGCGACGTTTTCAGCGCCCGGTCGATTTCCAATTACCGTGAAAAGGAGTCAAGCATGGCCAACAAAACCATTGCCGCCTATCTCGCCGGCACGCTCGCGGCAGCGGGCGTCGAACGGATCTGGGGCGTGACGGGCGACAGTCTGAACGGTCTCGCCTTCAGCCTCGACGAGGTCGGCTCGATCCGCTGGATGCATACCCGCCACGAAGAAGCGGCCGCCTTCGCGGCCGGCGCCGACGCGGCTTCGAGCGGGCGTCTCGCGGTGTGCGCCGGCAGTTGCGGCCCGGGCAACCTGCATCTGATCAACGGTCTGTTCGATTGCCATCGCAATCAACAGCCGGTGCTCGCGATTGCGGCGCATATCCCGTCGACGGAAATCGGCCTTGGGTACTTTCAGGAAACGCATCCGCAGGAGCTTTTCAAGGAGTGCAGCCACTACGTCGAACTGGTGTCCTCCGCAGCGCAGTTTCCGCGCGTGCTGGCGCGCGCGATGCGCACCGCGGTGGAACAGCGCGGCGTCGCCGTGATCGTGCTGCCGGGCGACGTGGCCTTGAGCGAGGGACCGGCTGAAGCGCCGTCGTGGACCGAAAGCGCACCGCCGCGCATCATCCCCGCCGAGGCGGATCTCGATCGGCTCGCGGCGATGCTGAACGCGTCCGACGCGGTCACGATCATGTGCGGCAGCGGCACGCAAGGCGCGCACGACGAAGTGGTTGCGCTCGCCGACACGCTCGGCGCGCCGGTGGTGCATGCGTTGCGCGGCAAGCAGTACATCGAGTACGACAATCCGTACGACGTCGGCATGACCGGGCTGATCGGCTTCAGCTCGGGCTATCACGCCATGATGTCGTGCGACACGCTGCTCTTGCTAGGCTGCGATTTCCCCTATCGGCCCTTCTATCCGGCCGACGCGAAGATCATCCAGATCGACTGGAAAGGCTCCCAGCTCGGGCATCGCGCGCCGCTTGCGCTGGGCCTCGTCGGCACGGTCAAGGAAACCGTCGCCGCGACCTTGCCGAAGCTGCAGCGCAAGACGGACCGCGGGTTCATCGACAACGCCCGCAAGCACTACGTGTCCGCACGCAAGGGGCTGGACGATCTCGCGACGCCGGCCGGCCCGGGCCGCCCGATCCATCCGCAATATCTGGCGAAGATGATCGACGAGGCCGCGAGCGACGACGCGATCTTCACCGCCGATGTCGGCACGCCGACCGTCTGGGCCGCGCGCTATCTGACCATGAACGGCAAGCGCCAGTTGCACGGCTCGTTCAACCACGGCTCGATGGCCAATGCGATGCCCCAGGCGCTCGGCGCACAGGGCGCGCATCCGGGGCGCCAGGTCGTGTCGCTGTCGGGTGACGGCGGGCTGTCGATGCTGCTCGGCGATCTGCTCACCGCGCGGCAGCTCGACTTGCCGATCAAGGTGGTGGTGTTCAACAACAGCCTGCTTGGCTTCGTCTCGATGGAGTTGAAGGCGGGTGGCTATCTCGACACCAACGTCGATCTCGCCAAAACCGATTTCGCGGCGATCGCGAAAGGGGCGGGCATTTTCAGCATTCGCGTCGAAGAGTCGGAAGACGTGGCGGGCGCGCTGAAGCAGGCATTCGACCATCCCGGCCCGGCGCTGGTGGACGTGGTCACGTCGAAACACGAGCTGGCCATGCCGCCGACGATCGAGCTCGCACAGGCCAAGGGCTTCAGCCTCTACATGATGCGCGCGATCCTCAACGGTCGCGGCGACGAGATCGTCGAACTGGCGCGCACCAACTTGCGCTAGCCGCGCAAAGCAGGTCGCGGTGAGGCGAGGCGCCCGGGGTTCCGGGCGCCCGTTGGGCAAACTCCGTATGCGCGGAGGGGATTTCTGCCGCGTACGGATTCGTGCAACTCATGGGTCGAGACTGCATGCCGCCGAAGCATTCAACCCAAACGTATCAACCCAAACGCATCAACCCAAACGCATGCCGCACAGCGCATGTGTAAAAAACGTGCGAATCCGCAAATGCGCCGCCCCCGCGCATCGCAAACTACGCAACGTAGACAGATAGCGGTATTCGCTTGGGCTTAACGGCCGGCGGACGAGAAAACAACGCGCTGGCAAAGGCACCAGCAAGCGCCCCAACAAGCGCGCGAACAACCCAAGTCGAGCGATTCACGAGAGCCCTATGACCCAGCAAGCGGATGCCACCAGCGCGGCCCTGCCTCGATGGCGCGACGAGCTGAACACATACTGGAAGGACGACGGCCCGCGCTTTCGCCATATCGCGAAGGTGGCCGTTGCGATGACGCTCGCGATGGGTCTGTGCATGCGCCTCGAACTGCGCACGCCGGCCACGGCAATGGTCTCGTGCGTGATCGTGATGATGCATCAGCAAAGCGGCATGGTGATCGCGCGAGGGTTTTATCGCGGGTTGGGCATGGTGGGCGGCAGCTTCGCGGGTCTGCTGCTGATCGCGTTGTTCCCGCAACAGCCGCTGCTGTTTCTGACCGCGCTGGCCGTGTGGATCGGCGTGTGCGTGTTCGGCGCGGCCTACTACCGCAATTTCCAGTCGTATGGGTTCGTGCTGACCGGCTACGGCACGGCCATCACGGCGATACCCGTGTGGTCGAATCCGTACGGCGTCTATGACAACGTCGTGTTCACCGTCAGCGAAGTCGCGATCGGCGTGGTGTGCGCGAGCGTGGTGAGCGCGGTGGTGTTCCCGCAGTCGGTCGCGCCGGCGCTCTACGCGGCGAGCCGCAAGAACTTCACGAACCTGCTCAACGCGATGCATACGGTACTCGACCGCGCGACGAGCGTTGCGGGCTTCGACACTTTTCTCGATCTGATCCGCGAGCGCGTCGGCGTGGAAAGTCTGCGCAGCGGCGCCGTGTTCGAGGACCCGTCCATTCGCCTGCGCAACCATGTCTATCTCGATCTCGACCGGAGTTTTCTCGACACCGTCACGTGGATTCATGCACTGCATCAGTTGAAGGCGCGGGTCGCCGCCGAGGCCGAGCCGCGCGCGCTCGCGGCAGTCGAGCAGCTGATCGGCGGCCTGCTCGCCATTGTGCCGAACGACGCACCGCCTCAGCTGGTCACGATGGAACAGGTCGAGGCCATGTCGAGCCGCCTCGACGCCTTCGAGCGTGAGTTGCCGGCGTTTCTGGGCCGCTTGCTCGCCTCGCTCGCCGATCTCTCGCCGCATCAACGTCAGTTCGTGGCGACCACCGGCGCGGCGTTGTTCTTCTCGATCGCCGATTTGCGCCTGATGTGCCGAAGCTACGTCGACGCACGCACGATGGGCCGCCTGCCGTGGTCGCAATCGGTGCTGCAGGCCATTACCCGGATCGGCAGAACCCGCGCTACCGCCAACCGTGCAGCCGCGACGATCGCCGGCGCGCGCTCGGCCGTGGCGGTGCTGATAGTCGGCGCGGTATGGATCGGCTCCGGCTGGGTCGGCGGCGCGACCGCGATTGTCGCGGTCGCGATCACGAGTGCGCTGTTCGCGCTCGCGCCCAATCCGGCGGTCGCAAGCTGGCAGATCTTCGCCGGCTGCCTGGGCGGCTGGCTCACCGGCTTCGCGTTCAACTTTCTCGTGCTGCCGCATATCGATACGTTCGAGTTGCTCGCTGCTTCGATGGCGATCATCGTGATGGTGGGCAGCTATCTGAATACATTCATGAAGACGGCGATCCTCGGGCTCGGCTTCAGCCTGTACTTCTGTTTCATTGTCGGCATCACGAATCCCACCGTTTATAACCCGAGTGCCTATCTCGATACCGGCTTCGCGCTGCTGTGCGGTATCGCCGTCGCCGCCGTCGCGTTTTCGGTGCTCGCGCCACGCGCGGGCGACTGGATTTCCGCGCAATACAAGAAGCAGATTCGCGGGCTGATCTCGCATGACGCTCGCGACGGCGACCTCGACGATCTGCTGTACAGCTTCGAATTGAGCTTGCGGGACTTCATCCTGCAGATCGCGTCCGCGCCGGTCGACGCGCGCGTGGACCGCGATCATCTGATCGGCTGGGCGTTCGCCGCGCTGGAGATCGGCCGCTCGATGATCCAGGTGCGCCTCGATAGCGAACGGCTCGCCGCGATCCTGCCTGCGGGCTGGCCCGCGGAGCAGGACGCGTGGCTGGGCGCGCTTGCCGACGTGTTCGTGGACGCCACGCCGCGGGCGGCCGAACGCGCGTTGACAGCGACGCGCAGGGCGCTGGACCTGCTACCGCTCGGGCCGAATATCGCAGTCGACGCGCAGACGCTCGCGCGCTACCGGATGCGGGCGCTGCTGCATTTCACCGAACTGACGCTGCGCGACGAGAGCCTCGCCCTATGGCAAACCAGCGGGGTGCGGACATGAAGCCCGCGCGCCCATGCTGGTCCCTGCGCACGCTGTGCCGCCCGGTGGCGGCCGCGCTCGCGTGTGCCGCGCTGCTGTCGGCCTGCATCGACAGCGGCGGCATCCATACGCACGAGTCGATGCTCGATCCCGCGACACTCGACCCAGGCGCCGCGCTGCGCGCCACGCAAGCCGACGCGAAGTGGCCGGCGAGCGGGTGGTGGCGTCAATGGAACGATCCGCAGCTCGATACGCTGGTGCAGGACGCTACCCAAGGCAACCCCGGCTTACGCGCGGTCGAGCAGCGGATCGAGGCGGCGCGCTTCCAGGCGCAGATCGCCGGCGCCGCCGAACTGCCGCAACTCGACGCGAGCGGCAGTTTCGAGCGCAGGCGTTACGCGCGCTACACGACCCCGGCGCCGCCGGGCGGCACCACGGTGTGGAGCAACAATATCCAGGCGGACCTTTCCTATGACCTCGATCTGTGGGGTAAGTCGCGCGCGCTTCGCGAAGGCGCGCTGGACAACGTGCATGCGGCGGCCGCGGACGCGCGCTTCGCGGAGGTCGAACTGCAGACCGCCGTGGTGCGCAGCTACGTGCAACTGGCGCTCGAGTATGCGTTGCTCGACGTCTACGACGCCGTGCAAACCGAACAGCAACGCACCGTCGACATCGCGACGCGCCGCTGGCGCGCGGGCGTCGGCAGCGGGCTCGAGGTCAGCCAGGCGCAGACCCAGCTCGCGATGAGCACGACGCGGGTGCGTGAGGCGCAGCAGCAGCTTGCGCTCGCGCGCATCGGTATCGCCGCGCTCATCGGCAAGGGGCCGGGGTATGGCGATACGCTGCGCCGTCCGAGCCTCGCGCTGAGCGTGCCGGTGGTCTTGCCGGCCTCGCTGCCGGCCGAGCTGATCGGCCACCGCGCGGACGTGGTGGCGGGGCGCTGGCGCGTGCTCGAAGCGGACAAGGGCATCGACGCGGCGCACGCCGACTTCTATCCGGACATCAATCTGATCGCGACCGCGTCGCTCGGGTCGGCGGCGACCTTCGGCGGTTTCTTCAACTTCGTCAACAGCGACGGCCTGGGCCACGGCGTGGGCGCGGCGATCTCGCTGCCGATCTTCGACGGTGGCCGGCGGCGCGGCAATTACGGTGTCGCGGTGGCGTCGCGCGATGCCGCCGTGGATGCGTACAACCAGAGCGTGGTGAATGCGATGCAGGGCGTCGCAGCGCAGGTCGTCTCGCTGCGTTCGCTCGAAGAGCAGCAGGCGTCGATTGAAAACACGCTCGGTTCGGCGCGCAAATCGTTTCAGCTCGCCGACGCTGGCTATCGCAGCGGCATCACTGAATTTCTCAATGTGTTGGCGGCGCAGGCCGTCCAGTTGCAGCAGGAGGAAAGCCTGGCGGCGGTGCAGGCCAGGCGGCTCGATGCATGGGCGCTGCTGATGAAGGAGCTGGGCGGTGGTTTCGCCTCCGCGCCGCCGGATCACACGCCGCAAGGAGTGGCCGATGCCGGGCGAAATTGACCTGTTTTCACTGCTCGTGCCCGGCCTGTTGCCGATTCTCGCCGGTTGCGTGCTGCTGTTCGTCGTGCTCGACCTGGTGCTGGCGCGGCTTGGCTTCTATCGCTACACCTGGCATCCGAGCCTGTTCCGGGTGGCGCTCTTCGCTGCGCTCTTCAGCGGCGCTTCGCTGCTGCTGTGGCAATGAGCGCCGTCCTTCACTCATCCCCATGAATCCACTGACTGTTCACGCTCACGCCAGGTCACCAAGATGAAAATGCAATCCATCCTGCGCGCCATTTTTACGCTTACGCTTCTCGTGGTGGCAATCGCGCTGGTCCGCATGCTGTGGCTCGACTACATGTTCTCGCCGTGGACGCGCGACGGCCGGGTTCGCGCGCAGGTCGTGCAGGTCGCCACCGATGTGTCGGGGCTGGTGAGCGAAGTGCGCGTGAAGGACAACCAGCTGGTGCGCAAGGGCGACATTCTGTTCGTGCTCGACCCGGCGCGCTTCCATTACGCAGTCGCGCAGGCCGACGCCGACCTTCTGCGCGCCCAGGCGCAACTGGCGCAGGCCAAGGCGCGCATGGCCGCGAGCGAATCCGGCTTCGCGATGAAGCGCGCTCAGGCGGCGCGCCGCGCCAACCTGACCGGCGATGTGATCTCGGACGAAACGCGGCTGGATTCGGCTTCGCTCGCCAAACAGTCCGAAGCCGACTATTCCGCCGACGTCGCCGCCTACGCCGCGGCGCAAGCCGCGGTCAAGGCGGCCGTGGTGGCCCAGCAGACGGCCGTGCTGAACCTGACGCGCAGCGAAGTGCGCGCGCCCTCGGACGGTTTCATCACCAACCTGAACCTGTATCCGGGCGATTTCGCCACGGCCGGCACGGCGCGCATGGCGTTGATCGACTCGCACTCGTTCTGGGTCTACGGCTACTTCGAAGAAACGAAACTGCCGCGCGTGCATGTCGGGGATCAGGCGGTGGTGCGGCTGATGTCGGGCGGCAAGGATATCCAGGGGCACGTCGACAGCCTGGCGAGCGGGATTGCCGACCGCGACAACCCGACCAGCAACGGCGATCTGCTGGCGGACGTCAATCCGATCTTCACGTGGGTGCGGCTCGCCCAGCGGGTGCCGGTGCGGATCCACCTCGACCAGATTCCCGCCGGCGTCAAGCTCGCGATGGGCATGACCTGCACGGTCACGCTGCGGCCGCAAAGCCATTGATCGCGACGCCGTGCCCGCCCCGGTGTCGGGCAGGCTCTGGCAAACCGCGGGTTGGGCGAGCGAGCCACGCCATCGTGCGAATTTGAAAAAGTCGCGGCTGCAACCGGTTCACAGTGTCGGTCAGCGCGACCCCGGCAGCCGGCACGTCAGATGCCGTCGCCGGGTTGCGATTCATTGTTTTCCAACAAACGCATCTTGCGGAGAAAATCATCATGAAGGCAAAGTGGACACTCGTGTTTCTGGCAGCGTCGGCGTTCGGCGCGATGTGCCAGCAGGCAAACGCGCAGGTGGCGGGCGCGCAGCCGATCGGCATCAGCGTGGAGCAGGCGGAACTCGTCGTCGAAGGCTGGAGCGTCAAGAAGAGCCTGCTCGGCAAGAGCATCTACAACGACAGCGGCGAGAAAGTCGGCGTGCTTCACGACATCATCGTCGCGCCGGACAACGCCGTCTCCTTCGGGATCGTGGCGGCTCACCAGTTCCTCGGCGTGTCCCAGCACGACGTGGCGATTCCCATGTCGCAGCTGGACTATGTGAACGGCAAGCTCGTCTGGGCCGGCGCCACGCGTCAGGTGGTCAAGGAGCTCCCGACCTTCGTCTATGCGAAGGTTCGCGCGGTTCCTATCGCCCGTAAGGACTACGGCCACCATTAATCGACCAGCCTCGCGCGCGGCGGCGCCCCCCCCCCCCCCCCCC
>NZ_JARESQ010000025.1:0-126360 GCF_046028085.1 Paraburkholderia sp. RL17-380-BIE-A
GTTCGGCGATGCGAAGAAGGTGATTGAGGATATGGTGAAAGCGGTCGAGTGAGCGATGAGAACGTCAACGCTCACAAATGAAACGTGAGCGTTGGCAGTTCTGCTCGAAAACGGACTCACCGCAATACCGACTGGCCGGCAGACCCGCACGGAGATAGTCAGCCAGTTCAGAGCGCCGAAGATGGGTAACTTTTAACCGAGAAGGTTGCCACGAATTTAGTTCTTATCTACCTGCCACTTATTTTTATTTCGTATTACCAACTTTAATTTTTATCCTTAAGCGTCATCTTTCGTAGATTTTTTCTCTAACGGATCTTCAATATGTCAGCCACTCTTTATCGACTTTCGTTGGCACTCGTCGCGACCATCATCACGACGACTGCTTTTGCTCAAGGAGGCCAGGGAATCGGCCGATCGGGCAGCTATGAAGGCCCTCCCAACTATGGACTGGGCGTCAAGACTCGCGCGGAAGTTCGCGCAGAGCTTGAGTCTTCACGTACCGTGACACCCGCCGCTCAAGAAGAACACAATCGCGAAATCGTGCGTTCCGTTACCGGTGTCGTCAACGACTCCACGAAGACAACTGTCAGGTAAAAAGGATCTTGAAGACCAGGACGAATTCGTCGGTAACAACTCTTCGTATTTTTTCGACGGCTACCCGGCCGTTTGAGTGAATAGAATGCGCCGGGACCGGACCAAACTCTCAGAGCGGGTATTCGAGCGCCGACGATGTCAGTCGTGTCATCGGCAGAGACGCGTCATCACCACCAGGTGGATCCCGGCAAGCCCACTCAAAACCCGTGATTACGCTCACAGCCGATCGCGCAAGCGATCGTACCTATCGCTGCGATCGTTCCCACCCCGATGCCCAACCCAACCCCTAATCCAAGGGTTTCCAGCGTAGCCGAGCAACCTTGCAATCCGCCTATTCCCGCCAGCAATGTGGTCAAAAGAAGCCGCCGCACATTCGCTCCTGACAAAAGCACCTGGCATACGCGAGGATTCATGAATGGGCCTCCTTTCATGCTCCACTCGTGTTTTAAAATGACCAAGCAGTCTCGCCGCCTATGTTACAGATCAGGTCCCCGCTGATAAGACGCGTTTAGATAGCCTTCTGGCGCAGCGCTTACGAAAGTTTTTCGGTCGGACTGATATCCGCCGCACGCCGCAGGCTAATGTGACCTTCTGATTGCGCACAACATCCTGACGCTGGTCTCTCGACCGATAGCGCCGCAGGCAGCAACCGCGCAGCCTCTGCGCGGCTCAGGCCCGCAGCCTTGCGACACTCGCTCAGAACGACGTGCCGATCTGAAACTGGAACTTCTGATATTTGTCAGTCGCGTGTTTGACGATCGGGAAGCCGAGCGAAAGCTTGAGCGGACCAATCGGTGAAATCCATTCGAGACCCGCACCGTAGCTGTAACGCAATCCGTTGGCGCCGGTGCTGTTGCCTTCGTCGCCCCAGACATTGCCGGCATCGAGGAAAGTGAATACGCGTAGCGTCCGGTCCCAACCACTGCCTGGCAGCGGGAACGTCATCTCGACGTTGGCCACTACCATGCGCGAGCCGCCGATCGGGTCGCCGGTCGTCTTGTCGGTCGGACCGAGCGAACCGGACTCGTAGCCGCGCACCGAGCCGATCCCGCCCGCATAGTAGTTCTTGAAGATCGGATAGGCCTTACCCGCAAATCCATTGCCATAACCGCCCTGCAGATTCAGGCCGAGAATGAAGCCGCGCGAGAACGAGTAGTAATACTGCGCCTGCACGTCCGCCTTGTAGTATTCGGTGCCGCCGGCCGGCGTGCCGACTTCGCCGTTACCCTGAATGAAGTAGCCGCGACTCGGCACCAGTGCGCTGTCTCGATTGTCGCGAGCCCACCCCGCCGTGAGGGGCACATTGTTGACCACGTGGCCGAATTCGGCGACGTAGTCCTTGTAACTTTGCGGCGTGGACGAATCCGTCGACAGGCGGTTCTGTTCAAGTCCAACACCGAAATAGACGGTATCCGCCTCGGAAAACGGAATGCCGAATTTCAGATCCGCGCCCACCGTGATGATACGAAAGCTTGTGTCCGTATAGTAGTAGAGCGGGTAGTTGGTGCGGTAGTACACGTCGGTGATCCGCTTGATGCCGTCCACGGTGAAATAGGGATCGGTCTGCGTCACGGTCAGTGTGCGGTAGGTCTTCGCGGTGTTCACGTTCACGGCGAGGCTCGTGCCCGAACCGAACACGTTGTCTTGCGAGATGCCGGCCGAGAGCACGACCTTGTCCGTCGACGAAAAGCCCGCGCCCAGCGTAATCGCGCCAGTGGGTTTCTCGCTGACCTTGACGTCCACGTCGACCTGATCGGGCGAGCCTTCCACCGGCACCGTGGTGACATCCACATCGGTGAAGTAGCCGAGCCGGTTGACCCGGTCTTTCGACAGCGTGAGACGGTTCGAATCGAACCACGAGCTTTCGAGCTGACGCATTTCACGGCGCACCACTTCGTCACGCGTACGCGTGTTGCCGATCACATTGATGTGGCGCACATACACGCGGCGGCTCGGGTCCACCTGCAATGTCAGATCGACCGTATGGTGTTCCTGATCGATCTTCGGCACCGCATTGACGGTGGCGAATGCATAGCCATACTCCCCCAGCCTGTCGACAATGGCCTTGGTGGTGGCCTGCAGCTTCTCGGCCGAGAAACGCTCACCGGCTTTTATATTGACGAGCTTTCTCAATTCCGCTTCGCGATCGAGCAGATTGCCCGCGAGACCGATCGACGTAATCGTATACGGCTCGCCCTCGTGCAGCGTGACGGTGAGGTACATCTCCTTCTTGTCGGGTGTCAGCGATACCTGAGTCGACTCGATGTTGAACTCCAGATAGCCGCGATTCAGGTAATACGCGCGTACGTGTTCCAGATCGCCGGTGAGTTTGTCCTTCGCGTACAGGTCGTTCTTCGTGTACCACGAGAACCAGTTCGGCGTGGACAGTTGCATCTCGTCGCGCAACGTATCGGTACTGAATGCCTGGTTGCCGATGAAGTTGATCTGGCGGATCTTCGCGCTCGGCCCCTCGGCGACCGAGAACAGCACGGCCACCCGATTGCGGTCGATCGGCGTGATCGTGGTGACGACTTCGGCGGCGTAATAGCCGCGCGTCAGGTACTGGCGCTTGAGTTCCTGTTCGGCTTTGTCGACCAGCGCCTTGTCGTAATAGCGGCCCTGCGACAGTCCGACCGAACCGAGTGCCTTGGTGAGGTTTTCCTTGTCGAATTCATGAATACCCGCGAAGTCGATCGTACCGACGGCCGGACGTTCCTGCACGTACACGATCACGACATTGCCCTCGGTCGAGATCCGCACCTCGTTGAAGAAGCCGGTGGCATAGAGCGCGCGGATCGCTTCGGAAGCCTTATCGTCGCTGAACATGCTGCCCTGCTTGATCGGTAGATAGGCGAACAGCGTGCCGGCCTCGACACGTTTCAGTCCCTCGATGCGGATGTCTTGCACCACGAAAGGCTGCGCGGCCTGGGCGGACCCGCTTGTCAGCGTAATGCCGGCGAGCGAGAGCGCGCCGCCTAAACGGCTCGTTAATACTTGAAGTTTCATCTTGGGTTTCAGTCCTGATGCATCGCGCGACAACGAGAAAGCATGCGAGCGCTGCATTCGAAACGACGTGCCTCGGCTCTGGAAAGCGCGAAGTATAGGGACGTGATTGCCCTGGATCGTTACTGAAAACTTTCCGTACATTAGGGTTGCTAACGTGCGTAGGCTGCTCGTTGGGCAGGCGCATTCGCTTTGCAGACCGTGCGTCGAAATAAAGCGTTACAGAACCCAAGGAAGCGTAGGGCGCGTGTAACCCGGCGGCCGGCGTGCGCTGCTATCGTCAAATTGTCGATTCCGCTACCTGCGAAACGCGATTTGGAGAAGCGATCATGATTGAATATCTTTCACCCACCGTTCTGGCGGCGGTCCTGCGTGCCAGCTCAACGCCGATCTTCTCGATCCATCTGGCTCTGGCGTCGCTGCTCACTCCACGCGAGGTGCCCGGCAGCGCGGCGAACATCGCGAACACGGCGGATCGTCAAGCCGCGAGCCGGACAACGCCAGGACTGGAGGAACCGAACCGTGTCTGATTCGTCGACCTTCATGCTCAATTCCATTACCGACATGCAGTTGACGGCGGATGGTCAATACCTGCTCATTCACGGCAATCAGCCCACCGCTGCGTTGCATCGCTCGGTACTCAACGACTTGCTGGTCGCCCTGCCGAATGCCATCGAGCACGCCGACCGCGTGATTCATAACGATCAGGACATGGGCTTCGCGTTGCACTGCCAGGGCTGGGAAGTCGGTCGGCTCAACGGTATGGAGATGGTGGTGATCCGCTTCCGGCTATCCGGCAGCGCGGGGTTGTCGTTTTCGTTGCCGGCCGGGCAGATTCCCTATCTGCTGCAGGCGCTCGGCGGCGCAGCGGGTGTAAGCGAGCCCCGCTCGAACGACATGACGCTTCAGTAAAGCCCGGTCTATCCACCCGCGCATGACGCTGTTCGACCGGGCGCATGCCCGGGCTCCTCTTCACCACGCCGAATCGCAGCCTCCCTCCTCCTTTCCGGGCATTACCTGTCTTGATACTACGCCGTGTATTTCAGCGTCTACGTTTGCGGCCGCTCGTTCCTCTCGTGCTATGCGCGGCAGGATGCGCGCCACTTGCCGGTTACGCGCAATTGGCCGGCACCGCAGCGGTGCCCGAATCGCCCGACGGCATCTGGGGCCTGCGCCTCGCGCCGCAATTGAGCGAACATCCCCTGCGGCCGGGCGACAAACCCGTCACCTCGGCGATAGCCGATTCGATGACCACCACGACCGGCACCGACGTCTCATTGAAAGGACACGCGCAGTTGCGGCGCCCGGCGTCGATTGTCGAGGCAGACGCGCTGCATTACGACGTCGACCGCGACAAGGTCGACGCCTACGGCCATGTGCGCCTCGCCGACAACGGCAACGTATTCGACGGGCCGGACGCGCATTTTTATGTGGAGGCAAACCACGGCTATATCAGCGTGCCGAAGTACAGGTTCAATCTCAGCGGCGGATGGGGCAGCGCCGAGCGCGCGGATGTGGTCGATAACGAACGTACCATCGTTTATCGCGGCACATACAGCACCTGCCAATGCGAGTCCGCGCCGGCGTGGTATCTGAAGGCATCCGAATTCGATATCGACAATGGCAACGACGAAGGCATCGCGCACTACGGCGTGCTGTTTTTTCAGGGCGTGCCACTGCTGGCGAGCCCATGGCTGTCGTTTCCATTGTCCGGCGCCCGCCGCAGCGGCTTCCTGCCGCCGACGTTCTCGGTCAGTTCCACCAACGGCGTCGACGTCGCATTGCCGTACTACTTCAGTCTCGCGCCGAATTACGACCTCACGCTCACGCCGCGCATCATGTCGCGTCGAGGCGAGATGCTGACCGCCGACTACCGTTATATGCAGCCGGGCGATTCGGGCACGATATCTCTCGCATGGCTGCCGCACGATGCGATTACCGGCACACAACGCTACTCGATTGCGTTGAATCAGAACTGGAATCTCGGTTCCGGTCTGAACGCCTACGTGAACTACAACCGCGTGTCGGACTCGACGGTGTCGACCGATCTGGCCTCGGGTGTGGCGTTTCCAACCGGCTCCACCACGCTCTACCAACAGGAGGCGGGCCTCACCTACAGCAACGGTCCGTGGAGCGTGCTGGCCCGCGAACAGCGCTGGCAGACTTTCTCGAGCGACTCGACCTATAACCGCGAACCGCAGGTGAACGTGCACTACGCACGCTACGACGTGGGCGGATTCGACTTCGGCGCCGAAGCGGACGCGACACGTTTCACGATCTCATCGTCGGATATGACGCAAGGCAACCGCTTCGTGTTCAATCCTTACGTCAGCTATCCGATCGAGCGCCCAGGCTGGTTCATCACGCCGAAGCTCGCGTGGCATTTCGCAGCCTACGACCTGACCTCGATCGGTACCGACGTGCCCGCCGGGGAGCCGAAGTCGTTCAGTGTGAACGTACCCACCTTCAGCCTCGACTCGGGCATGCGGTTCGAGCGCAGCGTGCGGCTTTTCGGGCAATCGTACATACAGACCCTCGAACCACGGCTTTTCTATGTCTACACGCCGTATCGCGACCAATCGTTCGTGCCGCTGTTCGATACGGCAACGGCCGATTTCGGGCTCACGGAATTGTTCATGCCCAACAGCTTCGTCGGCAACGACCGGGTGTCCGACGCCAATCGCGTCACCGCCGCACTGACCACGCGTTTCATCGATCCCGCGAGCGGCGACGAGCGCGCCCGTTTCATCCTCGCGCAGCAGTACGACTTCCGCACCCCGCGCGTGACCCTGCAGACGGACGACGCGGCCAGTACGGTCGCTCGTACCGGCGTGATCGTGGGCGCTTCGTACAAGGTGGGGCCGGATTTCACGACCGAACAGGCGGTGGAGTACAGCCAGGCCAACCATTACCTGACCCATGCGGAGGCCGGCTTCGGCTGGGCGCCGGGGGCGCGCGAGGTGTTGAACGTCGCGTATCGCTATACGCGGGCTAACAGTACGCTCGACTATCAGCCGGTCAACCAGTTCATCGTGTCGGAGCAATGGCCACTCGCGCGCAACGTGGTGAGTGTGGCCCGGGTGAATTACGACATGAGTACGCACCGCCTGATCGCAGGATTGCTGGGATTTCAGTACGACGCGGATTGCTGGTCATTGGGCGTCGCGTTCGAAAAGTACACCAACGCCACCAGTTCGACCACGTCGCCGAGCACCGGTACGCGTGTGTTGATGCAACTTCAGCTCAAGGGTTTCTCGCAGGTGGATAACGGGCTGCTCGATCAGTTTCGCGCGAATGTGCCAGGTTATACACCGGCTTCGACGGTCAACGAACCCACCTCGCGCTTCAGTGACTATCCGTAAGAGAGGTACGCCCGCTCCTGCCTGGGCTGCTTCTCTGACAATTCGTCATGCTGCCCGTCGCCACGCTGCGACTACAGCGGAAACGTCATCGACACCACGAACCCTCCGTCGGGCGCGTTATCCGCATGAAACTCGCCACCGTTATACCGCACCAGACGCCGCACGATCGCGAGGCCCAAGCCGCAATGGGCATCGCCGCCGCGCGCTTCGTCGAGCCGCCCAAAGGGTTGCAGCGCGCGGTCGAGCTGGTTGCCAGGTATGCCGCTGCCGTGATCGCGCACCACGAGCGTGAAGCGGCCGTTTTCCCGTGACGTCGAGATTTCCACCGGCGGTTCGCCGTACGTCAGCGCGTTCTCGATCAGATTCGTCAGAATCCGGTCGAGGTCGACGAGCGGCAACTCGAAGCCGTCACCGGCGCGCAGATTCAGACGCACGAGTGCATCGTCAGCGAGACTGTCGCCGTAGTGGCGGCGGCAATGCGCATCGACGTGGGTGCGCGGTGAAGCGTCGGCCGTCTCACGCGCAAAGTCCAGAAACTGCGTGACGATCCGCGACAACGACTCCGCATCGCGCAAGAAGCCGCGACGGTTCGCTTCGTCGGGCAGCAGATCCGCGCGCACCTGCATACGCGTAATCGGCGCGCGCAGATCGTGCGCCACGCCGGCCAGCATCACCGCGCGCTCCTGCTCGGCTTGCGCGAGTTCGTGCACCATCTGGTTGAAGTCGCCGATCAACTCCTTCACTTCGCGCGGACCGCTCGCCTCCACAACCGGCGCGCGATGGCCCACGCGGAACTCACGCGCCGCGAGCGCCAACCGATGCAACGGCCGCTGCAAATGCCACGCAGCAACCAACGCGACGATCACCGCAAAGATCAGCATCATCGCCGACGCACCGAGAAAGCGTCGCGCCGGCAACATCGAATTCTGCAGCTTGATCCAATCCGGATTGCCCGCGTAGTGCACCCACACCGTGCCATCGTCGGCGTTGGACACCACCTGGCTGCCAGGCGGCAACTTCGCCCGCAAGTCGCGTTCGAACGGACCCGAGGTGTTCTCGCACGGCGCGGGACAGCCTGACGCGATCGCGTCGTTCGCTTTCACATACGACACGCCGAGTATCGCCGATACGTGCGAAGCGGCCAGAGTACCGTCATGTTCTGCCTGAACTGCGAGAAGCAGAGCGCGCTGCGCGTGAGCCGTGTCGATCTGGCCGCGCTCACGGTCCACGAGCAACAGGGCGGTAATGTGAACCAGCACGATCAGGCTCACCGTCATCAACGAGAGCCGGCCGAACAGCGTGTTAAAGGGATTGGTCATCGTCACTGCCGCCAGGCACGAACATGTAGCCGGTGCCACGTATCGTCTGAATCACGCGCGGATTGGCCGGATCGTCTTCGAGCAGACGGCGCAGGCGCCACACCGGCACGTCGATACCGCGCTCGGTCACTTCCGAATAGGGACCGTGCAGCAGGTCGACTAGCTTCGAGCGCGACAGCGTTTCCATCGGATGTTGGGCAAGCACCTCAAGCAACGCGTATTCGCCGCCGGTCAGCTTGAGCAGCTCGTCACCTCGAAATAGCGTGCGGCTCGCGAAATCGAGCCTGAAGCGGCCGAAGCGGAGTGCTTCACGCTTTTCGACCGGCGACGCCGCTGCGAGCGCCGGTTGGGCATGCCGGCGCAGCACCGCATGAATACGCGCAAGCAGTTCCTGTGGCATGAACGGCTTGCCGAGATAGTCGTCGGCGCCGAGTTCGAGACCGACCACGCGATCCACGCCGTCGGCGCGTGCCGTCAGCATGATCACGGGAATCGCGTCGCCATTGGCGCGCAATTGCTTGAGCGCGCTCAGTCCGTCGATGCCCGGCATCATCAGATCGAGCACGATGATCGAGGGCCGCTCACGTTCAAGCCGGCGGCTCAAATGATTGGCGTCGTGCAGCACGGACATCTCGATGCCGCGTTGCTGAAAGAACGTTCGGAGCAGGTCGCGAAGGTCGGCGTCGTCGTCGACCAGTAGAACCTGGATGGGCGTGTCTGGCATGGCTGGGCCCTGATCGATGAGGAGAGTTGACGGACGGCATTCCCGCGCGCCAGCCACTGGGTCGAAATATATCGAATCGCGCGACGCCGAGGGTTGCGGGTTCTTAGCCACGCTTACAGTTTATTACGGCGGCGCGGCCAGTTCGAGTGTCTTGCGCACGGCATCACGTTCCCATCCCATCCCCCCACCCCACAAGCCGCGCTCCGTTACAAGTCGTAATCCCTGTCTAAGCCACCGTAAGACGTTGGTCTCTATGCTGGGCTCCATCTTGCCGTTGGCGCAGCGCTGCGCGGGCTCTTTCGCGAGCGAACGGCGCGCGCCAGACGGACCTTGTTCGAAATCCAGTCGAAGGATGCTCACAGCATGCCCACTCTCACCATCGCGGTTGAGCCGTCACCGCGCGCGCCGGCGTTCACGCTACTCGCGGCGGCCGTTGCCGTTGCCACATTCATGTTGTCCGGTTGCGGCGACGAAGCGTCTCATGGACCCGTGCAGACGGTCCCCGAAGTCAGCGTCCAGACCATCACGCCGCATACCGTTGTGTCGAGCACCGAATTGTCCGGACGGCTCTCGGCGATTCGCGTCGCCGAAGTCCGGCCGCAAGTCGAAGGCATCGTCAGAAAACGCCTGTTTACCGAGGGCTCGCAGGTCGCGTCCGGCGCCGTGCTGTATCAGATCGACGCGTCCAGTTATCAGGCCGCCTATGACCAGGCGGTCGGCACGCTGGCCAAAGCAGTGGCGACGGCGAGCGCCGCGCAGACCAAGGCCACGCGCTACGCCGAACTCTCGAAGATCCAGGGCGTGAGCCGCCAGGACTACGACGACGCCGTCGCCGCGCTGGACGAGGCGAAAGCCGACGTCGTCGCCGACCGCGCCGCGTTGAAGACCGCCGCGATCAATCTCGGCTACACAAAGGTGGTGGCACCGATTGCGGGCCGCATCGGCAAATCGAGCGTGACCGAAGGCGCGCTCGTGACCGCCGAGCAGACCACCGCGCTCGCAACGGTGCAGGCGACGAGCGAGATGTATCTCGACGTCACACGCTCCTCCGCGGACTGGCTGCGTCTGCAGAAGGAATTCGCGAGCGGTCAATTGCAGCAGGCCGGCACGGACGGCGCCGTCGTTCATCTGGTGATGGAAGACGGCAGCACCTATGCGCAGCCCGGCAAGCTGCTGTTCTCCGATATCACCGTCGACGCCACCACCGGGTCCGTGACCTTGCGCTGCGTATTCCCGAATCCGGACGGCGTGTTATTGCCCGGCATGTTCGTGCGCGCGCGACTCGAAGAAGGCGTGAACCAGCAGGCAATCACGGTGCCGCAACTCGCGGTCTCGCGTGCGTCGGACGGCTCCGCCAGCGTGCTCACCGTCGGCGCCGACAACAAGGTCGTGCAGAGAACCGTGACGGCCGACACCGCATCGGGCAGCGACTGGCTCGTCACGAGCGGCCTCAAAGCGGGCGATCGCGTGATCGTCGCGGGCTCGCAGAAAGCGCGCACCGGCTCGCTCGTCAAGCCCGTCGAAAGCCCCGGCACATCGGGCACCTCGGCCACGCCCGCCACCGCGGACAACACGTCGGCAGCCCATAGTTAAAGCGAGATTCTCATGGCAGGATTTTTTATCAACCGACCGATCCTCGCGTGGGTCATCGCCATCGTCATCATGATGATCGGCGGTGCTTCCATCGAGACGCTTCCGGTCGAACAGTATCCGAGCGTGGCGCCGGTTTCCGTGCAAATTACGGCAACCTATCCGGGCGCCTCCGCCGAAACCATCGCCACGACCGTCACGCAGGTGATCGAACAGAAGCTGAGCGGCATCGACCATCTGCTCTATATGTCGTCCACCAGCAGTTCGTCGGGACAGGCGCGCATCACGCTCACGTTTCAGCAGGGCACCAATGCGGATATCGCGCAGGTGCAAGTGCAGAACAAGGTCGAGCAGGCCAGTTCGTCGCTGCCGGAGACGGTTCAGGAGCAAGGCGTGCAGGTCGCGAAAGCGGCCAACGCTTTCCTGATGATCGTGTCGCTGTCGTCGAGCGACGGCAGCATGAATTCCATCGATCTGGGCAATATCATCGCGACGCAGATCGAGGACCCGCTCACACAGATCAACGGCGTGGGCGACGTCACGCTGTTCGGCGCGCAACACGCCATGCGCATCTGGCTGGACCCGGTGAAGTTGCAGGCAGTCGGGCTCACCACCGCCGACGTTACTACCGCGATCACGAATCAGAACGTGCAACTCTCGGTGGGCCAGATTGGCGGCTCGCCGTCCACGAAAACGCAGGCCATCAACGCGACGATTTCCGCATCGAGCCTGCTCACCACGCCCGCGCAGTTCGGCGCGATCCTGTTGCGTGTAAATAGCGACGGCTCGAAAGTCATGCTCAAGGACGTCGCGCGCGTCGAGGTGGGCGGCGACGACTACAGCACGGACTCGCGCCTGAACGGCGCGCCGGCGGCCTCGCTCGCGGTCAAGCTCGCGAGCGGCGCGAATGCGATGAGCGTCGCGAAAGCCGTGCGCGCCAAGCTCGACGAACTGAGCGGGCAATTGCCGCGCAACGTGGTGGTCGACTATCCGTACGACACCACGCCGTTCGTGAGGATCTCGATCGAAGAAGTGGTGAAGACGCTGATCGAAGCGGTCATGCTGGTTTTTGTCGTGATGTACGTGTTCCTGCAGAACCTGCGCGCGACGCTGATTCCGACCATTGTCGTGCCGGTCGCCCTGCTCGGCACGTTCGCGGTGATGTCGGTGGTCGGCTTTTCGATCAACGTACTGTCGATGTTCGGGCTGGTGTTGGCAATCGGTCTGCTGGTGGACGACGCCATCGTGGTCGTCGAAAACGTCGAGCGGTTGATCGCCGAAGAAGGACTGTCTCCGGTCGAAGCCACGCGCAAGGCGATGAAGCAGATCACGGGCGCACTGGTCGGCATCACGACGGTGCTGATCGCCGTGTTCATTCCAATGGCGTTCTTCTCGGGCTCGACGGGCGCGATTTACCGGCAGTTTTCCGTGACGATCGTCGCGGCGATGCTGCTTTCCGTGTTCCTCGCGCTGACGCTCACGCCGGCGCTGTGCGCCACTTTGCTGCGGCGTAACGACGTCGAGCATCACGCGAAACGCGGCGTGTTCGGCTGGTTCAACCGCGTGCTCGCGCGCGGCACGGATCGCTATGACTCGGCGGTCTCGCGCGTGATCGGCAATCCGATGCGCTACATGGTGATCTATGTGTTGATCGCGGGCGTCGTGGCACTCCTCTTCATGAAGCTGCCTTCGTCTTACCTGCCCGACGAGGATCAGGGGATCATCATCACCTCGATTTCCGCGCCGGTCGGCACGCCCGCCGCGCAGACGCTGGAAACCGTGAAGAAGGTCGAAGCGTACTATCTCGGGCTTCCGCAGGTCGACAAGATCATCGCACTGACCGGGTTCAGCTTCAACGGTTCCGGACAGAACAACGCGTTGGCGTTCGTGAAGCTCAAGGACTGGAGCACCCGGCGCGGCAAGGACGGCTCGGCGGCGGCACTCATCCAGCACGCCAACATGCACTTCGCCGCCACGCGCGACGCGCAGATTTTCGCGCTCAATCCGCCGGCCATTCAGGAACTCGGCACACAGAGCGGCCTCGACTTCGAACTGGAAGACCGCGCGGGCCAAGGCCACGACAAGCTGATGGCCGCGCGCCAGCAACTGCTCGCGCTCGCGGCCAAAGACAGCGCGTTGTCCGGCATGCGTCCCGGCGGTCTCGACGACACGCCGCAGTTCCATGTCGATATCGACCGTGAGAAGGCGAGCGCGCTCGGGCTCTCCATTGCCGATGTGAACGACACGTTGCAGACGGCGTTCGGCTCTTCATATGTGAACAACTATGTCGATACGGGGCGCATTCAAAAGGTCTACGTCCAGGCCGACGCTCCATACCGGATGATGCCGTCGGACATCGGCCGATGGTATGTGCGCTCGAGCACCACGAGCAGTTCGGGCAGCACCACTTCGACGAGCACCAGCTCGACCAGCAGCTCAACTAGCAGTTCAACCACCAGCGGCTACGACGGCGAGATGGTGCCCTTCTCCGCCTTCGCCACCGGCAAATGGACCTTCGGGCCGCCGCAGATCGAGCGCTTTAATCGCACGCTGGCAATGGAAATGACCGCGCAAACCGGTGCAAATACAAGCACCGGCCAGGCGATGGACGCGGTCGATGCGCTCGTCAAGAAACTGCCCGCGGGCTACAGCATCGACTGGACCGGGCAATCGTATCAGGAGCGCATTGCCGGCTCGCAAGCGATCTATCTTTACGCGATTTCGCTGATCGTGGTGTTCCTCTGTCTTGCCGGCCTGTATGAAAGCTGGTCCATTCCGATCGCGGTGATTCTCGTGGTGCCGCTCGGCGTGCTCGGTGCGGTGCTGGGCGCGCATATCCGCGGGCTCTCCGACGACATCTATTTCAAGGTCGGCCTGCTCGCGACCATTGGCTTGTCCACCAAGAACGCAATCCTGATCGTCGAATTCGCCAAGGATCTGCAGGCGCAGGGGCGCGGGCTGATCGAAGCCACCGTCGAGGCCGCGCGGTTGCGGTTGCGGCCGATTCTGATGACCTCGCTCGCCTTCATATTCGGCGTCCTGCCGCTCGTGATCAGCACGGGCGCCGGCTCGGCGAGCCGTCATGCAATCGGCACCGGCGTGATGGGCGGGATGATCGCCGCCACGTTCCTTGCGATCTTTTTCGTGCCGGTTTTCTTCGTCGTCGTGCGACGCCTGTTCGGCGAGCACGGCGACACCAAGCAACAGGAAGGTGTTGAATGATGGGACTCAAACTCGGTGCCTGTGCAGCGGCGCTCGCGCTCGCGCTGCTCGCGGGCTGCACGCTCGATCCGCACTATGAACGGCCCGCCGCGCCGGTGGCGGTGGCGTATCCGCACGGCGATGGCTACGAAAGCACGAGCGCCGCGGCGAGTTCGACGAGCGCGAGCAGCACGGGCGTCACACCGCCGCTGGCCGCCGATACCGCATGGCAAAGCTTCTTTCGCGATGAACGTCTGCAGCGGTTGATCGGCATCGCGTTGGCGAACAATCGCGACCTGCGCGTGGCGGCGTTGAACGTCGCCGAGTACGAAGCGCAATACCGGATCACGCGCGCCGCGCTTGCGCCGTCGATCAGCGCGAGCGGCAGCCTGACTCGGGAGCGAACCCAAGGCGTGACGAGCAGTGTCAGCGATCTCAATGTCGGCACGACGTCGTGGGAAATCGATTTCTTTGGACGCTTGCGCAGCCTCAAGCGTCAGGCGCTGGAAAACTATCTCGCCACGGACGCGTCGCGCCAAAGCACGCAGATCAGTTTGATCGCGACGGTGGCGACCGACTACCTGACCTTGCTGTCCGATGAACGCCTGCTGCAATTAACCGAAGACACGGTCAAGGCGGATCAGTCGACCTACGAGGTCACGAAGCGTGTTCAGGAGTTGGGCAACTCTTCCCTGCTCGACGTGCAACAAGCCGAGAATTCGTTGGCGAGCGCGAAGGCCAGCCTGGCGGCTTACCGTCGTGCCGTCGCGCAAGACCGCAACAATCTGGTCGCTGTGCTCGGCGCGCCGATTCCCGACGACCTGCCGCCTGCCCGCTCATTCGACGACGAGTCCATGTTCGCCGACATCGGCGCGGGCGTGCCGTCCCTGTTGCTCACCCGTCGTCCTGACATCGTGCAGGCCGAGCATGCGTTGAAAGCGGCGAACGCCAACATCGGCGCCGCGCGCGCGGCGTTCTTCCCGAAGATCGAGTTGACGGCGACGGCCGGCACGTCGAGCTCGACGCTCTCGGGTTTGTTCAAGGCCGGCACGGGAGCATGGGCATTCGCGCCGAGCGTGTCGATGCCGATCTTCGATTACGGAAGCAACAAGGCATCGCTCGATGTTGCGAAAATCGAGAAGCAGATCGAGATCGCCGACTATGAAAACACGATCCAGACGGCCTTCAAGGAAGTATCTAATGCGCTCACCGCACGCGCCACCTACATCGATCAGGTGCAGGCGGATCGCGACTACGTCACGTCCTCGCAGCGTTACTACACGCTGGCCGAAGCGCGTTACAAGGCGGGTACGGACAGCTTTCTGACCTTCCTCGATGCGCAGCGCACGCTCTACACCGCGCAGCAGCAACTCGCGACCGATACGCTGTCCCGGCAGGCCAATCTTGTGACGTTGTACAAGGTTTTGGGCGGAGGTTGGGAGCAAGCTGAAAGCATTCGGTGAGAAGTGTCTCTCCGCGCTCGCAACTGCGTGTCTGTGAGCATAGGGACTCTTCGAACGTGTACCAGTCAGACTGGTTTGATGGTATCGAACAAGGTTGTCCAAAGAAAAAATGCCGGTATCGGTGACGATACCGGCATTTTCATCAGCCATTGCCCGGATCACAGCAGACCGGAGCGGACAATAACCTCATGTCTTTTTGAATGGAAAAACATGGAAAACCGGACCTCCCCGAACGACGGGGAGCAGTCTGAATCATTCCCCCACTCGATCATCAACGAGACTCGCAAGTCAACATGGTTAAAGGAATTTGCAGTGACCGACATGGGTCTTTACCGTTGCTTTCACCGTCAGGAAAAGATGCTCTTTCTGGCGCGGGATTCGGGACAATTTGCGAAGCGCCGACCCATCATCAATCAGCTTCAAGCATACCGAATAGGCAGCAAGACTTCAGGCTCTTCTGCGCTGGTCTCCAAGGAATTGCCAGTGTTAGCACGAGGTTGTGTGGTCAGGTCGTCGGAATACCGTAGCGCTTGAACAGGGCCTCGAAGAAGGCCTTCACATCCGCCTTGGCTGTGGCTGCCTGCAGCTCCGCTGCACCAAAGCGAAAGACTTCGTATCCCGCAAGCTTGAGTTCGCGGTCGCCTTTGACCATCTGCGCATAGCGTTGCACGTCGGCGCACCCGGCGCCGTCCGCGTAGTGGTGCTTGCCGTCCACTTCGATGACGACCCGCACGCCCTGTGGTAGCAGCAACAGGAAGTCCATGCGAAAGCGCAGCAGCGCATCCGGCCCCCGCTCCTTGACCGTGCGTGGGTCCCAGAGAAGCCATACTTCCGGCAGCAGTGCGGGCAGGTTCGGCACGGCACCGCGGAAGCCCTCGAAGAAGGCATCGAAGAGCAAGGACTGCGGCGGGGAATTGCGGGGCAAGCTGGCCCTGAGACGTGCGTACAGCGAGCGCTTGGCCTGCGTGGCATCGGCAATCCGCTCGGTATCGCCCCACCACTGCTGTAGGTCATTCCAGCGCAGTCCGTCGTTGCCGATGGGACGGTCATAAACAAGCACCTTATCGGCATTGGTGACGATCTCGACGTCGTTGTCCAGCGCGTCGCGGAAACGTAGGTCAGGCTTGTCGTGAGAGGCGAAGATGAGATTCTTCGGGCGGCCTTTGACCGCCGCGTGCAACGAGACCATCGAGAAAATCGGGTAACCTCCCTCCGAATCCGTCTCGCGCAGCTCGACACCGCAATTGCGCAGCGACTCGTTGACGCAAGCAACGAAGTGGCGTTGCGCTGCCTCGTGGGGTCGCACGTCGGCCGAAGCCAGCCCCTCAAGAAACAGCGCAAAGCGCCCATCGGAAGCGTCATAGGCGCCCAAC
This sequence comes from Paraburkholderia sp. RL17-380-BIE-A, assembly GCF_046028085.1. Lineage (NCBI taxonomy): Bacteria > Pseudomonadati > Pseudomonadota > Betaproteobacteria > Burkholderiales > Burkholderiaceae > Paraburkholderia > Paraburkholderia sp. RL17-380-BIE-A. The sequence goes on from NZ_JARESQ010000025.1 coordinate 16,630, forward strand.
TGGTCGAACAGCGTTTCAGCAGGCCAGTCCTCCGGATTCCGATGGACGTGCTGCTGAATGTCCGCACGCAACCCGCTGGGCTTGCCGCCCAGCAAATTAAGCCAGTCATCGGCATCCAAGATCCACAACCGCTCCAGAAGATCATCGAATCTGCGAGCATCCCCATACAGCTCTTCGCTGTTGAGTCTTCGAGCGACCTCGCGCCGATACCGTTTCGGGATCGGCGGACACCCGCTGTCACTCCAGAGAATGTCCTGAATCTGGTTGCGCGTCGTGGCATTGGGTGGATGGCGAACCAACAGCTTGCGTGCAACCACAGGCAGATCAGCGTCGGCGGTCGCCTCGAAGCTAGAGGTCATGCGGTCACGCTTGGAGCCTTCAGTGGCGGGCACGGGCAACCCCAATTCCTCGCAAAGCGTCGGCAGCATGGTATGCGTGCCGGCGTCTTTTAACGCCATGATGAGCGGAGCCAACAGCGAGCGAAGTTGGGCGTAGTCCATTGGGTACGATTCAAGCTCGCAGCGTCATAGCGCGTAACAGCGCGTCGATCTGACCGAAGGCATCCTGCTGCCACTGCTCGGGCGTACGATCACCCAGCGCATGCGTGTCTTCGACGAAGCGCCTCACACAGGTCGGCCCGTATCCCTCGAAGGTGTCGAACTTCTCGGCGATGTAGCGGAAACCACGTTCGCCGCTTGGATGCACGAGGAGCGGCTGACATTCCCGTGCCAGCGCGTCGATCCCCTCGGGGTAGTTCCGCACGCAGTAGTAGATGTCGTAGGCATCCTTCTGCTTGTAGCGGCCCGCCAGTGCGTGGCCCTTCATCGCCAGCAGAGCCGGGATGGAACATACCGCGATCTCCACGCGGTTTGTCCCGCCATCCGGCATCGCCCCTGTCACCGCCACGAGTTGATAGAAGCGCATCGCCAGATCGGCGCCATCCGCCCGCTGCACGGCAAAGTCGCTGATCAGCGGCGGATCGTTCTTGACGATCTCGGCGTCGCGGGGCATCAAGAAATCGACGACGACATCGATTGCTTCCCCGCCATCTCGCGTGGGGACCTGGCGAACCAGTTGGAAACGCCGAAGCCCCTCGCGCTGAGCATATCCATGGCCTTGAAGCGCACTGATCAAGGTGGCGTACTCACCATCGCCGAGTGCTTCTGCGTCCAGCCCGACATCCACGTCGAGCGTGCCGACGTGGGGCATGTCCTCGCTGGCCAGCAGCAGCCAGGGAACCGCGCCGCCGACGATGGCGAACTTGCCTTTGAAGCTGCCAAGGATCTGCCCGATTTCGATCAGCACGGACTTCACCGCCGCAGTCGTGCGGTCGTCGTACTCGGCCGCCGACTGCGGTTCCTGTGCAGGTGTCATTTGGGCCATGAGAGTCGTTCCTGTCGCAAGTGGTTCGCCGCCTCGGCGCCACGCTCGCCGGCAATGGAGAGATCGAGGTAGGTTTGAACCGGGCTCGTGCAGATCGCACCTGGCGCTGGCTCAACGGTATCGGCGAGGAGTCCCAAGTCCTTCGGCACAGTGACGACCACGTTCTCCCCTTTCGAGCTGGGCGTGAGCTTCAACGCTGACTTGAGCTTGCGCAGGCCTTCGTCGTCGGCGAAGAAGTAATGCGAGCCAGTGCGCGCATATGGAGAAAGCCACTGTGCGGCCGAAAACGATGCGAAGGTCGCGCAGCCAGGACTGTTGTCCGCGCGCAGAGCGCTTCGAGCCGCATCTTCAAATGCGCTGCCATGCAGTGGCGTGTAGAAGCGCAACCGCTCACCGGCTGGTGCTGCGTAACTCTCGCGCCAGGCGTCCAGCAGTGCATCGGGTTCCGTGAGAACCAGGCCATCGTCCGAGGCGCGTGCCCATTCCCGATCAATCAAGCCGGTGCGCACATTGCTGACATGTCCCAAGCTGACTCCGGAAATTTCCGACAACTCGGTGACCCGCCACGCTCGGCCCGGCTCACGCAACATGGCGCGCAGCACTTGCGCAGATTTTGGCCTGAACAGCGACTTGAGTTCGCGCTGTTCGGCCACCGGCTTGTCCGCCACTGCGCGCTCGATGAACACGCCACCGAACGCGATCCGGGCATTTCCTTCCAAGTCGAGATAGCCGACGCCCTTTTCTTCGCACATCTGCCTCACTGCCGGCGAGATGTAGGGAGCAATGAAGACGGGCGTCGCCGCGGGGACTCGGTGCGCAACGTAGTTCCGCAACTCCAGCAGCGCGGACCTGGCGTATCGCGGTTGCCCGTTCGACTTGTACTCGCAGATAAGTAGGTGCGGCCGTCCGTCAACGAGCAGCCGCGCGATCAAGTCCGGCTCCCAATCGCCGGACATGACTTCGGCGTCGATGCCTTCGATCTGCAGGATCGGAACTTTCTCAAGCACCTTGCGCAGTGCTTCGCCGGCACGGGACTCAGCCTCTTTCATCAAATATTCCTCTTTCAACATGCGCTGAAAGTAGCACATTTTCTGAAATCCGCGCACGAATTTCACCAGAAAACCTATTTCATCGCTTGCTGAAATAGGTCATAACACTGAAATTTTGTGGTTTTGAGGCAGCAGTAGCCAAGCTGCGACAACGACGGCTATTCGAAATCCTTGCTGAAGATCAGCCCCTGCCCCCTTCTTCAACCCTCGATCTCCTACCATGAATGCCTTCGGCATGTGGGAGATCAGCGTCGTCGCATCAACCGCTTCGCCGTAGGTCTGCGCGTGCATAGCCGCGTGGCGGTCGAGGTCGGCCTTGAGAGTAGCCGGACACGCGAACGTCAGCTTGATGCTTTCGGTCTTGGGCAGAGGCCCCAGCCGCAGCTTGCGTGTCGTGCTCCTTGTGAAGTCCCCCGGTTGACGAACATTGGCTGGAACGGCCGCAGCACCAGGTCGCGGTTGACGATGATGCTGACTGGCAGGCCCGGCCGCACCGCTTGCGATCGCAGCACAGTGGAGAACCTGGAAGCGAAAAAAGAATTTGCCCCGCGAGGAATGCGCGCAGCGCGGGGGAAATTGTTTTCGCTGGAAGGTTACGGCCATGAAGCCCAAGGCGCAGTCGCGTCCCCGCCAGGATTCACGACAAGCCAAGGACGCTAGGACACCCGCTCCCGAAAGTGACGTGGCCGGCGACGGCTTTACCGGCTTGCGCCCTAACGCGGGCAAGGACAATCGCCAGCGACAAGACAAGAATGCCCCTCGCCAGCAGGCGGCCCTCATGGTTGAGGCGTGGCATGGAAGCTCCGTAGCAAGGCCGGGCGGCGTGTCGGTGAACCGCCCTTCGTGACGTACAGGCGGTGAACCACCAGCATCGAAGATGGCAGGCACGTGCACAACCTGGTCCAGAGAGTCACGGCAAGAGTCAACGCGCCAACCATCGCCGTGACATGCGATTATTCTGGATCTGCGCACTCTTGGTACTCAGGGCTTCAAGTTTGACGCGCCAATGCCGCTTCTATGCATCAAATTGAACGTCGGACCTCGCCCATCACTGAGGGGATCCGAGTGGCTATTGAGGAGAAGAAATATTGAAGGACCAAGAGAGCATCGTCCGTTATTGGCATGCCGTCGAGTTGCTGCAACCACAGTCGGCACCCAAGCTGAAAAAACGTAGCGGCCGATACGAGGCGTTCATCCACGACACACCCATCCAGCGCCCCATTGTTCCGTGGGTAGCGGAAAGCGTCGTCAGCAAGCAGGGCTTACCCAAGAGACGCGTATGGAGCCATACGCTTTTTGCCCATCTGTATGACAGTCGCCTCGTGGCCAACAAGCTCAACGAAGTCTATGGCGCCGATCAAGGCTATCGAGAGCCGCAGTTCCGCGAATCGGCGCTGTTCGCGGCAAAATTCACCATGGAAGGCCGGTTGGTGGATGACAGCTTCGTGCTTTCCAGTGAAGTGTGGTTCCTGGGACGGGTGCTGGCCGGAAAGGACTGGACCCGAGGATTTGAGGACGATCAAAAGACCATCGGCGACCACGCGAAGACGCTGCTCGAAGAACAGGTGTCCAGCAACGCTTTGCGCGAACTGACCCAATGGATTCTCCAGTTTCTCGGCGTAGCTGACTTCTTTGGCGACATGGATCGCCATCGATTTCGCTTTCGCTCCCAGCCCGTGAATCCCGACAAGCCCGAATCGGAGGACGATCCGCTCAACAGTTTCCTGCTCGATGATCTTGCCGATGTTGCCGACAACATCGGCAAGGGCGTGAGAAGTGAGCCGTTGGATCAGTATTTGCGTCGGCACGATCCCAAGCCGCGTTTGCACGTGGACGATCACCATGTATCGCTGCCACTGATCGACCGACTGATCCCGGATGCCTATGCCGACAGCTGCTGGCCTACGGAGCATCATTTGGGCCTCGTGCATTCCCAGCAACTGGCCGTCAACACGATTCTGTCCACTCTGGCCAATGGAAAGGGGTTACTAGGCGTCAATGGCCCGCCTGGCACCGGAAAGACGACCCTATTGCGCGACTTGATTGCCGCCATCATCACCAGCCGGGCCGACGTGCTTGCCACCTTACGCCGTGCCTCCGACGGGCTCATGAGCAACGGACGCGAAGCCGCCAACGACGGTAGCAAGCAGCAGGCTTGTTTCAAGCTAAACCCAGCACTGTGTGGCTTCGAGATCGTGGTTGCTTCGTCCAACAATGGTGCTGTGGAGAACGTCACGCTCGAATTGCCCCAGCGTGACAAGATCGACGAAAGTTGGCTACCCGAAGCCGAGTATTTCGCCGAGTTAGGGGAACTGGTTGCCGGCAAGCCCGCTTGGGCGGCTGATTTCCGGCCCATTGGGCAGCAGGACGCGACGGACCAATTTCGTCGAGCGTTACTTCTATGGTCAACGCCCCTCCGGCAGCGAAGGCAAGGCTGACTCGGCAACCGAAGACGATACCGACCTCGAATCTGATACGGACCTCGACAACATCGTGGACGGCCTGTTCTCCGATAGTTCTACAGGGGCGGAGAGCGACGAGGGCGGCGTCGATCAGGACGATGGGGCGCCACCCGCGACAGAGAAAGGACCAAAGGGTTTCCTGGGGTGGCTCGGCGCGAATGCCGAGGTCAACGCGACTCGTTCTTCGGAGGAGCGTCAAGCCTTGTGGCAGCAAGCCGTCTCTGATTGCGAGGCGGTCAAGGCGGAAGCGCATAAGGCATGCTCCGATGCCAATCGCATCCGTGAGCTGATCCAGGCTATTTGCCAAACTAGGAGGACGATTGCCGACAAGTCCAAAGCACTTCGCGCGCTCGAGCAGGAGTTGACCGATGCGGTCAATCAGCTCTCGCGCTTGGATGCGGAGGAAAGCCGCCCCGCCAACACGGCACTCAAGCAGTGCCTAGACGCACTTGCGCAACACCAAACCCGCAAACCGGGTTTCCTGGCGAACTTGTTCAGCCAGTGGAGGACTCAACGCGACTGGAATGCAACGCAGGCGTTACTGGAAGGCTAGCGTGATCTGGCTAAGGCCGAGTTCGCGCGGATCGCACGCCTGACCAAGCAACTCGACGCATCGAGGGGGAGCTTGGAGAAGCAGATCGCCGACGCGCACCGCGCGCTTCAGCGATCGAAGGACAAAGAGCAAGCCTTGACGAGCGATGCCACTGGACTGGCAACTACCTGCCGGGCCGACCACCTGCTCGCGTGGTTACAAGACGGTGTCATCGTTCGTGGCAATGCCGTTGAGTTGGCCGAGCCTTGGCGTATTGAAGGTTGGCGGCAAGCACGTGCTCGCGTCTTCATCCAAGCATTAAAGCTCCATCAGACGTTCTTCGAGTTGGAGGCATCCCGGATGCGTTCCAACTTGTATTTCATCAACGGCCTGTTGACAGGCTCGCGTTACCAAGGGCTTTCACGGGATGCCATTCGCTCGGCGTGGGCTTCGCTGTTCATGGTCGTGCCGGTACTGAGCAGCACCTTCGCATCGTTCGCTCGCTCATTTGGTTCTTTGGGCGCCAGCGAGATCGGCTGGCTGTTCGTGGACGAGGCCGGCCAAGCTTCGCCCCAGGCGGCGGTGGGGGCACTGTGGCGGTCCCGCCGTGCGTTGCTGGTGGGAGACCCGCTGCAACTCAAGCCCATTGTCACCGTATCCGATGCGGTGCTGGAACACATGCGCACACGGTACTGTGTCTAGTCACATTGGCTCCCCAACCATCAGCCCGCTCAGACGCTGGCCGACGAAGCCACCCCTTGGGGGCGCATGACGGGACTGGCCGACAGCAAAACCTGGGTGGGGCTGCCGCTGATCGTGCATCGTCGCTGTGACAGGCCCATGCACGAGTTGGCCAACCGCATCGCCTATGATGGAGCGATGGTGTATGGAACGATGGCACCGCGCGCGGACAAGGAAACACGCGCCAGTCTGCCGACAGGTTGGATACAAGCCAACGGTCCATCCGAAGGAAACTGGGTGCCCGCCGACGGCCAGGCTCTACGCGAGCTGCTCGCGCTGCTGCATGAAGATGGTGTTACCGCCAAGGACATTTCGGTCATCACGCCCTTCAAGGCGGTCCAGAAAAATCTCAAGCGCATGCTTCGCAGCAAGATGGTGTCCGGCACGATCCACACCATGCAAGGCAAGGAAGCGCCGGTCGTCATCATGGCGCTGGGTGGCAATACGGAGGGATCAGGTGCTCGCAACTGGACGGTATCGGAGCCCAACCTCCTGAACGTCGCAGCGACGCACGCCAAACGTCGCTTCTACGTGGTCGGCGACAGAAACGACTGGAAGCACCGCGCCTTGTTCTGCGACGTTATGGATCTGCTACCACTTCAGAAAATCCCGGCACGCAAACAAGTTCCACTGCCTCAATAGCCTCAGTCGGGAATGGGTGGTGCCTGGTGTTGCTCGTCGCACCGGGCAGCCAACAGGCAGCGCCCGGACGTTCTTGAACGGCCGCGGTGCCGCCGCGCCGGGGCCGATTTTTCAGCACGAGTCACGATTTTCACCACGCGGACTCTTTCGTCTCGACAAGCCACCATACGGCACGCGACAAGGCATGGCCCGTGATGGGGTGAAGGTCCGTCAGGTCGCCAATCGCCGTAGTCTCCGCCACTCGTTTGGTCGGGCCTACTGTGTCCGCTTTGGCGCCATCGGTCTAGAAGGTACTCGAGCAATGCTTGAGTTGGGAGCAAGCTGAAAGCATTCGGTGAGAAGTGTTTCTCCGCCGACTTACCAGACGTTAGCGGCTCGGTCGCCTCGAACCGTTTGTCGCGCCTGAAGGCGTCACTGCCGCATGTAGCTCCCGCAGATCGGCAGGCTTGCAGATCATCTTGGCCGGATTCAGCGCTCGCCACCGCGTGTCTGTGAGCATAGGGACTCTTCGAACGTATTCCGGCAACCGATACCGTCAAACTGGTTTGATGGTATCGAACAGGTCGTCCAAAGAAAAAATGCCGGTATCGGTGACGAGACCGGCATTTTTATTAACCATTGCGCGGATCACAGCAGACCGGAGCGGACAATAACCTCATGTCTTTTTGAATGGAAAAACATGAACAACCGGACCTCCCCGAACGACGGAAGCAGTCCGAATCATTCCCCCATTCGATTGTCAATAAGTCTCACAAACCGCGCGGTTAAAAGGAGTTGCGATGATTGGCATACGTTTTACCGTCGACGTTTACCATCAAAAAACTCACTTAATGCTGGCGTGGGTTATGGAGCGATTTGCGCGGCGTCGACCACTTTCGACTTTATCGTCGATCACGATGCCTCTCACCGCGCTCGAACTTGCCCTGGAACGATCGAATCGTCTCCCGCTTACGGCGCCATCCCACGAGTGTTTTGGCCACCTGCTCAAGCCTGCCCAGTGCGGCATCGGCGACACGTGGTGAGAAGTCTTGCGGCGGCTTGGCTTGAACTTCAGCTATGAAGAATTTTGCGTGGCGGCGTCACTCGGGCTGAGTGTCAATCAAGCTGCATCTTAGCGAAGCGATGAATTTTTCAGAGTATTGCTTAAATCACGCATAGCTAAAGAGGCTAGGGCGGGAGAGTCGCACTATTCCGCGCTCCAGTCGACACTCAGCCCCCATAGTCTTTATGGGTACCCTTATTTCATTATAAATACCCACCTACGCCCTTAAATTTTTCAACAAAAGCGGCGATCTTTTGAAAAACATCTTGCTTCTTCTTGAGATACTTCGGATTAAGCGGACTCATTTTTGGCAAGATGGCATTAAGCTCAGTTCCATTATCGCTGGCAAATTCCCGTTTCAGTGAAGTGGCGATGTATCGTTTAGCCGCCTCTTCATTTAGTTCTTCGTCGCTGATCAGCTCTTGCGCGTCGCGCTGCTGCTCTGATTGGGCGAAAGTGAAAAAGGCATCGATTACGCTAGCCTTGTCACCAATCCGATCCAGATCGGTCTGATTGATAAAGTCAACCACTAGGCTTTCCTTGGCGCGGTTGCCCAGGCTGGCACGAATCACCCGGCGCATCTCCTCGACCAGGGACGCCTTGTCTTTGACCTTCCTGTTCTTCTCGAAGATCAGCTCCAGGATGTAATCCAGATTGATTTCCTGCGATTTGAGCAGGTCTACCTCGAACACCACGTCGTCCCAATCGATGGTGGACTCGCTTTTCTCGTTGCCTGCTTTCTCACGTCGCAACCAATCGCGAATATCGTTGTAGGTGGAGCGATAGTCCTGGATCGTGCGCTCGGCTGGCAGGCGGATGACCTGCAACTCAGCAAGCTTCTCGTCATCCAGATGGTGATCAGCCTTGAATGCCTCGACAGCCTGCGGGTCGTTCATGTCGACGTTCTGCAAGGCCTTCAGGCTGGCATACTCATCGTAGTTCTGCAGCACGTTTTCCACACGCAGATATTCGCCGAACAACTTGGCGAAGGCCTTCTTGTCGGACTCCTTGACTATGTTGGCGGCATCGGGGAACCGTTGCTCCAACTCAGTCACCACATCCACGAAACCGCGCCGCGCCTCCCCGATCAGCTCGTCAGTGAAGCCCGCCATGTACTCCTTGTAGCTCTTCTCCAGTACCACGTTGCGTGTGTTCTTGTCACCGAACAGCGTGATGGCATCGACAGTGGCCTGCTCCAGATCACGGAAGGTGACGATGTTGCCAAAAGTCTTGGTGGCATCAAAGATGCGATTAGTGCGCGAATAGGCCTGAATCAGGCCGTGATAGCGCAGACTTTTATCCACGAATAGGGTATTCAGCGTCGGCGCATCGAAGCCTGTCAGGAACATGCCAACCACGATCAACAGATCGATTTCCTGGTCTTTCACGCGCTTGGCCAGGTCGCGGTAATAGTTCTGGAAACCCTTGCTGTCCACGCCGAAATTGCTTTTGAACAGGGTGTTGTAGTCGCCAATTGCAGCGCTCAAAAACTCCTTGGCACTGCTGTCCATCGCGGACACTTCAAAACTCTCATCCACGATATCTCCAATGGCATCCTGCTCTTCATTGGGCGCGAACGAGAAGATAGTGGCGATCTTCAACGGCTTGTCGCTGCCTTCCTGCAGCTTCTGGAACGACTCGTAATACGCTTTTGCGGCATCGACGCTACTCACCGCAAACATGGCGTTGAAGCCCTTGCCGCCGCCCTGCAGGCGATGGGTTTTCTGGCGGAAATGCCTCAGAACGTACTGCGAGATTTCGCGGACGCGCGTGGGGTGCAGCAAGGCCTGCCGGTTTTCTGCGGCGCTGAGCTTCTTCTCGTTTTGTTCGGTTTCGAGGGCTTTGAACTGCGGACGCACGTCGTTGTAATCCACCTTGAACTTGAGCACTTTTTCATCGCGGATAGCATCGGTGATGACGTATGAATGCAGCTCCCGGCCGAACACGCTGGCGGTGGTGTCCGCTCCCAGCGCATTTTTCGGAAAGATGGGCGTGCCGGTGAACCCGAACTGGTAGTACTTCCTGAATTTCTTCTTCAGGTTCTTCTGCGCCTCACCGAACTGGCTACGGTGGCACTCGTCGAAAATGAACACCACCTGCTGGTTGTACACCGGCAGGTCACCTTCGCTCTTCATCAGGTTGTTGAGCTTCTGGATTGTGGTGACGATGATCTTGTTGTCATCCTTGTCCAGATTGCGCTTGAGCCCGGCGGTGCTCTCCGAGCCGTTCACACTATCGGGCGAAAAACGCTGATATTCCTTCATGGTCTGGTAATCCAGATCCTTGCGGTCCACCACGAAGAACACCTTGTCAATGAACTCCAGCTCGGTAGCCAGGCGCGCTGCCTTGAAGCTGGTCAGGGTCTTGCCTGACCCGGTGGTGTGCCAGATATAACCGCCGCCCTCGGTACTATTCCAGCGCTTGGCCTGAGAGGCACTTCTGATTTTCCACAGGATGCGCTCGGTGGCGGCAATCTGGTACGGGCGCATCACCAGCAAGGTGTTGCTAACATCGAACACCGAATAGGTCAGCAACACATCGAGCAGAGTGCGCCTCTGGAAGAAGGTCGCCGTGAAGTCCTTCAGATCCTTGACTGGGCTGTTATCGGCCTGCGCCCAATTCATGGTGAAGTCGAAGCTATGCTTGTTGCGCTGCGTGGTGTTGGCGAAGTAGCGCGTATCCGTGCCGTTGGAGATGACGAATAGCTGCAGATACTTGAACAGCGAATGCTCGGTATTGAAGCTTTCCTTGCTATAGCGGTGCACCTGATTGAATGCTTCGCGAATCGCCACTCCGCGCTTTTTCAGCTCGACTTGCACCAGTGGCAGGCCATTTACCAGGATCGTTACGTCATAGCGGTTGGCCTGGCTGCCAGACTGCTCGAACTGCTTGATAATCTGCAGCTTGTTGCGGGCGAGGTTCCTCTTGTCGAGCATGTAGATGTTCTGGATGCGCCCATCATCGAATACGAAGTCATGGACATGGTCATCGTGAATCTTGCGGGTCTTGTCGACGATGCTGTCACTGGGCTTGTCCAGCCAGCTTTCCACGAAGCGCGCCCACTCACTGTCCGAAAATTCGACGTGATTCAGAGACTGCAACTGAATGCGCAAATTGGCCAGCATCGCCTCGGCCGTTTTCAGGCCGGCTGGGAGCTCATAGCCCTGATTGACCAGATCCTGGATGAACTCACGCTCCAGATCACCTTCGCTCTGGTAGCTGTCAGCGACCTCCCATTCCTTGGTGTATTTGTCGAGGACGATGAAGTTCTTCAACTCGGCTATGGTCTTGTAGTCAGTCATTGCTTGGAATTCCCCCGTTTCCCTGTGCGAACTCGCTCTCAATTTACCCTACCGTCGGCTGGTTCAAAAACTCGGCATTCACCGCCAGCACTGCACGGCTCTGGTATGTATGGATACGCTGCTTGATGGTGGCCAACGCTTGTCGGTAATCGCTGTGGCGGGTGATCTCATTCATGTCTTCGTCCTCAGAGCCATCGGGGTTGAGCATTCTTCAACCCCCATTCGCTTCGAAGCGATACATCTCGTTGATATGGCGCACCAAATAAATCAACACTCGCTTGTCGTCTTCGGTCAGATCCGCGACCTCTTCGCCCGCGTGTTTTGAATGACTGGAAATGTTGATGATCCGGGCTTCATACGGGTTGGTTCTGCCATCATCTGTTTTCGGCAACAGATCGCCCCATTTCTTGTAACCAAGAAAGGTGGACGTTTTCTCCAGGATGTTTCGCAAGAAATTGAAGTGGTACTTGCTCATCTGGTTGGTCTCAATGGCCTTTTCGAGTTCCGCCTTCAGATAAAGATGATACGAAAAAGGCGAGTCATTGGGCTGGGGAGTCAGCTGATAGGTGCCGTCGTCAAGCTTTGTCAGCCGGTGCTTTTCAAAATTTTTTTTCTTGTAACTACCATCATCGCTGTTCAGCTCGTTATGCAGCACGTTGTAGAAAAGCGGGTTGTGTGTGGTGATGATGAACTTGACTTCAGACTCGCTTGATTTGATCAACTGCGCGAGATCCACGGCCAGCCGGATCAAATGATTCTCGTCAAGCGAGCTCACCGGGTCGTCGACAAACACGAATTCCAATTGATCGAACTCGTTCGATTCCCGGTCGCCACGCTCTGGCACATTGAGAACGCTGATCACCTGATCGAGCAGAGTGTAGAAAATACTCCAGATAAAGTTGCTTTCTTCACCCTTGGATATCTTCATGTTCCCCGTATTTGTCTCGTCACCACGCTCCATCGAGAAAGTTACTTCCGAAAAGGCCTTGATGATGACGTCTTTTTCGTCCTCATCTTTCTCCGTGCGCTCTGCGTTAAAGTGTGGTGTGAGCTTGTCGTTGGTGTAGCGCTGAAAGGTCGTGATAACGTTTATATCCTGCCCCTGCTCGTTCAACACCCAATCCGTGAAAGAGTTGGGCTGAATCCGGAGTCTGGGCTCCGCATCCAGCGCCAAGTCGTTATCCCAATAGAACAAGTCTTCGGTAAAAGCGTTGTAGTACAGGATTTTGGTGCGCCACAACCCTGGCGGATCAGCCGCCTCTTCGCCCTCACCCTTTGGTGCGACCAACTGCTTGAACTCGCGCGACAGGCGCGTTTTGCCCGTGCCGTTGAAGGCGTAGATCAGCTGCACCTTCCTGTTGGCGTCTTTCAGCTGCTGGGCGATCTCGGTCAGCGTCTTGTTCATCTTAAGCAGCCACCTCTTCCGCCTTGGGGAAGCTCAACAGCAGGTCACGGTAGTATTCGTATTGTTTCTGGCGCAGCTCGATCTCGCGGGGCAAACCTTCGCTGATGGAGTTGGTGAGGGCGTTAAACTTGTCCAGAATGGCGACAATGCGAGCCTGTTCCGCCAGCGATCTTTCAGGATCATCGGGATATGGCACAGGTATTTCAATTTTTGAAAAACCATTGATCAACAAGGTATTTACCTTGGTCCTAGCCACATACTTTGCCTTCTTGGCGATAAAAGATTGCGTCTGCATGCAGTAGGAAACAAACTTCGGGTTCATCGAGTGCCGGAAGGCGTAACAGTGGTCGTGGATGGCGACCTTTTCCTCGCCGAGCCACGCAACTGCTTTGCCGACATCCTCAACGGTTTCGCCAACATCGGTTAATATCACATCCTGCGGCTCGGCATAGCGCAGCGAACCAGCCATGTCACCTCGAACCTTTGAAAACGCGTGATCGGCCCACACACCATATCGGGTGTAAATTTCACCGTAGTGGATGACGCTAATGCCTTCTTCGGCGTAATCAGCCTTGGTAAATCGCTTCCCACGAATAAACTCGCCAATATCCCCCAGCGCCTTCCACGCCACCTCCCCTTTGATCTCTTCAAAACCGAACAACTGGTCGCGATAGTAGTTGTATTGTTTTTCTCGGGCGGTAAGCTCAGCGGTAAGCTCAGCGGTAAGCTCAGCGGTAAGCTCGGTAAAAGTATCCAGTATGCGGACGATTTCCGCTTGGATTTCAAGCGATTTTTTGGGATTCTCCGGGCAAGGGATAGGGATTCTGAAATTGTCAGTATCGGGAGTTGCAATTTGTGGCATTTGCATCTTGCCACCAATGCCCTGAAAGCGAGGCTCATTAATTTTCAAGAAATAATAAACATACTTGATGTGAGCCCTTCCCGATTCCGAATAATATGACCACATCTCGCTCTTATGAGAGAACGGACCGTCATAATACTCAAACTCAATAACACCGCGAGACTTTACAATAATCGATGGATTTCGATTTACATCTTTAGCGGGTAAGTCTTCAAAATTAATAAACGCCACTGTTTTGCCGCCCGCAAAAACTTTCACCGGCGCAGCATCTTTATGAAGCTCTCGCATCTTTGCGGCGGTGATCTTTGTGCCTTTAGTTCGAACGAGCACCTCGCCAAGCGCCTTCCACTCCACCGCAACGCCATCCAGCAGTTTATCCAAGAAGCTCACGCTGCTCATGCCTCAAGCTCCTCACCTTCGATCTCCGCGACGATGGCATCAATCTCAGTTCGAAGCCGGGTAATCCGCGCGACGGTGGTTTTCAGCTCGGCATTGAGCGTTGCAATATCCACCACTTCGCGGATATCCCGGGCTTCCACATAACTGCTGACCGACAGGTTGTAATCGTTGGCGGCCACCTTTTCCAACGGCACTGACAGCGCGAAGTGATCGACATTCTCCTTACTATCAAACACCCGCATGATCCGCTCGATATGCGCGTCTTCTAGCAGGTTGTTATTGGTGCCCTTCTTGAACAGCGCGCTGGCGTCGATGAACTGGGTGGTGGTGTCCAGCTTGTGCTTGGACAGCACCAGGATGTTGACGGCGATGGTGGTGCCGAAGAACAGGTTGGGTGCCAGCGAGATCACCGTTTCCACGTAGTTGTTGTCCACCAGGTATTGGCGGATCTTCTGCTCGGCGCCGCCACGGTAGAAGATGCCGGGGAAGCAAACAATGGCGGCGCGGCCTTTAGCGGAAAGGTAGCTCAGCGCATGCAGCACGAAGGCGAAGTCTGCCTTGGATTTCGGCGCCAGCACGCCGGCCGGGGCAAAGCGGTCATCATTGATTAGCGTGGGATCATCACTGCCGATCCACTTCACCGAGTACGGCGGGTTGGAAACGATGGCATCGAAGGGTTTGTCATCACCAAAGTGCGGATGGCGCAGCGTGTCACCCAACTGGATGTTGAACTTGTCGTAGTTGATGTTGTGCAGAAACATGTTCATCCGCGCCAGGTTGTAGGTAGTGTGGTTCACCTCCTGACCGAAGAATCCATCCTCGATGACGTGAGCGTCGAAGTGCTTTTTGGCTTGCAGCAGCAGCGAGCCGGAGCCGCATGCCGGGTCGTAGATCTTGTTGACGCTGGTCTGCTTGTGCATGGCCAGTTGGGCGATCAGCTTGGACACATGCTGCGGGGTGAAGAATTCGCCACCGGACTTGCCGGCATTAGCGGCGTAGTTGGAGATGAGAAATTCGTAGGCGTCGCCGAACAGGTCGATATGGCTGGCATCGAAGCTGCCAAACTCCAGTTTACTCACCCCCTTGAGCACATCCGCCAAGCGCTTGTTCTTGTCGGCGACGGTATTGCCTAGGCGGTTGCTGGTGGTGTCGAAGTCTGCGAACAGGCCTTTGATGTCCTGCTCCGAGGCGTAACCATTAGCAGAACTCTCGATGGCGGCAAAGATGCTCGCCAGATCGGTGTTGAGACTGTCGTTAGTGCCGGCCTTGGCGACCACGTTGCTGAACAACTGGCTGGGATAGATGAAATACCCCTTGGTCTTGATGGCGTCCTCTTTGGCAGCGGCTATCAGCGGCTCGCCATCGTCCATGGCAGCGTAATCGACCGATGCATCACCGCCGGTGATGTAGTCAACGAAGTTCTCGCTGATGAAGCGATAGAACAAGGTGCCGAGCACGTACTGCTTGAAATCCCAGCCGTCGACTGCGCCACGCACGTCATTGGCGATGGCCCAGATCTGACGTTGCAGGGCGGCACGTTGTTGGGCACTGGTCATACGGTTTTCCTATTTCAAAGGGTCTGGCTCAGGTGGGAAGTACGAGCCAGAAAAAATTATGTGTTTCGGCAACAGATGAACCGCGATCTGGATAAACGACCACGTCGCCGCTGAGAACGAATGCAGCCCCAACTGATCAGTTTCTTATTAGTCCGTCGGTGCGCACGGTTCTGCTAGTCGAGGGCTCCACGTAGACGTGCGTTATCAGCAATCCAGCGACCTTTCTAATGAAGCATTCGATAGGTTGTCAGTAGATACCACTGGTTACCCCTATGGCGTCAAGCAGGCCAATACAGCCGCTTCAACGGAACGACTCGTTTGGTCTCGGCGTCGGTGGCGTCGTAGTGCTCAATCAGCGCGCGGACGACATGGTCCAGTGTCCACATTGCCAGCGGTATGGAGGCGCGGTCAGCTTCATATTGAGCGTCCTTGGTGAAACCACCAGTACTGACGTAAAGCCCGCGATCATCCTTGTGGCGGCCACCAAGAAAGCTGCGAACTTCTTGGCTGCCCATCTGCCCCTTACGGTGCTTGACCTCCACGACGATGCGCGGGTGCTCGAAACCAAAGCCGTCGGGTGAGGCAACGATGTCCTTGCCTCGATCAGATCCGGGCGGTGAAATCTGAGTTTTGTAACCCATGGCACGCAGGATCCCAGCAACCAGTTGCTGCATATCGTCCCAGTCGAGTTCGTTGACCCGGTCCTTGATGCGCTCCAGTGCCTGCGATTCAATGTCGGCCAGCGGATCGGCGATGACTTCTTCGGCTTCATCTTCCACTGCTGGCGCCGGTCTACCCTTCAGCGCTGCAAGCACTTCCGCCGCCGCATTGGATGGCACCTCGAACAAAGTCAAAGTCGAACCCAGACTGTTTTTGGTGCTCGTGCCCAGGCTGTCGCGCGGCAGTTCCTGTGCTTGCCACTGCACCTTGCGCGCCAGTGGCATGCCTTCCTCGCCCCACTCAGGGTGGTGCTCGGCTGGGCCAGTAACCTTGCCGGTCGAGTACAGACGATTGGCTGGCGAATAGGTGATGACCCAATCGCCATTCTGAATGTCGTTGACAAAGCGCCAGACTTGAGATGCGCCCGAGACTACCGTCCCCTGTTTCGCCTGGGGCTCGGCAGCCTGGTACAGGGCGATCAACTGTTTGCGTCCGACTCCAGGTTTGGCGTGGGCGGCCAACTGATTCCAGCTCACGGCGACCACGCCGCGCTCGCGAAAAGCATCGTTCAAGCTTCCACCTTCGCCGCGTACCATCCACATCCGAGCCATTGCGTTCCCTCTGGTGTTCATAGTCGTCAGTCCAACACGATCAAAAATTCAATCGCCAATGCAGTCGGTTGGACATCGCGGACATTGCGCTGTAACGAGACCAACCCGTAATCCGCCATCAAACGCAAGGTGCGCGATAGATTCGGAACTTTGCGGCCACTGAGGTCGGCCAGTTCCGTCAACGACTTCGGACGTTTCTCATGGATTAGGCGCAGCAAGCGCCGGTTGTCGTCCGAGAGCACAGCAGCAAGCGACGCCAACGAACTGAACCAAATCTGCGGCGTTTTGCTCCCCGGTCGATGAGGGTGCTCGCCATTTGCGCGCTGAATGCCAACGATGCACCGCTTCATGTTGAGTCCCCGATGTGTTTCCGGCAATATTGTATCAGTGCGTGATAATCATCGTTCACAAAGGCCACCGTCCCCTGCTTACGTTCCGATTGTCAAGTGATGAACGTGCCTCTTTTCTGGGCCATTGTGTTCAACGCCCGGCACCACCAAGTTTTCCGGAAACAGCTTCGGCACATGGGTCCGCTCGTCGATCTAGGCATCCACCATGTCCGGCCCACTCTTGCAAGATGTGTCGCCGCTGTTCGGCGTACTGAACCTTGTTCCAGATCGAGCGCGAGGACCGTCTGTCTTCATGCGCCAGGTACTTCTCGATCTAATTCCGGTTGAAGCCCAATTCGTGCAGCAACGTTGATCCAGTACGGCGCAAGTCGTGGACGGTAAGCGGCTCCAGTGGCAAGTCTGGGACCTTGGCCATCTCGACCACGAGCTGCGTGACTCGGTTTAAGGTCGGTCGCCATGGACATACAACTGTCAGCGTTGTGGCACAACGGCACGACAAACTTGGAACCGGCCGCACAGGAATGCAACGCTACCTCCGAAGCCATAACGGCCTATGGTCAACGTCTCTCGTCGGCTATTGATCCGGTAGTCGTATCGGAAGGAGATAGTGCCTTTCGGCGACGCGACGGCGTGCATGCCATCGCGATCGGCGACGCTGTAAAGGGTCGCGCGAGGGTTCAAGTTCTGCAGGGCAAAGTCTGTAAGCACGGGAGTGATCTCCTGATAGAAACGGCCGATTGCCGTCATCAATCACGAGACCTGCATACCCCTGCGAGCCCGCATAAATTACGATTTCTAACAGATAGAACTACCGTCATAGACGGTAGTTCTATCGAAGCACACCCCACCCCTAGCCGAAAGAGCTTATGCATCCCGTCAATTTACCGTCAGCTTTGCTAACCGGGCGTGACTAAAGGGTGAAATGTCTCACGCAGCACTTTTTAGAATCAATAACTTAGAAGAATCACATTCTCGTTAACTATCTTTGAGTGATTTTCCAAGCTATTGATTTATATAGAGAAATCCATTCGCCCTACTCCCACTCGATCGTCGCCGGCGGCTTACCCGAGATGTCATACACCACCCGGTTGATGCCACGCACTTCATTGATGATCCGGTTGGACACATGCCCCAGCAGCTCATGCGGCAGATGCGCCCAATGCGCGGTCATGAAGTCGAGCGTCTGCACGGCGCGCAGCGCGACGACATACTCGTAAGTCCGCCCGTCGCCCATCACGCCAACGCTCTTCACCGGCAGAAACACCGCGAACGCCTGGCTCGTCAAATCGTACCAGGACTTGCCGGTTTCCTTGTCGATGAACGTGCGCAGCGTCTCGATGAAAATCGCGTCCGCGCGGCGCAGCAGGTCCGCGAAGTCGCGCTTTACTTCGCCGAGAATCCGCACGCCCAGACCCGGGCCCGGGAACGGATGGCGGTACACCATGGCCGGCGGCAAACCAAGCTTGACGCCGAGTTCGCGCACTTCGTCCTTGAACAGTTCGCGCAGCGGCTCGAGCAGCTTCAGATTCAGCGTCTCAGGCAGGCCGCCCACGTTGTGGTGGCTCTTGATCGTCTGGGTGGCTTTCTTGCCCTTGCCGGCCGATTCGATCACGTCCGGATAGATCGTGCCTTGCGCCAGCCACTTCGCATCGGTCAGCTTGCCGGCTTCCGTCTGGAACACTTCGACGAATTCCGCGCCGATGATCTTGCGCTTCGCTTCCGGATCGGTCACACCGGCGAGCTTGCGCAGGAACACTTCGCTCGCGTCGACGTGAATCACCTTCACGCCCAGGTGGTCCGCGAAGGTCGCCATCACCTGCTCGGCTTCGTTCAGGCGCAGCAGGCCGTGATCGACGAACACGCAGGTCAGCTGATCGCCGATCGCGCGATGCAGCAGCGCCGCCGCCACCGACGAATCCACGCCGCCCGACAGACCCAGAATCACGTGCTCACTACCGACCTGCTCGCGAATTTTGGCGACGGCTTCGTCGATATAGTGGCCCATTTCCCAATCGGGCTGCGCGCCGCAAATCTGCAGCACGAAGCGTTCGAGCATGGCGCGGCCCTGCACGGTGTGCGTGACTTCCGGGTGCCATTGCAGACCGTAGAAGCGGCGCTTTTCGTCGGCCATTGCCGCGATCGGGCACGATTCCGTCGACGCCATCAGCGCGAAGCCCGGCGGCATTTCCAGCACCTTGTCGCCGTGGCTCATCCACACCTTCAGCATGCCGTGACCTTCCGGCGTGGTGAAGTCGCTGATGCCTTCGAGCAGGCTCGTGTGATTGCGCGCGCGCACTTCGGCATAACCGAACTCACGCAGGTGGCCGATGTCGACCTTGCCGCCCAGCTGCTCGGCCATAGCCTGCATGCCGTAGCAGATGCCCAGCACCGGCACGCCGAGTTCGAACACGGCCTGCGGCACGCGCGGCGTGTCCGATTCGGTGACCGAGCTCGGGCCGCCGGAAAGGATCACGCCCTTCGGCGCGAAGTCGCGAATGAACGACGCATCGACGTCGTACGGATGAATTTCCGAATACACGTTGGCTTCGCGAACGCGACGTGCAATCAGTTGGGTGACTTGCGAACCGAAGTCGAGGATCAGAATCTTGTCGTGCATGGCAGCGGACGGAGTCAAAGAGTAAGCGGATACGGAATGCCGCGCACAGCGCGCGGCGTTGAATTCAAAGCGGTCCACGTGGGGACGATCGAGCATGAAGCGTAACGATGCAGCGGTCTGGCGCGTGCGGCGCCACAGCCAGTTGCCTGCGGCGAGCGCGAACGAAATCCGGTCACTGCGGCGGATGGCGTGGCGCGCGACGCCTCAGCCATGAAACGGCGGCCGGGGCGCGTTGGCGGCGCCGTCGCGGGCTTCGTCACGCGCGGCAGCGGCTTCTGCCCGCGCTGCGCGTTCGGAGGCTGTCAGGCCGGCTTCGTCAGCCACCGGATGAAGCGGCGCTGCTGCGACAGGACTGGCGGGATTGACTGGACGCGTAACCGGCACCACGGGCTCGACGACCGGCTCGGCGTGATACACCGGAAAACCGGCTGTCACGCGACCCGGCTCGCGCCGGTTGGCTGCGTCTTTCGCCGCGTCTTTGGCCGCCTGCTTTTCGGCACGCTCAGCAGCGGCGGCCTCGACCAGCCGCACTTTCTCGCGCCGCCGCACCGCGCCCGACAAGCGCACGCCGCCCAGACCGATCACCAGCAGCACCACACCCGTCAGCACCGCGACGATCTGACCGAAACCGGTCAGCGCCGGCGTATGCAGACCGAGCAGCCAGACCAGCATCAGCACGCCGGTCAGCCAGTTCACATGGCCGACCGTCCGGGCGACCGATGACGTCAGCGCGCCGTCGATCGACGCGTGCAAGGCCAGCCACGCAAGCCCGATCAGCGCCACGCCAAACCCCTGGCCGACCAGAGCCGGCTGGGTTTGCACCAGAAGCAGCGCGTTGTACAGCGAAGTCCACGGCGTCAGCAGAAACAGCAGGCCGAACGCAAGCAACAGCAAGGCATCGAGGATGAGTACACCGCGCAGCAATGGCTTCATTGGCGTTTAGTCCACGTGGTAGTTGGGTGCTTCCTTGGTGATTTGCACGTCATGCACATGCGACTCGCGCAAGCCCGCGCCCGTGATCTGCACGAACTCGGCCTTGTCGTTCATCTCGGCGATGGTGCGGCAGCCGCAGTAGCCCATGCTGGCGCGCACGCCGCCGATCAGCTGGTAAAGGATCGCGTTGACCGAGCCCTTGTAGGCGACGCGGCCTTCGATACCTTCCGGCACCAGCTTGTCGATGTTCGCGGAGTTGTCCTGGAAGTAGCGGTCAGCCGCGCCGTCTTTCATGGCGCCGACCGAGCCCATGCCACGGTACGACTTGTACTGACGGCCCTGGAACAGGAACACGTCGCCCGGCGCTTCTTCCGTGCCGGCGAACATGCTGCCCATCATCACGGCGTTCGCGCCGGCGGCCAGCGCCTTGCTGACGTCGCCGGAGAATCGCACGCCGCCGTCGGCGATGACCGGCACGCCCGTGCCCTTCAGCGCTTCGGAAACGTTCGAGATCGCCGTGACCTGCGGCACACCCACGCCCGCAACGATCCGCGTCGTGCAGATCGAGCCCGGGCCGATACCGACCTTCACGCCGTCCGCGCCATATTCGACGAGCGCCTTGGCAGCCGCCGCAGTGGCGATGTTGCCGCCGATCACTTCAACCTGCGGGAAGTTCTGCTTGACCCATTTGACGCGCTCGAGCACGCCTTTGCTGTGGCCGTGCGCCGTGTCCACCACGATCACATCTACACCGGCCTGCACCAGCAGTTCCACGCGTTCTTCGTTGTCTTCGCCCACGCCGACTGCCGCGCCCGCGCGCAGCTTGCCGTGTTCGTCTTTACACGCGTCCGGGTGCTCGGTCTGCTTGGTGATGTCCTTGACGGTCATCAGGCCGCGCAGTTCGAATGCGTCGTTGATCACCAGCACGCGCTCGAGGCGGTGGCTGTGCATCAGCGCCTTGGCTTCGGCGAGCGGCGTGCCTTCCTTGACGGTGACGAGGCGCTCGCGCGGCGTCATGATGTTGCGCACCGGCTCGTCCAGACGCTCTTCGAAGCGCAGGTCGCGATTGGTGACGATACCCACCAGCTGCGCGCCTTCGACGACCGGGAAGCCCGAAATGCCATGCTGACGCGACAGCGCGATCACGTCGCGCACCTTCATTTGCGGCGGTACGGTGATCGGATCGCGGACCACGCCCGACTCGAAGCGCTTCACCTTGGCGACTTCACGCGCCTGTTCGGCAGCCGTGAGGTTCTTGTGGATGATGCCCACGCCACCCATTTGCGCCATGGCGATGGCGAGGCGGGCTTCGGTGACCGTGTCCATGGCGGCGGACACGAGCGGCATATTCAGGGAGATGTTGCGGGTCAGCCGGGTCTTGAGGCTGGTGTCGCGCGGCAGAACATCGGAGAAAGCCGGGACGAGGAGCACGTCATCGAACGTGAGTGCTGTTTGGATCAGACGCATGGCAAATCCTATAGGCGCAAAAGCGAATTATACGCGATACCTCCCTGGTTTTCACTGCACTAACAGCAGCTTAGCGAATTTCGGGCAGTTTTTTCGCATCATCGGGCCGCCGGGATTTCGCTTGTCTGTTCGCCTCGGGTTCGATCCGGTTTCGTTTGCGCGTTCGGGCGCAATGGGGCGCAAACGGGTGCCACCGCGTCCGAATGCAGAATCGAACAAGACACCGAAGCCGCCGACCGGCTATTCTGCCGACCATTCCAGTTTTTTCTTGCAGGAGCAGTCGATGCAGCGCGGTGTGGTTTATGGAGTCCTGGCCGGAGCCCTATGGGGCATGGTTTTTCTGGTGCCGCGCGTGCTGCCCGATTTTTCGCCGCTGCTGCTGAGCGCCGGCCGCTACACCATGTACGGCGTGGTCTCGCTGGCCGCCGCGCTGCCCATGGGGCGCTCGCTCTTCAAACGACTGACCCGCGAGGATCTCGGCGCGCTGGTGAAGCTGGCGCTGGCCGGCAACCTGCTCTATTACCTTCTGCTGACGGCGGCCGTCCACCTGATCGGCATCGCGCCGGCGTCGCTGATCGTCGGCGTGCTGCCCGTCACGGTGACGCTGCTCGGCCGGCGCGATCATGGCGCGGTGCCGCTCGCCCGCCTCGCCTGGCCGCTCACGATGGTGATGGCGGGCATCGTCTGCATCAACATCGACGTGTTTACGGTCGCCGACAGCACGCCGGTAAGCGTCGCCACCAAGCTGCTCGGCCTCGCCTGCGCGGTCGGCGCGCTCGGCTGCTGGACGTGGTTCGCGGTCGAAAACGCCCGCTACCTGCAGCGTCAGACGCATTTCAGCGGCAATGAGTGGTCGGTTCTGTGGGGCGTGGTGACCGGCGCGCTCGGCGCGGCGCTGTGGCTCGTGGTTGCCGTGCTGCCGTCGGGCGGCCCGCAAGGCGAGCTGGCCGACGGTCGCTGGCACAGCTTCTGGATGCTCAATCTGGGCCTCGCGATCGGCGCGTCGTGGCTCGGCAACGGGCTGTGGAATGCCGCATCGAAACGGCTGCCGCTGACGCTCTCCGGCCAGATGATCGTGTTCGAGACGTTGTTCGCGCTGCTTTATGCGTTCATTTATGACGAGCGCCTGCCGCGCCCGCTGGAACTGGCGGCGATTCTGCTGCTGGTGGCCGGCGTGTGCTGGTCGGTGCGCCAGCATGCGGACGACGATACGCCCGACGTGACACGAATCAAGGACAAGCCGCAAGTGACGGCGCCTTGAGGCGCCTTGAGGCACCTTAAGGTGCCTCAAGGTGCGGCGAGGCGAGGCGCTGTGCGGAGCCGCGAGGCGAGGCACAGGAGGCGCGAGGCGAGGCACAGTGGGGCGCGGCGCCTTGCGGCGCAGTGAGGTGAGGCGCCGTCAGCCGCGATGCGGCGCCGCGCGTTGAGCCGCTGTGACGTGCGGCGAGGCGCGCCCGGAGTTGCCTGACAGCGGCTTACCGCCTTGCACCGCGGCGGCCGCAGCGGATCGAGGCGGCTTCCCGCCCCACCCGGTCGAATTCGCCTACCGCGAATCCTTGTTCTGCCAGCGGCGCCCTTCGATCGAGCCCGCCTTGCGGGTTTTCTCGACGCGGCGCTGACGCGACACCTTGGGATCGACCAGCAGCGGCCGGTAAATCTCCACCCGATCGTGGTCGGCCAGCACCGCGTCGAGCGGCTTGAGCTTGCCGAATATGCCCACCTTCTGCGTGGCGAGGTCGATCTGCGGGAAGCGCCGCAAGATGCCGCTCGCATCCAACGCCTGCTGCAGCGTGGCGCCTTCCGGCAGTTCCACGCCAATCAGCGCCTGCTCACCGGCTAACGCGTAGCAGACTTCGATCGACAAGCGCGCGCTCATGCCTTACCGTAGCGCTGATCGGCGCGCTTCACGAACGATTCGACGAACGTATTGGCGATGTGATTGAACACCGGCCCAATGATCTTCTCGAGAATGATGTTGGTGAATTCGTAGTGCAGCGCGAATTCGATCTTGCAGGCATCGGCCCGCAACGGCGTGAAGCGCCAGAAGCCGGTGAACTTGCGAAACGGGCCGTCCGCGAACTCCATGTCGATGCGCGTGGGCCGCTCCATGCTGTTGCGCGTGGCGAAGTGCTGCTTGATGCCCTTGAAGTTGATATCGATCCTCGCCTCCATGCCGGTTTCGTCCCGGCGGCGGATTTCGACTCCCCCGCACCAAGGCAGGAAGTTGGGGTAATCGGCGACGTCGGTGACGAGGTCGAACATCTGTTCCGCCGAATGGCGGATCAACACGGTTTTCTGGACATCTGCCATAAATTGAACAGCGCGTGGCAAGGGTGGACAAGCGCGGCGGGCTTTCCTTGCCCCGCTTTGCTAAAATCGTGATTTTAAACGAGTTGGGCACTTTCCATTCATGAGCATCATCGACAACAGAAAAGCCTTCTACGACTACTCGGTCGAAGAACGCTACGAAGCAGGGCTCGTGCTCGAAGGATGGGAGGTCAAGGCGCTGCGCGCCGGGCGCGGCCAGATCAAGGAAGGTTACGTGGTCATCAAGAATAACGAACTGTTCCTGATCGGCACGCACATCAGCCCGCTGCCCGAAGCCTCGACCCATATCAACCCCGACCCGGTGCGCACGCGCAAGCTGCTGCTCCATAGCGAAGAAATCAGCAAACTGATCGGCAAGGTCGAGCAGCGCGGCTACACGCTCGTGCCGCTGAACTTCCACTACAAGGGCGGCCGCGTCAAATGCGAGATCGGTCTGGCCAAGGGCAAGAAGCAGCACGACAAACGTGAGACCGAGAAGAAGCGCGATTGGGAACGTGAAAAAGCGCGTTTGATGCGCTCGCCGAGCTGATCGTCGGTTCGAGCGGACGCTGCGCGGATATGCCGCGCTTCGTTCGCCGCCAGCGCGCGGCAACGAACCTGCAAGCACTCAAATGAAACTGGCCCGCACAGTCTGCGGGCCATTTCTTTTTTCAGCAGCTAAAGCACGCTCAGCGCATCTCCGTCGTGCCCTTCCCTTTGTTCACGATCGTGAGCGCCGAGGCGATCATCGAACTCATGTCGGCCAGGTTGCCCGGCACGATCAGCGTAGTGCCCTGCTTCGCCAGATTGCCGAACGCGTTCACGTATTGTTCGGCCACCTTGAGATTGACCGCTTCCATCCCGCCGTTCGACTGAATGGCCGCGGCAATCTTCTGAATCGCCTGCGAGTTCGCTTCAGCCACGGCCAGAATCGCCGACGCCTGACCCTGCGCCTGATTGATCGCCGCCTGGCGTTCACCTTCCGACTTCTGAATCGCCGCCTCACGCCCGCCGGACGCAATGTTGATCTGCTCCTGCTTGCGCCCTTCCGACGCGGCAATCAGCGCGCGCTTTTCGCGCTCGGCGGTAATCTGCGCCTGCATGGCGTGGAGGATCTCCTTGGGCGGCGTCAGGTCCTTGATCTCGTAGCGCAGCACCTTCACGCCCCAGTTCGACGCCGCTTCGTCGAGCGACGAAACAATGCTGTGATTGATGAAGTCGCGCTCCTCGAAGGTCTTGTCGAGTTCGAGCTTGCCGATCACCGAGCGCAGCGTGGTTTGCGACAACTGTGTGATCGCGAACACGAAGTTGCTCGACCCGTACGACGCCTTCATCGGATCGGTGACCTGAAAGTACAGCACGCCGTCCACCTGCAACTGCGTATTGTCGCGCGTGATACAGACCTGGCTTGGCACCTCTAGCGGAATTTCCTTGAGGATGTGCTTATAAGCGATCCGATCGACAAACGGAAACGCGAAACTCAAACCCGGTGTCAGCGTGCGGTGATAGCGGCCGAGGCGCTCCAGCACCCACGCATGCTGTTGCGGCACGATCTTGATAGTCTGCGCCGCCAGTACGATCACGATGATCAGAAGCACCGCCCCGACGATGGTCGAATCCATGACTGCCCTCCGGTCCCTGGTTGGAATAGTTGTTTGTGCTGCGAAAAAACTCAGGCCGTGGTGGCCCGTTTGGCTGAATGGCGGGCCGCCACGACGAGGAGGCAACTGCCACGCATTTCCGTGATTTCGTAAAGCTGCGCGTCTTCAGGTTCACCCGCGGCCAGCTCGACATCCCATGCCGCGCCGCGGTAATTGGCGCGCGCCCGGCGCTCGTGCCAGGCAGGCACGGTCAGCGTTTGACCGATGTCGAGATTGACGTCGGGGTTGCGCGACGCCTCCTTGCGCGTTTTGCGGCCAAACCGCGAACGCCTGAGCAGCAGCACCGCCGCCAGTGCGACCACGGCCGCGGCGGCGAACTGCACGTCGGCGGCGGCACCCGCGAGGTGCGCGATGGCGGCCGCTACACAACCCAACGCGATCATCAGCAGATAGAACGTGCCGCTGAGCAACTCGAGCACGACCAGCACGCCCGCCCCGATCCACCAGAACAATCCACCTGGCGCCACGTCGACCTCCACAAAGCAAAACACCCCGGATCTACCGGGGTGTTTATAGCACGAAGCGAACGCATTTTAACGAGCGGTGCAGTACGGTTTATCGTGCAATGAGCGCACGTTTGAAATACCGCGTCGTGCGCTATGCGCGCCGCTATGCATGCCGCTTAGAAAGCGGCATGCTGCTCGCTTCACTTCGCCGACTTTGCCAGTTGCTGCCACGTCTCGACGATCGTATCCGGGTTCAGCGAGATCGACTTGATGCCCTCATCGGTCAGCCACTGCGCAAAGTCCGGATGATCCGACGGGCCCTGGCCGCAAATACCGACGTACTTGTCGAGTCGCAGGCAGGTGTCGATCGCGCGCTTCAGCAGGAACTTGACCGCCGGATCGCGTTCGTCGAAATCCACAGCCAGCAGTTCCATGCCGGAGTCGCGGTCGAGGCCGAGCGTGAGCTGCGTCAGGTCGTTCGAACCGATCGAGAAACCGTCGAAGAATTGCAGGAATTCTTCGGCAAGGATCGCGTTCGACGGCACTTCGCACATCATGATCAGGCGCAGACCCTTCTCGCCGCGCTTCAGGCCGTACTTGGCCAGCAGCCCGACCACGCGCTCCGCCTGCTTCAGCGTACGCACGAACGGCACCATGATCTCGACGTTGTCGAGGCCCATCTCTTCACGCACCTTCTTCAGCGCGATGCATTCCATCTGGAACGCTTCGGCGAAGTCTTCGGCGATATAGCGCGAAGCGCCACGGAAACCCAGCATCGGGTTTTCTTCATCCGGCTCGTAGCGCGAACCGCCGATCAGCTTCTTGTATTCGTTCGACTTGAAGTCCGACAGACGCACGATCACGGGCTTCGGATAGAACGCCGCCGCGATCGTGGCGATGCCTTCGGTCAGCTTGTCGACGTAGAACGCGCGCGGCGATGCGTGACCGCGAGCGACGCTTTCCACCGCCTTCTTCAGGTCCTGATCGATATTCGGGTACTCGAGAATCGCCTTCGGGTGAACGCCGATGTTGTTGTTGATGATGAACTCGAGCCGCGCGAGACCCACGCCTGCGTTCGGCAGTTGCGAGAAGTCGAAAGCCAGTTGCGGGTTGCCGACGTTCATCATGATCTTCACCGGAATCGGCGGCAGTTCGCCGCGCTGCACTTCGGTGATTTCCGTTTCAAGCAGACCGTCGTAAATCTTGCCTTCGTCGCCTTCCGCGCACGACACCGTGACCAGCGCGCCTTCCTTCAGCACGTCGGTCGCGTCGCCGCAGCCGACCACGGCCGGCACGCCCAGCTCACGCGCGATGATCGCCGCGTGGCAGGTCCGTCCGCCACGGTTCGTGACGATTGCCGAAGCACGCTTCATGACCGGTTCCCAGTTCGGGTCGGTCATGTCGGCGACCAGCACGTCGCCCGGCTGCACACGGTCCATTTCCGACGGATCGTGAATCACGCGCACCGGACCCGCGCCGATCTTCTGACCGATCGCGCGACCCGTAGCGAGTACGTTCGATTGACCCTTCAGCTTGAAGCGCTGTTCGGCCTTGCCCACCGCCTGGCTCTTCACCGTTTCCGGGCGCGCCTGCAGAATGAAGATCTTGCCGTCGCGGCCGTCTTTGCCCCACTCAATGTCCATCGGACGCTCGTAGTGCTTTTCGATGATGACCGCGTATTTAGCCAGTTCGATCACGTCTTCGTCCGTGATCGAGAAGCGGTTGCGCTGCTCGTGCGAGACGTCGACGGTCTTCACGCGGCCTTCTTCGCCCGCCTTGGTGAATTCCATCCTGATCAGCTTCGAGCCGATCGAGCGGCGGATGATCGGGTACTTGCCTTGGGCGAGCGTGGTCTTGTAGACGTAGAACTCGTCCGGATTCACCGCGCCTTGCACCACGGTTTCGCCGAGACCATAGCTCGACGTGATGAACACGGCGTCCTTGAAGCCCGATTCGGTGTCCAGCGTGAACATCACGCCGGCCGCGCCGACGTCCGAGCGCACCATGCGCTGCACGCCAGCCGACAACGCGACTTCAGCGTGGGTGAAGCCCTTGTGGACGCGATACGAGATAGCGCGGTCGTTGTACAACGACGCGAACACGTGCTTCATGCGATCGAGCACGTCGTCGATACCGACCACGTTGAGGTAGCTTTCCTGCTGGCCCGCGAACGATGCGTCCGGCAGGTCTTCCGCCGTTGCCGAGGAACGCACGGCGAACGACAGCTCTTCAGGCGAGCTGTTTTGCAGGGTTTCGAAGCCCGCGCGGATATCAGCCTCGAGTTGCGGCTGCAGCGGCGCGTCGACGATCCATTGACGGATCTCCTTGCCCGCTTCGGCGAGCGACTTCACGTCGTCGACGTCGAGCGTTTCGAGACGTTTGGCGATGCGTTCGGTCAGATTGTTGTGCTGCAAGAAGTCGCGGAAAGCCAGCGCCGTGGTGGCGAAACCGGTCGGCACGCGCACGCCGGCTTCAGCGAGCTGACTGATCATCTCGCCAAGCGACGCGTTCTTGCCACCGACAATCTCCACATCGGTCATCCGCAACTGCTCGAACGGAACTACATACGCCTTATCCTTTGCGACGGTAACTGCGTTAGTCATACAAGCCCCTAAGTGTGAAAGAAATTCACGGCTGTGCAAGTGGGCTCGAACGCGAGACGCCCATTGGAAGCGTGACCTCGCGTCTTGCACAACCTGTTGGAGAAGCAATCGCTGCACATTGCCCGAAGCACCGGATGCGCGACGAAGAAGGCGAATGGACGAATTTACCGATCGATCCACCACGTTCGCCGCAACTTGGCGACTAAAATACCGGTTAAAAGCGAGGCGTTGAACGACCGTTCACGGTAAGTTAGACGCCAATCGCCTGCAATTGCTTATCCAACAGGTTGCCGCTATTCTACCGTGCCGACTTTGAAAATGTGACTGTCGGACGAGAATTGCGCCTCGAAACGCGCCCCGGACCGGCCAGCGGGCTTTTGCGAGGCCCCGCCACCATCCGGGCGCAGTTGCGGTGCCCACGGCGCGCTGGTTGAACGCCGCTGCAGCCTCCGGTTAGCCACCGGGCAGCGGCGTCGATACAGCGATGTTTCATTCGAGCGATTTTCCCCGCTCACGTTCCCCAGCCCCACTGATGCCGCCCACCGTATTCATCGTCTCCGACGGTACCGGGATCACTGCCGAAACCTTCGCGCATTCGATCCTCTCCCAGTTCGACCAGAAATTCCGCCTGGTTCGCGTGCCTTTCGTCGACTCGACGGAAAAGGCCTATGCCACGCTCGAAAAGATCAACGAGGCGATCCAGCAGGACGGTCGCCGCCCGATCGTGTTCACGACGCTGGTGGACAGCGCGTCGAATCAGATCGTCAAAGGCTCGAACGCGCTCGTGCTGGACATGTTTCAGACGTTCGTGGAGCCGCTCGAACAGGAACTGGAACTGAAGTCGAGCCACGCGATGGGCCGCGGCCACCAGAACGCGGACACCGAGGAGTACAAGAACCGGATCGAGGCGATCAACTTCTCGCTCGCCCACGACGACGGCCAATCGAACCGCAATCTGGCCGACGCCGACGTGATTCTGGTCGGCGTATCGCGCAGCGGCAAAACGCCGACGAGCCTCTATCTGGCCATGCAGTATGGCGTGAAAGCAGCCAACTATCCGCTGATCCCGGAAGATTTTGAGCGCGGCAAATTGCCTACGCCGCTACTCGCGCATCGGCAGAAAATGTTCGGATTGTCGATCGATCCACAGCGGCTTTCGGAGATTCGCAACGAGCGCCGTCCCGGCAGCAAGTACGCGGCGCCGGAGAATTGCCGCTATGAGATCAACGAGGCCGAAACGATGATGCGGCGGGAAGGGATCAAGTGGCTGTCGTCGACGCACAAGTCGATCGAAGAGATCGCAACAACCATCCTGCAGGAAATCAAGCTGGACCGGCCGGCTTATTGAACCACCCCGTCGGTCCGCTAGCCTGAAGAGGAGACACGCGCGGCAGCGCGCGCGTGTCAAAACACGGCGCCAAACGAAAGGCGTCTGGCGAAGGGCGTCAAACCCGCCCGCGCTGCTGGCGGCATTGCTCGAACACGCATACAGCCGCCGCAGCCGCCACATTCAACGACTCCATGCCGCCCGGCTGGGGAATCGCCACCCGCAACGAGACCGCGTGGCGCCAGATCTGCGAAACGCCTGCCCCTTCGTTGCCGAACACCCACGCGAGCGCTCCGCTCAGATCGCAGTCGTAGATCGCCTCGGCGCCGTGCGAATCCGTAATGACGATCGGCACCGCGAGGCGCTCGATCAGCGCCGGCGCTTCCACGTCCTCATGAATCTGCAGGAGGAAATGCGCGCCCATGCCGGAGCGCAAGACCTTCGAGGACCACGCGTACGCCGTCCCCGGCGCGCAGAACACCTGCTGAATGCCGGCGGCCGCCGCGCTGCGCAGAATCGAGCCGACGTTGCCCGCGTCCTGCACGCCGTCGAGTACGAGGCAGGTTTGCGCGACGTTGTCGGGCAGCGGCGTGTCGAGCTTTTCGACCAGCAGCAGTATGCCCACACCGTGCACGACATTCGACAACTGCCCGAATAAAGCGTCCGGCAGCGTCACGACACGGTGATCTTCGATGCGTGCAACGATCGCCTGCGCTTCGTCATGGCGCAGCGCGCCGTCGGTGACGATGCACATTTCCGGTTGCCCGGCGACGTCGAGATACGCGCTCGCGAGATGAAACCCTTCGAGCAGCGCGTGGCCGCTCTTGCGCTGTTGATGCGTCGAGCCGGCCAATGCCTTCAGGCGTTTATAGAGCGGATTGTCCCGCGAGGTGATGGCTTTCACAGGCAGCGAAGACAGTGAGAATGAGGAAAGGGTTGTGACACGCGCCGCTAATGAAGCGCTCGCGCGACGTTCGCGTCAAGCTCAGACGGCGCTGCTGCGTTCGCCGAAGGCGTCGTCGTCGAACATCACTTCGGATACGACGATCACGTCGCGGGCCGGCAGCGGCACGCCGGTACGCAACCGCAGATGCGCCTCACGCACCGGCGCGAACGAACGCCGATGATGCTCACAAGGTCCATGTTCGCGCAACGCCGCGAGATGCTGCGGCGTGCCGTAACCGGCATGCGCATTGAAGCCGTACACGGGATACGTCTGGTGCAATTCGAGCAGCATGCGGTCACGCGTGACCTTGGCAAGAATCGACGCCGCGGAGATGCTCTTCACGAGCGCGTCGCCGCCGATCACCGCTTCACTGCGAACGCTCAGTGTCGGACAGCGATTGCCGTCGACTTTCACGAGCGTCGGCACGACAGACAGGCCTTCCACGGCGCGCTTCATCGCCAGCATGGTGGCGTGCAGAATATTCAGCGAATCGATTTCTTCGACCGATGCCGAAGCGATGCAGTAAGCGAGCGCACGGTCGACGATCTTGTCATACAGCTCGTCGCGCTTCTTCGCGGTCAGCGCTTTGGAATCGTCGAGGCCGCGAATCATCGGCTTGGCCGGATCGAAAATCACCGCCGCTGCCACCACCGGGCCGGCTAGCGGTCCGCGCCCCGCTTCGTCCACGCCGCAGACAATGTCCTCCGGCGTCTCGAAGTTCAGGCCGACCTGCTGGGCCGCCGCTCCGGCAACGGTTTTGCGGCGCGGTGCGCGTGCGCCGGTCACGGCCGCCCCTTGCGCTTTTCGATGACGCTCGCCACGACTTCCGCCGCGCGCTGCGCGGTGTTCTGCTTCAGCACGTGATGCATCTCCGTGAAGATTTCCGTCAGCGTGCGCCGGTTGGTCTCGTCGCGCAACTGTTTCAGCGTGGCTTCGGCCAGCGCCTGCGGCGTGGCGAAGTGCTGCAGGATCTCCGGCACCACGAAACGCCCCGCAAGGATGTTCGGCAGACCGACATAGGGCAGATACCCTTGACGGCGCATGATCTGGCCGGTCAGCCAAGGCACCTTGTACGAGATCACCATCGGCTTTTTCAGCAGCGCGGCTTCCAGCGTCACGGTGCCGCTCTTCACGAGGATCGCGTCAGCCGCGGTCATGGCGAGCTGCGACTGACCGTCGGTAATCGTCAGCGCAAGGCCGGGGTGCGAATCCACCAGCGGCCGCAGCATCTCGCGCAGCGCCGGCGTGGCCGCCGGCATGACGAAGCGCAGACCGGGCTCCTGGTGCTGCATCATCTCCATCGCGGCGAAGAACGTCGGGCCGATCAGATCGATCTCCGAGCGCCGGCTACCCGGCAGCACCGCGATGATCGGGCCCTCTTCGGCCAGCCCCAGCGCCCGGCGCGCGCCGAGCGTGTCGGGTACGAGCGGAATCTCGTCGGCAAGCGGATGCCCGACGTACGATGCCGCGACGCCCGCCTTTTCCAGCAGCGCCGTTTCGAACGGGAACACGCACAGCATGTGGTCGACCGCCTTGGCGATCTTCTTGATGCGGCCACCGCGCCACGCCCAGATGGACGGACACACGAAGTGAACGGTCGGAATGCCGGCGTCGCGCAACGGATGCTCGAGCCCGAAGTTGAAATCGGGCGCATCCACGCCGACGAACACCGAGGGCGGCTCGGCCAGCAACTGGCGCTTCAGTTCGTTGCGGATGCCGAGAATGCCGGGAATGTGCTTCAGTGCCTCGACATAGCCGCGCACCGACAGCTTTTCCATCGGAAAATGGGCGTCGAAGCCCGTGGCGATCATGCGTGGGCCGCCGATTCCGTAGTACTGGGTACCGGCCGGCAAACGGCTCGCGAGACCGTCGAGCAGCGACGCCGCCAGCAGGTCGCCGGACGGTTCGCCGGCCACCATCGCCACGCGCAGTGGACTGGGTTGCAATGCCATCGGTTAGCGAATGATGCCGCGTTGCGACGCTTCGACGAACGCGAGCAGCGTCTGCACCGGTTCGTCACCGTCGCCGCCCGCGGACGCGAGTTCGCGCAGTTGCACCTTCGCCTCTTCCAGCGACAGGCCGTTCTTGTACAGCACGCGATAAGCCGCGCGCAGCGCCGAGATGGCGTCCGGCGAAAAACCGCGGCGGCGCAGGCCTTCGACGTTGATGCCGTGCGGCTCCGCCTTGTTGCCGGCGGCGATCACGAACGGCGGAATGTCCTGAACCAGCGCCGAGGCGCCGCCCAGCATGGAATGCGCGCCGATGCGCACGAACTGATGCACGCCCGACATGCCGCCGACGATCGCGTGGTCGCCGATCGTGACGTGGCCGGCCATCTGCGCATTGCTCGACAGAATGACGTTGCTGCCCACGTGGCAATCGTGCCCGATGTGCACGTACGCCATGATCCAGTTGTCGTCACCGAGCGTGGTGACGCCCGCGTCCTGCACCGTGCCGGTGTGGATCGTGGTGAACTCGCGGATCGTGTTGCGATTGCCGATGACGAGCCGGGTCGGCTCGTTGTTGTACTTCATGTCCTGCGGACGGCCGCCAACCGATGCGTAGTGGCCGATCCGGTTGTCTTCGCCGAGCGTGGTGTGACCTTCGATCACGCTGTGCGAACCGATCGTGGTCCGCGCGCCGATCGTCACATGTGCGCCGATCACGGCATACGGTCCGACTTCGACGGATTCGTCGAGTTGTGCGCCCGGTTCGACGATCGCAGTGGGATGAATCCTGCTCATGCGTCCTCGCTTCTGATTCTGTTGCGTTGTCTGGATGGGCATCTGGCGAAGCGGCCAGCGTGTGTATCACGCCGCCGACCGCCCGGACACTGGCTAGCGCGTCAAGCGTCCTTGTCCGTGTGCCGCACCGCGCACATCAGGTCGGCTTCCGCCGCTACCACGCCATCCACTTCGGCGCGCGCCTTGAACTTCCAGATGCCGCGCATATGACGCTCGAACGTGCAGTTCAGGATCAGCTGATCGCCCGGTTCCACCACGCGCTTGAAGCGCGCGTTGTCGATGCCGACGAACAGATACAGCGTGTTCGACGGGTCGCTCGGCTCTTCAGAAAACGTCAGCAGAGCCGCCGTTTGCGCGAGCGCTTCGAGAATCAGCACACCCGGCATCACCGGACGCGTCGGGAAGTGCCCCTGGAAATACGGTTCGTTGATCGACACGTTCTTCAACGCTTTGATGCTCTTGTGCGGCTCAAGTTCGAGCACCCGGTCGACCAGCAGGATCGGGTAACGATGTGGCAGCAGCGTGAGAATCTTATGAATGTCGAGATTGATTTTTTCGGTGCTCATGGTGTTTCTACTCGCGCATTGACTGCGCGATGATGACTGCGGATGCTGGTGCAGGTGGGTTGATAACGCATGCTGCCGGCGCTCGCCATGACCCGGCGGCCGTGCCACCCGGTCACGGCAACCGACTTTGCTTCCTGATGCTCGCCCGCTATTTTACGCGGTGCCGGCAGGTTGCCCTGCGAAATGCATGGCGAATTGTCCCGCGAGTCGGCCTAAGAGTTACCCTGGTGCCTCTCAGGCCTGGTCGTCTGCGGAACGGCTTGCTGCATTGGCGGCCGGGCTGCCTTCTTTCTCGGCCGCGGCGTTTTCAAGCGCCTTGATACGATCGCGGAGTTTGTCGATGTTACGCAGCAATGCCGCGCTCTTGTTCCAGTCTGCATGGTTCACGGCCGGGAAGGCACTGGTGTACATACCAGGCTTCAACAGCGATTTCGAGACGCCCGACTTGGCCGTGACGATCACGTAATCGGCCAGCGTGACGTGACCGGCGATCCCGACCGCGCCGCCGATCATGCAATGGCGGCCGATCGTGGTACTGCCCGCAATGCCCGCGCAGCCGGCGATCACCGTATAGGCACCGACCTTGCAGTTGTGACCGATCTGCACGAGATTGTCGATCTTCACGCACTCTTCGATGATGGTGTCCGCCATTGCGCCGCGGTCGATGGTGGTGTTCGCACCGATTTCGACGTCTGCCGCGATCGACACGCCGCCCACCTGCGGAATCTTCACCCAGCTGCCGGTGCGCGCGTCACCCTCGCCGACGAAATCCGGCGCGAAGCCGAAACCGTCCGAGCCGATCACCGCGCCCGCGTGCACGATCACGCGCTCGCCGAGCTTGCAACCGTAGTACACCGCGACATTGGGATAGAGATGTGAACCCGCGCCGATGCGCGTGCCACGGCCGATCACGACATTGGCGTCGAGCCGCACGTTTTCGCCAATCACCGCACCCGCCTCGACCGTGACGTGCGGACCGATCACCGCGCTCGCGGCAATCTGCGCCGACGGGTCGATGGTTGCGCTCGGATGCACGCCTGGCACCGCCTTGGGCGATGCGAGGTCGATGAAGGTCTGCGCGACCCGCGCAAAGTAAGCGTACGGATTCGGCGTGACGATGAAGTTACGATTCTCGCGGGAAGCGAGTTTGGCGAGGTCGCCGGCGTTGATCAACACCGCGCCCGCACGGGTCGTTTCGACCTGCGACAGGTACTTCGGATTGGCGAGGAACGCCAGCTGGTCCGGGCCCGCCTGGTCGAGCGGCGCGAGACTGCCGACGCGCTGCGAACCGTTTCCGACTACTTCACCGCCGAACCGTTGGACGATGTCCTCGAGCGTAAATGCCATGCCTATCCTGTCTCCTACCGTTCAGTCCAACTTGTCAGATCTGCTGTTGCCGGGCGACCTGCCCCGCTGCAGCATTCAGTTACCCGACGCCGCCAGCGCCTTGAGCACCTGATCGGTGATGTCGATGCGCGGGCTCACGTACACCGCTTCCTGGACGATCAGGTCGTAGTGCTGGGCCTCTGCGATCTGCTTGATCACCTTGTTGGCGCGGTCGAGCACCGCCGCCAGTTCTTCGTTGCGGCGCTGGTTCAGATCCTCGCGAAACTCACGTTGCTTGCGCTGGAAATCCGTGTCCAGTTGCGACAGATCGCGCTGTTTTTGCGCGCGATCGGCGGGCGACATGGACGCGCCGTTCTTGTCGAGGGAGTCGGACATCGACTTCAGCTTCTGCGCCATGTCGGCCAAGTCCTTGTCACGCTTGGCGAACTCTGCCTCGAGCTTGACCTGCGCGGCCTTCGCAGCAGCGGATTCGCGCAGGATCCGGTCGGAGTTCACCGCCGCGATCCTCGCCTCCTGCGCATGCGCCACCCCGACCCCCAAGGTCATTGCCAGCGCCAGCGCGCACGCCACACGTTTCGAAAACATACCGGTTAGCAAAGTCATCCTCTCGATACTGTAGTTTGGCCAGCCGCTTCTGGCCGAGCCGCCACCCGCCCGATCAGAACGCCGTCCCGATCTGGAACTGGAATTTCTGATACTGGTCGCCCGTATGCTTCGTGAGCGGGAAGCCCAGGCTCAGCTTCAGCGGACCGATCGGCGAGATCCACGCCAGACCGACACCGTAGCCGTAACGCAGACCGTTGGCGCCGATGCTGTTACCTTCCGTGCCCCACACGTTACCAGCGTCGAGGAACGTGAAGACACGCAGCGTGCGGTCGTAACCCGTGCCCGGCAGCGGGAACGTCAACTCGACGTTACCCACCAGCAGCTTCGAGCCGCCGATCGGGTCGTTCGTCTTGGCGTCGCGCGGACCCAGCGAGCTCGGCTCGTAGCCCCGCACCGAACCGATACCGCCCGCATAGTAGTTCTTGAAAATCGGATAAGGCTTGCCGCCGAGGCCGTTACCGTAACCGCCCTGGAAGTTGAAGCCCAGCACGAACCCGCGCGAGAACGAGTAATAGTACTGCGCGTTGATGTCGGCCTTGTAGTACTGCGTGCCACCGATCGGCGTGCCGTATTCGGCGTTCGCCTGCGTGAAGTAACCGCGACTCGGCACCAGTGCGCTGTCACGCGCGTCGCGCGACCAGCCTACCGTGATCGGCACGTTGTTCGACACACGGCCGAATTCGTGCACGTAGTCGATATAGCTTTGCGGCGTGTTCGAGTCGATGTCGAGCTGGTTCTGCTCGAGGCCGGCGCCGAAGTAAACCGTGTCCACTTCGGAGAACGGAATACCGAACTTCAGGTCACCACCGATCGTGACGATCTTGAAGCTCGAATCCGTGGAGTAATACAGCGGCTGATACGTACGGTAATAAACGTCGGTAATCCGCTTGATACCGTCGACCGTAAAGTACGGATCGACTTGCGTGACCGTCAACGTGCGGTACGTCTTCGCGGTATTCACGTTCACCGCGAGACTCGTACCCGAGCCGAACACGTTGTCCTGCGAGACGCCTGCCGAGAGCACCACCTTGTCGGTCGACGAAAAGCCCGCACCCAGCGTGATCGCGCCAGTCGGCTTTTCCGCCACCTTGACGTCCACATCGACCTGGTCCGGCGTGCCTTCCACCGGCACCGTGGTCACGTCGACGTCCGTGAAGTAGCCAAGACGGTTGATCCGGTCTTTCGACAGCGCGAGGCGGTTCGAATCGAACCACGAGCTTTCGAGCTGGCGCATTTCGCGGCGCACCACTTCGTCACGCGTGCGGGTGTTGCCCACCACGTTGATGCGGCGCACGTAGACGCGGCGGCTCGGGTCCACCTGCAGCGTCAGGTCGACCTTGTGGTTGGACTGATCGATCTGCGGCTGCGCGTTGACGGTAGCGAACGCATAGCCGTATTCGCCCAGCTTGTCGACGATCGCCTTGGTGGTGGCTTGCAGCTTTTCAGCCGAGAAGCGGTCACCCGGTTTGATCTTGATGAGCTTGGCCAGCTCCGGCTCGCGGTCGAGCAGATTGCCTGCCAGCTTGATGCTCGAAATCGTGTACGGCTCGCCTTCATGCAGCGTGACCGTCAGATACATGTCCTTCTTGTCCGGCGAGATCGAGACCTGAGTCGAGTCGATGTTGAACTCGAGGTAGCCGCGATTCAGGTAATACGAGCGGACGTTTTCGAGGTCGCCGGTGAGCTTGTCTTTCGCGTACAGGTCGTTCTTCGTGTACCACGAGAACCAGTTCGGCGTGGACAGCTGCATTTCGTCGCGCAGCGTACCCGTGCTGAACGCCTTGTTGCCGATGAAGTTGATCTGGCGGATCTTCGCGCTCGGACCTTCGGCCACCGAGAACAGCACCGACACACGGTTGCGGTCGATCGGCGTGATCGTGGTGGTGACCTCGGCGGCGTAATAACCGCGCGTGAGGTACTGACGCTTCAGTTCCTGCTCGGCCTTGTCGACGAGCGCCTTGTCGTAATAACGGCCTTGCGACAAGCCGACCGCGCGCAGCGCCTTGGTCAGGTTTTCCTTGTCGAACTCATGAATGCCGGCGAAGTCGATCGTGCCGATAGCCGGACGTTCCAGCACCTGCACGATGACGACATTGCCTTCGGTCGCGATCTTGACGTCGTTGAAGAAGCCCGTGGCATACAGGGCGCGAATGGCCTCCGATGCCTTGTCGTCGCTGAAGGTGTCGCCCTGCTTGATGGGCAGGTAGGCGAACACGGTACCAGGTTCGACGCGTTGCAATCCCTCGATCCGGATGTCTTGCACCACGAAGGGCGTCGTTGCGTGAGCAACCAGCCCATGCGCGGCGAATGCCGCGGCTATAACCGTCTTTGGAACAAAGCGATGAGGTTTAAACAACGTGCTTCCCCAGTGTGTATAGCTGCATCAGGTCGGGCGGTCGCCATCGTGAACGCCGCCGAACACTTTAAAAATGGATTAAACGAGCCAGATCGTTGAACAGCGCGATCGCCGACAACGCGACGATGCAGGCGAGACCCGCCCTCTGAAAAACGAGTTGCCAGCGATCGGAGACAACTTTACCGGTAACAGCTTCAACCAAATAATATAACAGATGACCCCCGTCCAATACCGGAATTGGTAACAGGTTCAGTACGCCAAGACTAATACTGACAAGGGCCAGGAACGACAGGAATGCAGAAGGACCTAGACGTGCGCTCTTTCCTGCGTAATCGGCGATCGTCACCGGCCCGGAAAGATTCTTGAGCGATGCTTCGCCCACGATCATCCTGCCGAACATCCGCACCGAATACACCGCGAGATCCCACGTGCGGCGCGCGCCCAGTTGCAGGCTTTCAACCGGCCCATAGTGCACGTCGATCGACGGCACCTGGGTAGCCAGTTCCGCGCCGATGCGACCGATCTGCTGGCCCGTCGCTTCGTCACGCTGCGCCTGCGGGACGATGTTCACGTCTTCGAGCTTGCCCGCCGCCTTACCTCCGCGCTCGACCTGCAACGTGACTGGTTTGCCGGCGTGCGATTTTACATAAGCGATAAAGGCCGTGGCATTTTCGGTCGGAATTCCGTCGACGGCGCGCAGACGATCGCCGGCGACGAGCCCAGCCTTTTGCGCCGCGCTGCCCGGCTGCACACCGGCCACCGTCAGCTTGCCACCACCCGGCTCGAAACCGAGATGCGACATGAAGTCGTCGTCGACGTCTTTTTCGGTGAGGCCGCGCAGATCGAGTTGAAAGTCCGACGTGCCGTGCGCGTCTTTCGCGCTCAGAACGACGCGCTTGTGATCGAATGCCGCACCCAGCAGTTTCCACCGCAGGTCCGACCATGAGCGCACCGGCTCGGATTGGCCGGCGTTCTCGGCACGCACGGCAACGATCGTCTCGCCGCCGTCGAAGCCGGCGAGCGCCGCGGGTGTATTCGGCGCGGGCGCCGCGACCACGGCCGCCGGCTCCGTCACGCCGGTGGCGAAGACGAGCGCGAACAGCACGATCGCCAGAAGGAAGTTCGCGACCGGGCCGGCCGCGACAATCGCAAAACGGCGCCACACGGACTGCCGGTTGAACGCATGCGGCAATGCTTCCACGGGAATCGGCTCGGCGCTGTTTTCGCGCTCGTCGAGCATCTTCACGTAGCCGCCGAGCGGCAGCGCGGCAATGGTCCATTCGGTGCCCGTCTTCGGGCTCACCCACTGGAACAGCGGCTTGCCGAAGCCGATCGAAAAGCGCAGCACCTTGACGCCGCACAGGCGTGCCACGCTGTAATGCCCATATTCGTGGACGACCACGAGTACGCCAATCGCGACCGCGAAGGCGAGCAGTTCGATCAGCAGGTTCATGAGCGCCTCACTGGACGGCGCGTTCCGTGCGACGGGCGCCGTCGGGCAGACGCGCGATGAATTCGGCAGCGGCGCGACGCGCGGCGGCATCCGCTTCGATCACGTCCTCGAGCGCGTGCGCGCTGCGGTTCGGCAGCGCGTTGAGCACCGCGTCGACCACTTGGGCAATCGCCATGAAACCGATCTGGCGCGCGAGGAAAGCCTCCACCGCTATTTCGTTCGCGGCGTTCAGCGCCGCGCTCGCGAGGCCTCCCTCGGCGAGTGCCTTGACAGCAAGGGCGAGACACGGAAAGCGCGTGTAATCCGGCTTTTCGAACGACAACGACGCGACCTGCAGCAGATCGAGTTGCGCCACGCCCGAATCGACGCGATCCGGAAACGCCAGCGCATGGGCGATCGGCGTGCGCATGTCGGGATTGCCAAGCTGCGCGAGCACCGAACCGTCGGCGTACGAGACCATCGAGTGGATCACGCTTTGCGGGTGAATCAGCACGTCGATGCGCTCGCCCGGCAGATCGAACAGCCAGTGCGCCTCGATCACTTCGAGGCCCTTGTTCATCATGGTGGCCGAGTCGACCGAGATCTTGCGGCCCATGACCCAGTTCGGATGCTTACAGGCTTCTTCCGGCGTGACGTCGACGAGTGTGGCCGGTTCGCGCGTACGGAACGGGCCGCCCGAAGCGGTCAGAATGATCTTGGAGACGCCGCCGTGCAGCGCGGCTTCGCGCGGCAGGCATTGGAAAATCGCGTTGTGCTCGCTGTCCACCGGCAGCAGGACGGCGCCGTTGTCGCGCACCGCGTCCATGAAGATCGCGCCGGACATGACCAGCGCTTCCTTGTTGGCGAGCAGGATGCGTTTGCCGGCGCGCGCGGCGGCAAGGCTCGGCGCGAGGCCGGCCGCGCCGACGATCGCCGCTACCACCGTATCGCAGCCGTCGCTCTTCGACACGTCGACGAGCGCCTGCGGTCCGTACGTGACCTCGGTCTTGCAACCCGCCTCGCGCAATTTCGCGGCGACGCTGGCGGCCGTGTCGGCGTCGCCGACCACCGCGACTTCGGGCTGAAAGCGCAGGCATTGCTCGACGAGCTTGTCGCCGTTGCGATGCGCGCTCAGCGCATACACCGAAAAACGCTCGGGATGACGCGCGACGACGTCGAGCGTGCTGTCTCCAATCGAGCCCGTGGAACCGAGCAGTGTCAGACGTTTTTGCATATCTCTTTCTCTAGCCGAGCAGCAGCATGGCAAGCGGCAGCACCGGCAACAATGCGTCGATGCGGTCGAGCACGCCACCGTGCCCCGGCAACAGGCCGCTTGAATCTTTCACACCGGCCTGGCGTTTCATCATGGATTCGAACAGGTCGCCCACCACACTGAAAACGACCAGCAGGGTCAGGGCGAGCAACGTGCGCACGGCGCCCCGATGCGCCAGCAACGCAGAATACAGGGTCGGCTCGAACGCATGCAAAAAGACCGCCGCCGCCGCGACGATCATCACCACCAGCCAGCCGCCGATCGCGCCCTCCCAAGTCTTACCCGGACTGATGGCAGGTGCCAGCTTGTGTTTTCCGAATGCTTTTCCCGAGAAGTATGCGCCGATATCGGCCAGCCATACCAATAGCAGCAACGACAGCACGAACGGCACGCCCTGCATGCGCGCGGCGACGAGAGCATGCCAGCACGCGACGAATACCACAATGCCGGCAACAAACAGAAAGGAGCGCCATGCGCCCTGGGCGAGCGTGGGCTTGCGCAACAGCACGAACGGACCGGCGATCACCCAGAAAATCGCGGCCGCCTGAAAGAGCGGCCTCGCCTGCTCGATACCGGTGCCAAGGCGCGTGCTGGCGACGAGCGCCACCGCGGCCACCAGCGCATAAATGACCGGGCCCGCGCCGCCCAGCTTGAGCAGGCGCGCCCACTCCCATGCGGCGAACACGACGACGAAGGCGATAAGCGCGCCGAACGCACCCACCGGCGCGAACAACGTCACCGGCAGGAAGACCGCCAGCAGGATGATCGCCGTGATGACACGGGTTTTTAGCATGGAAGCGAATCGACGTTTTGCGATTGCGGCTCGAGTTGAGCACTGGTGCGGCCGAAGCGGCGTTCGCGCTCCGCGTACGAAGCGATGGCGTGGCCGAGCGCGTCGGCGTCGAAATCCGGCCAGAACGTGTCGGTGAAGTAGAACTCGGTGTAAGCGAGCTGCCACAGCAGGAAGTTGCTGACACGGCGCTCGCCGCCGGTGCGGATGAACAGATCCGGCTCCGGCGCATAAGCCATGGAGAGGTGCTCGGCGAACGATTCCTCGGTCACCTCGACCGCCTTGCCCGCCAGCGCCGACTGTTCGGCGAGCTTGCGGGTGGCCTGCATGATGTCCCAGCGGCCGCCGTAGTTCGCGGCGATCGTGAGTGTAAGGCGGGTATTGCGCGCGGTCTTGGTCTCCGCGCGCTTGATCAGGTCGCGGATGCGCGTATCGAAGCGCGACAGATCGCCCACT
Source organism: Paraburkholderia sp. RL17-380-BIE-A (assembly GCF_046028085.1). NCBI lineage: Bacteria > Pseudomonadati > Pseudomonadota > Betaproteobacteria > Burkholderiales > Burkholderiaceae > Paraburkholderia > Paraburkholderia sp. RL17-380-BIE-A. The sequence goes on from NZ_JARESQ010000025.1 coordinate 59,503, forward strand.
ACCCGCAAACGGATGCCGTTGGCGTGCAGTTTGCCGATCTCGCGCTCCAGCGCGGTCACGAACAGGCGCATCAGGAACGACACTTCGTCGTTGGGACGACGCCAGTTTTCCGAGCTGAAAGCGAACAGCGTCAGATATTCGACACCCTGACGGGCGCACGCCTCGACGGCCGCACGCACCGCGTCGACGCCGCGCGTATGGCCCGCCACGCGCGGCAGGCGCCGCTGGGTGGCCCAACGGCCGTTGCCGTCCATGATGATCGCGATATGTCGCGGCACCGCGGCGACATCAGGCACGCGCACGGTTGAGCTGGTATAGGTCATGGCCGTCGGGACAGTGACTGCAAATAAAGAAGTGGAAACCCTGAAAGTACCGAGTGCCCCCAAACCTGGCGCTTCACGCCAGCCGCCCGAGGGGGCAATCCCCGAAGGGGATGTCCTGCGGGGCGGAAAACCTGGGGCGGCCCGGCGTTTTTCTGAGAGGCGACCGGCCTCAGACCGTCATGATCTCGGCTTCTTTCGTCACGACGAGTTTGTCGATTTCGGCAACGAACTTGTCCGTCAGCTTCTGAACGTCGTCACCGGCACGACGCTCGTCGTCTTCCGAAATTTCTTTGTCCTTCACGAGCTTTTTCAGTTGCTCGTTTGCATCACGGCGCAAATTGCGCACGGCGACCTTGGCCGTTTCCGCTTCGCTCTTGACCACTTTGGTCAGTTCGCGGCGGCGCTCTTCGGTCAACGCGGGCATCGGCACGCGAATCACGTCGCCTTGCGTGGCCGGGTTCAGGCCGAGGTCCGACTCGCGGATCGCCTTTTCGACGACCTGAACCATCTTCTTTTCCCACGGCTGCACGCCAATCGTGCGGGCGTCGATCAGCGTCAGGTTCGCGACTTGTGAAATCGGCACCGGCGAACCGTAGTAATCGCACTGGATGTGATCCAGCAGGCCCGTATGCGCACGGCCCGTGCGGATCTTCGACAGGTCGTTCTTGAACGCGTCGATGGAGCGCTGCATCTTTTGTTCAGCGCCCTTTCGGATATCAGCCACAGACATTTTTAAACCTCCGAACCTTCAAAACGGTGCGAGCCGGCCAGCGCGCGCAAGATGCGGCGACCCGGGCTCGCGTCAAAGCCCACGTTATGTGAACGAGAGTTTACACGTGGACGAGAGTGCCTTCGTCCTCACCTTGTACGATGCGCTTGAGCGCGCCCGGCTTGACGATCGAAAACACCCGGATCGGCAGCTTCTGGTCGCGGCACAGTGCGAACGCCGTGGCGTCCATGACCTGCAGATTGCGGCCGATTGCCTCGTCGAAGCTGATCGTGGTGTAACGGGTCGCGCTCGGGTCTTTCTTCGGGTCGGCGGAGTAGACGCCGTCCACCTTCGTTGCTTTCAGCACGACTTCCGCGCCGATTTCCGAGCCGCGCAGCGCTGCGGCCGTGTCGGTCGTGAAGAACGGGTTGCCGGTGCCGGCCGCGAAAATCACGACTTTGCCTTCTTCGAGCTGGCGAATCGCGCGGGGCCGGATGTACGGCTCGACCACCTGGTCCATGCGCAGCGCCGATTGCACGCGCGCCTCGATACCGGCGTGGCGCATGGCGTCCTGCAGCGCCAGGGCGTTCATCATGGTGGCCAGCATGCCCATGTAGTCGGCCGTGGCGCGATCCATACCCGCCGCGCCGCCCGCGACGCCGCGGAAAATATTGCCGCCGCCGATCACCACGGCCAGCTGCGTTCCGAGACGGACCACTTCGGCCACGTCCGCCACCATTCGTTCGATGGTCGCGCGATTGATGCCAAAGGCATCGTCGCCCATCAGAGCTTCACCGGAGAGTTTGAGCAGGACGCGTTTATAGGCAGTGGGCATAGGGGTATCCAGATCGCGCAGAACAGGGCAACAACAAGGGACTAATGTAGGGGTGAAATGCTGATTCGGGCAAGCGTCGCCAAATTGACGAACCCTGGGGTTCGCCAGCGGCGGCTGCGCCACGAGGGTCAACCCGCGCGCAGCCTTGCGGCGCTGCCGACCGCGGCAAAGTCTTGCTCTGCCGCGGGTCCAACGATACAACAGTGATGCTTGGGTGAGACTTATTGTTGCTTTGCAGCAGCGACTTGAGCGGCCACTTCAGCTGCGAAGTCGTCCTGCTTCTTCTCGATGCCTTCGCCGACCACGAACAGTGCGAACTTCTGCACGCTCGCGTTGCCGGCCTTCAGCATCTGTTCGATCGTCTGCTTGTCGTTCTTAACGAACGTCTGGTTCAGCAGCGACACTTCCTTCAGGTACTTCTGCACGCTGCCGTCGACCATCTTGGCGACGATTTCAGCCGGCTTGCCCGATTCGGCGGCCTTCTGTTCAGCAATGCTGCGTTCCTTGGCGATCAGATCCGCCGGCACGTCGTCCGACGACAGCGAAACCGGCTTCATTGCGGCGATGTGCATTGCCACGTCCTTGCCGACCTGCTCGTCCGCGCCCGTGTACTCGACCAGCACGCCGATACGCGTGCCGTGCAGGTACGCTGCCAGCTTGTTGGCGGTGTCGAAGCGCACGAAACGGCGGATCGACAGGTTTTCGCCGATCTTGCCGACCAGCGCGAGACGCACTGCGTCGACCGTCGAGCCGTCCAGCGGCAGTGCCGACAAAGCAGCGACGTCAGCCGGGTTTTGCGTAGCGACCAGCTCAGCGACCTTCTTCGAGAAAGCCAGGAAGTCGTCGTTCTTCGAAACGAAGTCGGTTTCGCAGTTCAGCTCGACCAGCGAACCTGCATTGCCGCCGATGAACGATGCGACCACGCCTTCAGCCGTCACGCGCGACGCTGCCTTGCTGGCCTTGTTGCCCAGCTTCACGCGCAGCAGCTCTTCAGCGCGCGCCATGTCGCCGTCGGCTTCCGTCAGCGCCTTCTTGCATTCCATCATCGGCGCGTCGGTCTTTGCGCGCAGTTCTGCAACCATGCTTGCGGTAATTGCCGCCATCATTTGCTCCTTGAGTTCCGTCTGTCACACGCCGCCCGCATTTCGATGCCGGCGGCAAGAATTCGTTTCAGCGTTGCGCGTACTTTTTTACGGACAACGCCTGGGCACCGCTCGGAAGACTGCCGGCCGCACCCTACTACAATATCGCGGCTTAAAAAAAGGGGGCCTGTAGAAAGCCCCCTTTTTTGCCGGACACGGGGCAGCTTTACGCTTCCGCGTTGACCTCGACGAACTCGTCGCCGTCGCCACCACGTGCAGCCTGCACCACTTCGTTGACCGCGTTCGCACGGCCTTCAACGATCGCGTCAGCCACGCCAGCCGTGTACAGAGCGACAGCCTTCGAGGCGTCGTCGTTACCCGGGATCACGTAGTCGATGCCTTCCGGCGAGTGGTTCGTGTCGACCACGGCGATGACCGGAATGCCGAGCTTGTTGGCTTCGGTCACGGCAATCTTGTGGTAGCCGACGTCGACTACGAAGATCGCGTCCGGAATGCCGCCCATGTCCTTCACGCCGCCGATCGACTTTTGCAGCTTGGCCATTTCGCGTTCGAACAGGAGCGCTTCCTTCTTGCTCATGCGTTCGGTTTCGCCTGCTTCCAGCGCCGCTTCCATGTCCTTCAGGCGCTTGATCGATACCTTCAGCGTCTTGAAGTTGGTCAGCATGCCGCCGAGCCAGCGAGCGTTGACGTACGGCATACCAGCGCGTTGTGCTTCTTCAGCGATGGTGTCGCGCGATTGACGCTTCGTGCCCACGAACAGGATCGTGCCGCGGTTCGCCGCCAGTTGACGCGCGTACTTCAGCGCGTCGTTGTACATCGGCAGCGTCTTTTCGAGGTTGATGATGTGAATCTTGTTGCGATGACCGAAAATGAACGGGGCCATCTTCGGGTTCCAGAAGCGCGTTTGGTGACCGAAGTGGACACCGGCTTCCAGCATTTGACGCATGGTAACTGCCATGAAAATCTCCGCGAGGGTTGGGTCTTAAGCCGGCTGCCGTATCGGCCGCGCCGCCATTTCATCTATCTGGCTGAACGCGACGGACACCCTGGGTGCGCCGGCTTGCGAGTCTGCTGCCTTATCATGCTTTACCACCTCATGGCGCAGGCAACCAGCGCCATGAGAAGCCGCTCCCGCCAAACTTTTCACTCACATGGAGACCATATGAAGCAATAAAGCAAGACAGAGATCGACTTAGCCAAAGATTATAGCACGCGACTATTGCACGACTCAACCTGCTCCGGTAGCTCCTGTCTGACGCCGCCGGTTGCACCCGCGTACTCGCCGCCCGCCCCCGATCGACTAGCCCGAGCCAGCCGACCCAACCCGCCCTGGCATGGTGCAATGCCGACTGCGGCGCGCCTTCGACACTGAGCGGCATTGCGCCACCGCGGCGAAAGCCGCCTGCTCAATGGACCACCTCAGGGACCACCTCAGGGACTCGCGCACGAGCCCTCGACAGGCGTCACTCCCGTCGCAAAAGCCTGCGGCGGCAGGAATATGGTGCGATAATCTCGCAATAAATCGCATTTCAGGCCCGACTCATGGCTATTACGCTCAAAAACGAACACGATATCGCGCAGATGCGCGTCGCTTGCAAACTCGCGAGCGAAGTGCTCGACTACATCACGCCGTTCGTCACGGCGGGCATCACCACTGGCGAACTCGACCGCCTGTGCCACGAATACATGCTGAAGGAACAGGGCACGATTCCGGCGCCGCTGAACTATCAGCCGCCCGGCTACCCGCCCTACCCGAAAGCCACCTGCATTTCCGTCAACGACGTGATCTGCCACGGCATTCCGGGCGACAAGACCTTGAAGAACGGCGACGCGCTGAATATCGACGTCACCGTCATCAAGGAAGGCTATTTCGGCGACACCAGCCGCATGTTCATCGTCGGCGAAGGCTCGATCCTGGCCAAACGTCTGGTTCAGACCACCTTCGAATGCATGTGGCTCGGCATCGACCAGGTGCGTCCGGGCGCCCATCTCGGCGACATCGGCTATGCGATCCAGAAGCATGCGGAAGGCCAGGGCTACAGCGTGGTGCGCGAATATTGCGGTCACGGTATCGGCACGGTGTTCCACGAAGACCCGCAGATCCTGCACTACGGCCGCCCCGGTACTGGGCTCGAGCTGCAAACCGGCATGATCTTCACGATCGAGCCGATGATCAATGCCGGCCGCCGCGACATCCGCACCATGCCGGACCAGTGGACCGTCAAAACGAAAGACCGCAGCCTGTCGGCGCAGTGGGAGCATACCGTGCTCGTCACCGAAACCGGCTACGACGTGCTGACCGTTTCGGCCGGCACGCCCGCGCGTCCGCCGATCGTCGCGGCCACCGCCTGACTGACTTCCGAACCCACCGCCGCCTGCCAATGAGTAGTGTTCCAGCCCTCGCCCAATCCCCTGCCAGGTCGCTCAAGGCGGAGTACAAAGTGGCCAAAGCCCAACTGCTGGAACGCTTCAGGACGGCCACCAACGTCGAGGCGCTGATGGCCTCGCTCGCGCGCGCCACCGACGATTCCCTGCGCGCCGTCTGGAACACCTGCGACCTGCCGCCCGAGCTGGCCTTGCTGGCGGTGGGCGGCTACGGGCGCGGCGAACTGGCGCCGCACTCCGACATCGACATTCTGGTGTTGCTGCCCGACGCGCCGATCGGGCATCTGGAAGCCCGCATCGAACGCTTTATCAGTCTCGCCTGGGATTTGGGGCTCGAACTGGGCAGCAGCGTACGCAGCGTGTCGCAATGCCTCGATGAAGCCGCCAACGACGTCACGGTGCGCACCTCGCTGCTCGAAGCACGGCGCATAACCGGCAGCGCGGAATTGTTCGACGACTTCGCGAAACGTTACCGCGACGCGCTCGACCCCAAAGCCTTCTTCCAGGCAAAAGTCCTGGAAATGCGCCAGCGCCACGCCAAATTCCAGGACACGCCTTACTCGCTCGAACCCAACATCAAGGAGAGCCCGGGCGGCCTGCGCGATCTGCAACTGATTCTGTGGATCACCCAGGCGGCCGGTTTCGGCAGCAGCTGGCGCGAACTCGAAGCGCGCGGCCTGATCACCGAGCGCGAGGCGCGCGAACTGCGTCGCAACGAGAGTTTCCTGAAAGCGCTGCGCGCGCGGCTGCATGTGATCGCCGGGCGTCGTCAGGACATCATGGTGTTCGACCTGCAAACGGCGGTGGCGGAGAGCTTCGGCTACAAGCCGACCGCCACCAAGCGCGCGAGCGAACAGCTCATGCGCCGCTACTACTGGTCTGCCAAGGCTGTCACGCAACTCGCCACGATCCTGATCCAGAACATCGAGGCGCAACTCTTTCCCAGCACGAGCGGCGTGACGCGTGTGCTGTCGGACCGCTTCGTCGAGAAGCAGGGCATGCTGGAAATCGCCAGCGACGACGTGTTCCAGCGCGAGCCGAACGCGATCCTCGAGGCTTTCCTGCTGTACGAACAGACGCCCGGCGTAAAAGGCCTGTCGGCGCGCACCCTGCGCGCGATCTACAACGCCCGCGACGTAATGGATCAGCATTGGCGGCGGGACCCGGAAAACCGGCGCCTCTTCATGGACATTCTGAAGCAGCCGGCCGGCATCACGCACGCACTGCGCCTGATGAACCAGACCAGCGTACTGGGGCGCTATCTGCTCAACTTCCGGCGCATTGTCGGGCAGATGCAGCACGATCTGTATCACGTCTACACCGTCGACCAGCACATTCTGATGGTGCTGCGCAATCTGCGGCGCTTCGCCGTGGCCGAGCACGCGCACGAATATCCGTTCTGCAGCCAGCTGATCGCGAACTTCGACCGGCCCTGGGTGCTGTACGTGGCGGCGCTGTTTCACGACATCGCCAAAGGCCGCGGCGGCGACCATTCCACGCTCGGCATGGCCGACGCGCGGCGCTTCTGCCGCAATCACGGCATTCTCGGCGACGACGGCGAACTCGTCGTGTGGCTGGTCCAGCAGCATCTGACCATGAGCCAGGTCGCGCAGAAGCAGGATACGAGCGACCCGGAAGTCATCAAGCGATTTGCCGAACTGGTCGGCACCGAGCGCCGCCTCACGGCGCTCTACCTGCTGACCGTGGCCGACATCCGCGGCACCAGTCCGAAAGTCTGGAACACGTGGAAAGGCAAGCTGCTCGAAGATCTGTACCGCGCCACCCTCTCCGTGCTCGGCGGCGCACGTCCGGATGCGCATTCGGAACTGAAGTCCCGGCAGGAAGAAGCGCTTGCGCTGCTGCGCCTCGAAACCGTGCCGGAAGGCGCGCAGAGGGCGCTATGGGACAAGCTCGACATCGGCTATTTCCTGCGTCACGATGCGGCGGATATCGCGTGGCAAACACGTGTGCTGTATCGCCATGTCGAAACGCCGACGCCGATCGTGCGGGCCCGTCCGTCGCCGATCGGCGAGGCGCTCCAGGTGCTGGTCTATGTGAAGGATCAGCCCGATCTGTTCGCCGGCATTTGCGCATATTTCGACCGCAATGGCTTGTCGGTGCTCGATGCGCGGGTCAGCACGACCCGTCACGGTTACGCGCTCGATAATTTCCTCGTCGCGCATACCGAAGAAGACGTGCATTATCGCGATATTGCCAATCTGGTCGAACAGGAACTGACCGCCCGCCTCACCGGCGACGGCACCCTGCTTCCGGGACCGTCGAAAGGCCGTCTTTCACGGCTGTCGCGGACCTTCCCTGTTACGCCGCGCGTCGATCTTCGGGCCGACGAGCGCGGCCAATATTACATCCTGTCCGTGTCGGCGAACGACCGGCCAGGCCTTCTTTATTCGATTGCGCGCGTGCTGGCCGAGCATCGGGTCGGCGTCGCTTCGGCGCGGATCAATACGCTCGGCGAACGCGTCGAAGACGTGTTCCTGCTTGATGGACGCGGCCTGTCTGACAGCCGCCTGCAAATTCAGGTCGAGACCGAACTGCTGCGCGCGATTGCAGTGTGAGATTTCATGCGAGTCAAATTAACAGCCAAGCACCCGCGGCCGGCTTCGTCCGAACGCGCCCCTGTCCGTACCGGAAGTCCATCGGCGCGTAAGCCGACGCGCCCGGCGGGGCCGAAGCCTTCTGAGTCGACCGCGGGTGTCGGCGGAGCCCGGAGCGAACGTGCGGGCGCGCCGGCTGGAAGCGGCAAGCGACCGGCCGGCGGCAAGCCGGTGGGCGCCGGCGCTCGTCCGGCACAGGCCGAAGGGTCGTTTTCGCGCGAGCGGACGGCGGGTGGGACTCAGCGCGCCGCGTCGGATCGGCCGCCGCGCCGCGAAGGCGCCGGCAATACGGGTGCGCCGCGCCGGTTTGAAGGCAGCGGCGAGCGCGCTCCGCGTCGCGACGATGGTGAACGCGCCCCGCGCCGGTTTGAGGGCAGCGGTGATCGTAGCGAACGTGGGCCGCGCAGGGCCGAGGGTGAGCGGGCACCGCGCCGTTTTGAAGGTGGCAGCGAACGTGCCCCGCGCCGCGCCGAGGGAGAGCGCGCGCCACGTCGGTTTGAAGGTGGTGCTGACCGCAGCGAACGCCCACTCCGTCGCACCGAAGGTGAACGTGCACCGCGTCGCTTTGAAGGTGGCGCTGACCGCAGTGAACGCGCACCCCGCAGGGCTGAGGGTGAACGTGCACCGCGTCGGTTTGAAGGCAGCAGCGAGCGCGCCCCGCGTCGCGACGATGGCGAACGCGCCCCGCGCCGGTTTGAAGGCAGTGGTGATCGTAGCGAACGCGCCCCGCGCCGCGCTGAGGGTGAACGCGCCCCACGTCGGTTTGAAGGTGCCAGCGACCGCGCCCCCCGTCGCACCGAGGGTGAACGCCCGCCACGCCGGTTTGAAGGCAGCAGCGACCGCGCCCCGCGCCGCGACGATGGCGAACGCCGCCCGTTCAGCGGTGCGCGTCCTGGCGCGGGCCGTCCGTCCGAAGGCTCGTCGCGCGGCGATCGTCCGGAACGTCGTGAGCGCGATGCGTCCGACCGTCCGCGCTTCAGCAGCGACCGTGGCGCTCCGCAAGAGCGCCGTGGCGGTGAGCGCGGGCCGCGCAGCGACAGCGCGCCGCGCCGTTTCGAAGGCGAGCGCGGTTCGTCCGAACGCGGTGAACGCAGTTTTGCCAAGCCCGTCAAGAGCGGCTACGGCGAGCGCTCCGACCGTCCGGCTCGCGCTCCGCGCGACGAGCGCGGCGATCGCGCGCCGGCCAAACGCGAATTCGGCGACCGTCCTGCGCGCGGCGCGGAACGCACCGAGCGCACCGAGCGCCCTGTCCGCAGCTTCGACAAAACCTTGCCCGCCGCCGGACGCCGCTTCGGCGACGAGCGTCCCGCGCGCGCCGACAAGCCGCGCGGCGCAGCACGAAGCGAGCGCGATTCCGAAGTCGATGCCACGCCGCGCACGCCGCGTCGCGATTACGAAGACGCGCCGGGCACTTTGCGCCTGTCCAAGCTGATGTCGGAACTCGGTATGTGTTCGCGCCGCGAAGCCGACGAGTGGATCGAAAAAGGCTGGGTGATGGTGGACGGCGAGCGCATCGACACGCTCGGCACCAAGGTTCGCCCGGACCAGCGTATCGAGATCGACCCCGCCGCCGAAGCCGCGCAAGCAAGCCAGGTGACAGTGCTGATCCACAAGACAGTGGGCTTCGTCTCGGGTCAGGCGGAAGACGGTTATCAACCGGCCATCACGCTCGTTACGCCGGAGAACCGCTGGGAAGGCGACCGCTCGGACATTCGCTTTTCGGTCGCGCATTTGCGCCAGCTCGCACCGGCCGGCCGTCTGGACATCGACTCGACGGGCTTGCTGGTACTGACTCAGGACGGCCGTATCGCGAAGCAGCTGATCGGCGGTCATTCGGAAATCGACAAGGAGTATCTCGTGCGCGTGGCGTTCGGCGAGCACACCACCGACGTCGAAAACCACTTCCCGCCGGAAAGTCTGGCGCTGCTGCGGCACGGCCTGTCGCTCGACGATGTGCCGCTCAAACCCGCGCAGGTCAGCTGGCAGAACGGCGAACAATTGCGTTTTGTGCTGCGCGAAGGCAAGAAGCGCCAGATTCGCCGCATGTGCGAACTGGTCGGCCTCGAAGTGATCGGCCTGAAGCGCGTGCGCATGGGCCGTGTGATGCTGGGCGCGCTGCCGCCTGGGCAATGGCGCTACCTGTCAGCCGACGAATCGTTCTGAAACTATGTGTCCGGTGCTGAGGGCGCGGTTAGATCCTCACCCGGTCGATAGCCTGGCGGCGGTGCAAAACGACCCCACGTTTGTTCGAAAACGTGGGGTCGTTTGCTAATGAGCCGGTCCTTCCGGCGCCCTGCCGCCTGTCAGCGTATACGACGCTGGACGAGTCTCACGCTTCACCAGGTCCGAGAGTCGCGCCAGTTTGCCGCTATAGGAACACCCGCGGTGGTTCATCACGCCGCGCCACATCACCCCAACAGCTTCAATCGTCGCTATTCGGATCCATATCCGGAAACAGCACTTCCGTGAAACCGAACTTCGCGAAGTCGTTGATCCGCATCGGATAGAGCTTGCCGATCAGGTGATCGCACTCATGCTGCACGACGCGCGCGTGAAAACCCTCCGCGACGCGATCAATCGGTTTGCCGTATTGGTCGAAGCCGTGATACTTGATCATCGAAAACCGGCTCACCGCGCCGCGCAAGCCCGGCACAGACAGGCAGCCTTCCCAGCCCTCTTCCATGTCCTGCGAGACCGGCGTGATGGTCGGATTGATCAGCACCGTTTCCGGCACTGGCGGCGCGTCCGGATAGCGCTCGTTGTGGCCGAAGCCGAAGATCACCACCTGCAGATTGACGCCGATCTGCGGCGCGGCAAGGCCCGCGCCATTGGCGTCATGCATGGTCTCGAACATGTCCTTCACGAGTTCATGCAATTCGGGCGTGTCGAAGTGATCGACCGGATCGGCAATACGCAAAAGGCGCGGATCGCCCATCTTAAGAATTTCGCGGATCATAACTGCCCCTCCAGGAGCTTACGCATACCATCTTCGTCGAGTACGGGAATGCCGAGTTCCTCGGCCTTCGCCAACTTGCTGCCAGCTTCAGCTCCCGCCACCACATAGTCCGTTTTCTTCGACACGGAGCCAGCCACCTTCGCGCCGGCGGCCTCCAGCATTTCCTTCGCCTCTTCGCGCGCGAGGCTCGGCAAGGTGCCGGTCAACACGACCGTCTTGCCGGCCAGCACGCCCACAGGCGCTTTCGGCGCCGGCGGCCCTTCCGCCCACGTGACTTTACCCGGCGCGCGCAGTTGTTCGATCACCGTGCGGTTGTGCTCTTCGGCGAAGAACTGATGAATCGACTCGGCCACTACCGGCCCGACGTCGTTGACCTCCAGCAAGGCTTCCACCGACGCGTCCATGATCGGATCCAGCGAGCCGAAGTGCTTGGCCAGGTCCTTTGCCGTGGACTCGCCCACATGGCGAATACCGAGCGCGTAGATGAAGCGCGCCAACGTGGTGTGCTTGGCCTTTTCGAGCGAGTCGAGCAGGTTCTGCGCGGACTTTTCCGCAAAACGGTCGAGTTCGGCGAGCGTCGCGAAGCCGACATTGAACAGATCGGCCGGCGTACGCACGAGATTCTGCTCGACCAGTTGATCGATGATCTTTTCGCCCAGTCCGTCGATATCCAGCGCGCGCCGCTGCGCGAAATGCCACAGCGCCTGCTTGCGCTGCGCCGGGCAGAACAGTCCGCCGGTACAGCGCGCAATCGCCTCGTCCGGCAAGCGCTCGATATTCGAGCCGCACACCGGGCAATGCGTGGGCATGACGAACTCGCGGGCATCCTCAGGACGCCGGTCGAGCAGCGCGCTCACCACTTCGGGAATCACGTCGCCGGCGCGCCGCACGATCACCGTGTCGCCGATGCGGATGTCCTTGCGGCGCACTTCGTCTTCGTTGTGCAGCGTGGCGTTCGTGACCGTCGCGCCGCCGACGAACACCGGCTCGAGCCGCGCCACCGGCGTAATCGCACCGGTACGGCCGACCTGCACGTCGATCGCGACGAGTCTGGTGAGCGCCTCCTGCGCGGGGAATTTGTGCGCGAGCGCGAAACGCGGCGCGCGCGACACGAAACCGAGCGCCTCCTGCTCATCGCGCCGGTTGACCTTGTACACCACACCGTCGATGTCGTACGGCAGCTTCTCGCGCTTCTCGCCAACGGCGTGGAAAAACCCCAGCAAGCCCTCTGCGCCCCGCACCACCGCGCGTTCGCCATTCACAGGCAAGCCGAGTTCTTTGTACCAGTCGAGCAGTTCGCTATGCGTGGCCGGCATGTCCATGCCTTCGAGCACGCCGATTCCATAAGCGAAAAACGACAGCGGCCGCTGCGCGGTGATCTTCGAATCGAGTTGCCGCAAACTGCCCGCCGCCGCATTGCGCGGGTTGGCGAACTCCTTCTGTTCAGCAGCCCGCTGACGTTCGTTCAGACGCTCGAAATCGCGCTTGAACATCAGCACTTCGCCACGCACGTCGAGCACGGCCGGCACGCGTTTGCCCTTGAGCTTGAGCGGAATGGAGCGGATCGTGCGGACGTTTTCGGTGACGTTCTCGCCGGTCGTGCCGTCGCCGCGCGTGGACGCCTGAGCGAACACGCCGTCGACGTAACGCAGCGAGATGGCAAGGCCGTCGAACTTCAGTTCGGCCGCGTAATCGACCGGCACCGGGGGCTCGCTCGCATTCTTGCCGAGCGCATCGCCGATACGCTTGTCGAATGCAACGATGTCTTCGTCCGCGAAACCGTTGTTCAGCGACAGCATGGGCTGGTCGTGCACGACCGGCTCGAAACCGCTGGCCGCCTCGCCGCCCACGCGTTGAGTGGGCGAATCCGGCACGATCAGGTCAGGATGTTCCGTCTCGATGCGCTCGAGTTCCTTGAACAGCCGGTCATATTCCGCGTCGGGCAGGTCCGGCTGGTCGAGCACGTAGTACGCGTAATTGGCGCGTTCGAGTTCCGCGCGCAGCCACGCGGCGCGCTCTGCCGGGGCACTGCTTGCGGAGGGTGAGACGGGGGTTCGGGCCATGCTGTCGGAAGGTTCTTCGGTGAAATTCAGACATTGGATTATCGCAGGAAGCGTGCCCCTTTACATCGGCCGAATGGCCAGTTTCGGCACGGGGTGCTCCCGGTCGCCGGCTGCGCGTGAAACCGCCGCCTGAAACGACAACGGCCGCACATCGTGCGGCCGTTGCGGACATCGGTAAAAACGTAAAAAATTACTGGCTGAACAAGCGCCGCGTGGCCGGCGAACCCGCGGGGATCCCCGCCTGTTCGAGCTTCGCATAGAGCGTCATCAGTTGCTTTTCGATTGCGAGCAACGCGGTTTCCGGCAACGGACGGCGGCCGTCGTCGACCACCCGCCCGCCAATACGCTCAGCCAACGATTTTGCGTAGTCGCACATCAGGCGGAACGGCAGGATGTCTTCGTCGGCCACCGGCACGTCGAGCACCAGCGTGATCATCTGGCCGCCCTTGTAGGTCAGGTCGTCGCGCAGGAAGTTGGTGTCGCCGAATTGCAGCATGAATACCGGGCTTTGCCGCGCGTCGAGCTTGACGAAACGCGTACCGTCGCGCGACAGCAGCAGCCCGTCTTGCGACGCGATCGCCTGCACGTAGTTGGCGGACCAGGGCGCGCCGTCGGAGAGCACGTTGATCGACAATTGCGCGTCGCACTGCGCGGCGAAGCCGTCGAGTTCACGCGCCATCGCCACCGTTTCGAGCATGTCGGGGAATTCCGGCGACGCATCCAGCGCGTCGGCAAATTGCTGCACGCCGGTCACGAACTCGGAGAACTCCAGTTCGTTCAACGCGCCGCTGCGATTGGCCAACTGCGCGGCCGCGCGCAACTCTTCGTAGCGCGCGCCGTTCTGCAGCAGTTCCCACGCGCCGCCTTCGAGCTTGCCCTCGATATGCACCGGCTTGCTGCCCGCGCGGCGCAGACGCTGCGCAAGCGGGATCACCTTGTCGCCAGCGACCGGGCCATTCAAACGAATCGGCACGATACAGTCGATGCGGCGATCGACGATAGCCGGCGGCGCGGACGAAATCGTCGTGGCGGCGGGCAGAATCGGCTCGGCCGGTTCGTCGGTCAGGTGAGCGGCTTGCGCGGCCTTGCCGGCCTGCGCGTGCTCGCCGCCTTCGGCTTCAGCCACGCCCTCGGCTTCCGGGTAGCCGTTCGGCGTGGTCGTCTCGGCCTGAATATCGGCCGGCGTATCGAGTGGCGCAGCCGCTGTAGCGGGGCCGCCGAAAGTCGGCTCGACGCGCGCCGCCGCGGTTTCTCCTGCCGCTTCGGCGCCCACCACCGGCTCGCGGCGCGTGGTCGGCCGGGCCGGCTCGATGAACGGGCTCTGTTCCTCCTGATCGTCCCGCGCGAAGTTCTCGGCGGTGTCGGCCGGCATTGGCCGCGGCATCTTGCGGCGCACCTTCGCGCCCTGCCACGCGTTGTACACGACCACGCCCCCGACCACCACGGCACCCGCGCCGATCAAACCGAGTGTCAACTCGTCCATGCATGCTCCATCAGCAATTCTTTTATCTGCGCGGCTTCTACGCCCGGCTCACGTGTCGCGCGGCCAACGGCCGCTGCGCTGAACGCGGACACCCGCGAATGTCGACTCAAAAGCAACTCAAGCGCAACTCAAGCGCAACTCAAACGATATTCTGGGCGAAACCCGCAGCCGTTTCCATGTCGACGGCAACGATCCGCGACACGCCCTGCTCCTGCATGGTCACGCCGATCAACTGCTGCGCCATTTCCATCGCGATCTTGTTGTGCGAGATGAAAAGGAACTGGGTTTTGTCCGACATCGCACGCACGAGGTTCGCGAAGCGTTCCGTATTGGCGTCGTCGAGCGGCGCGTCCACTTCGTCGAGCAGACAGAACGGCGCGGGATTCAGCTGGAACATCGCGAACACCAGTGCGGTGGCGGTCAGCGCTTTTTCGCCGCCCGACAGCAGGTGAATCGTCGAATTCTTCTTGCCCGGCGGCTGCGCCATGACCTGCACGCCGGCGTCGAGAATCTCGTCGCCGGTCATGATCAGCCTCGCCTGGCCGCCGCCGAACAGACGCGGGAACAGTTCGCCGAAATGCTGGTTCACCTGGTCGAAGGTGCCTTGCAACAGCGTGCGCGTTTCCGCGTCGATCTTGCGGATCGCGTCTTCGAGCGTTTCGATCGCGCTGTTCAGGTCGGCCGATTGCGAGTCGAGGAACGACTTGCGCTCGGTCGCCGCCTTCAGTTCGTCGAGCGCGGCCATGTTGACCGGACCGAGCGCGGTGATCGCGTTGTTGATGCGCGTGACTTCGCCCTGCAGATACGACGGCTTCATGTCCGGCGTGAGCTTGGCCTGCAATTGCGCCTCGTCGACACCGGCCGCGGCCAGTTGCTCGATGAACTGCTCGCCGTTCAGGCGCGCCGCCTGTTCCTTCAACTGCAATTCGTTGATCCGGTCGCGCAACGGCTGCAGCGCGCGCTCGGCTGTGAGACGCGTTTCGTCGGCGGCACGCAGCTTGGCGGTGAGATCGTCGAGTTCGAGGCGCGCGGCGTGCAGCGCTTCTTCCTTGACTGCGCGAATGTCGAGCGCGTCCTGCAAGCCGGTGTGCGCGGTCTGCTCGTTGATCGTTTCCAGCTCGGCGCGCGCGTCTTCCAGCGACGCCGCAACACGCTCGCTCTGCTCGTGCGCGACCTGAATACTGCGCTTCAATTCGTCGATGCGGTTCGCCATGTTGCGCGCGGCAAAGCGCGCGTCGGTGGCGGCGCGGTCGAGATCGCGGGCCTGAGCGCGCGCGGCGGTGAGTTGTTCGTCGAGCGCCTCGAACGCCAGTTGATGATCTTCGAAGCGCGCCTGCAATTCGGCCAGCTCACCATCGTGACGCTCGAAGTTCGCTTCCGACTCCGCACGCATGGCGCGCTGCTCTTCGATCTGCGCGGTGATCTCTTCGAGTTCCTCGCGAATCTGCGTGCTGCGCTGCGTGTAACGCTCGTGCGCCTGGGTGAGCTTGAGCACGTCCATCTGCAAGGCGTGCACCCGCTGCGTGGCGCGCTCCGCCTGCTGACGCACCTCGGTCAAGGCCTGGGCGGCTTGCGTGTGCGCGGCTTCGGCGCGGATCGCGGCGGCCTTCGCCTCGTCGGCGAGCAAGGCTTGCGCGCGCACCTGGCGCGCCAGATTTTCGATTTCCTGCTGACGGGCCAGCATGCCGGCCTGTTCGGAGTCGGCGGCATACAGTTGCACGCCCACGCGCGTCACCACATGGCCCGCCTTGACGACAAACGAGCCGCCTTCCGGCAACTGCGAGCGCATGGCGAGCGCCTGCTGCAGATCGTCGGCGACGAACGCGAGGCCGAGCCAGTCGTTGAGCACCGCGCGGATGCCCGCGTCGTCGATCCGCACCAGCGACAGCAGCGGCCGCAGCGCGGGCGGCGTGACGGACGGCTGCCCGGCCACGGGCGGCGCGTAGAAGGCGAGCTTGGCGGGCGGCGCGTCGGTGGCGAATGCCTTGACCCAGTCGAGGTTCGACACTTCCAGCGCGGCGAGCCGCTCGCGCAGCACGGCCTCGAGCGCAGCTTCCCAACCAGCTTCGACATGCAGCTTTTTCCACAGACGCGGCAAGCCGCCCAGTTCATGCTTTTCGAGCCACGGCTGGATCTTGCCTTCGGTCTGGACGTTTTCCTGCAACTGCTTGAGCGCGGCGAGGCGCGCGTCGAGCTGATGAATCTGCGCGCTTTCCGCCTGCACGCGCTCCTGCGCGGCGCGGCGTTCGCCGTCCAGACGCGGCAGCGTTTCCTGCGCGTCGGCGAGACGCGTTTGTGCGTCGTGCAGGATTTCTTCGTGCTCGGCAAGCTGCATGCGCAAGTCTTCGAGCTGCGCTTCGTCGGGGGCGTCGAGACCGCCTGCTTCCGACTTCAAACGCTCGTGACGCGCCTGCAATTGCTGCAATTGCTGATCGGCATTGCGCTGATGCGCGGCTTCGAGCTTGAGCGCCTGTTCGGTTTGCGCGATCCCGCCGCGCTCGGCGTTCAACTCCGTTTGCGCATCGCGCCAGCGCGCTTCGAGCGCGGGCATCGCGTCGTGCTTGGCGGCGGCTTCGTCTTCGGCTAGCGCGGCTTTTTCTTCGGCAACGGCCAGTTGTTCTTCGGCGTCCGCGAGATCGTCTTGCGCTTTTTGCGCCTGCGACTGCCACTGCTCACGCTGCGCATTCAGCGCGGCGATCTGCGCCTGCACGCGATTGCGCGATTCGACGATGAACTTGATCTCGGCTTCGAGCCGACTGACTTCAGAATTTGCCTCGTAGAGCGCGCCTTGCGCGCCCTGCATCGCGTCGCTCGCGGAGTAATGCGCGACGCGCAGCGTTTCGAGTTGCGCTTCGACTTCGCGCAGCTTCGCAGTGTGCGCTTCGAGATCGATCTGGGCCTGTTCGATCGCACGCTGCTGGCGTTCCTGCTCGCTGCCGGCTTCGTTCTTGCGCAACAGCCACAAGAGCCGTTGCTTCTCTTCGCCGTCGGTCTGCAATTCCTTGTAACGCGTGGCGACCACCGCCTGCGCTTCCAGCTTCTCGAGGTTCGCCCCCAGTTCGCGGACGATGTCCTCGACCCGCGTCAGATTCTCGCGCGTGTCGTGCAACCGGTTCTCGGTTTCGCGGCGGCGTTCCTTGTACTTCGACACACCTGCGGCTTCTTCGAGGAACACGCGCAACTCTTCCGGCTTCGCCTCGATCAGGCGCGCGATCATGCCCTGCCCGATGATCGCGTAGGCGCGCGGCCCGAGACCGGTGCCGAGGAAGATGTCCTGAATGTCCCGGCGACGCGCCGGCAGATTGTTGATGTAGTAGCTCGAGGTGCCGTCGCGCGTGAGCACGCGCTTGACGGCGATTTCGGCATACTGCCCCCACTGGCCGGCGGCACGTCCGTCGGCATTGTCGAACACGAGTTCGACGCTGGCGCGGCTACCCGGCTTGCGCGCGGTCGAGCCATTGAAGATCACGTCCTGCATCGATTCGCCGCGCAACTCGGAGGCGCGCGATTCGCCGAGCACCCAGCGCACGGCGTCGATGATATTGGACTTGCCGCACCCGTTCGGTCCGACCACGCCGACTAGCTGGCCCGGAACCTGGAAATGCGTGGGATCGACGAATGACTTGAAGCCAGCGAGTTTGATCGAGGTCAGACGCACGGCGATTTCGCTGTTTGAAAAGGGAAAAAATGGGTGGCTCGTGAAGGCCGCGCCAGCCGTTCGCCGAAAGAGCGACACGGCCCGCGAAACCCAACAAACCCTCGGGACACGGGTGCCGGCTTCATGCGTTCAGACATGTGCCGGCTAATGAGGGGCAATCATACCATCGCGCGTGGAGGGTTCTTGCCGTCCTTGTGCTCGCCGAGGTCTGCATTGCGTTCATTCACGAGGCTTTCTTCCTGAATGGCCGGATCGGGCGGCATGGCCTTGGTCCGATGCACCCAACTGGACAGCGCCGAGGCCAGCACGATGCACACGCCGCCGGCCCATTCGCGCGGACCGGGCGTCTCGCCGGCGAAAAGCCACGCCGACAACGCCGTGACTACGATCTCGAACAGCATGATGATCGAAGCGCGGTTGGCCGGCACGCGCGCGAGCCCGTACTGCACCAGCATATTGTTCGACGCGAGCAGAAAACCGAGGCCGAGCACCAGTAACGCGGCCGTGCCGAGATGCGCGCCGGTGGGCGGCGCGGGCATCGCCTCGAATAGCGAAGCACAGGCGCCGAAAATCGCCGCGCCGCCGAAAATCGTCGCGGTGCGCATTTCCGGCTTCATATCAGGCAACACGCGGCTCGTCTTGAGAATCAGCACGTTGCTCATGGCAAAGCCCATGCCGCCCGCGAGGCCCGCCCATTCGGCGAGATTGCCCGGCACGGGAATGCCCAGTTGCGGCGACCACAACATGGTCATCGCGCCGGCTAGCGACAGCGCGGCCAGCCCCGCCCCCGACCACGTGAGCCGCTCATGCAGGATGAAGTGCGCGAAGAGCGCGGTCCACGCCGGGGTGAGATAGAACAGCAGCAACACACGCATCACCTCGCCATGAATCGAACCCCACACGAAGCCGAGGTTGGTGATGCCCGCGGCCAGCGCGAGAGCGGGCAGCAGCCAGTGCCAGCGCACAGTCTTGAGCGCGCGATACCGCACCAGCAGCACGAACAGGCAGCCGGCGCCGCTCGTCAGCGCGCTGGCTGCCGTGCCGGTCACGCCGAGCGCATTCAGCATGCGCAATGGATACCAGATCATTCCCCACACCGACGCGCCCAGCATGATCGCGAGCGTGGGCCAACCGTTGCGAAGCCAGTTGGTCATGGTGCGGAACTCCTTGCGGAGGCGTTCGGGGTGTGTCTGTCACGGACCGCGGCGCTCCCGCGCCTGTTGTGTCCGGATGTCTCCGGGGCTGCTGCGTACATTGCTGCTCCTGCTTCTTGCTTGCGCGAACCGTCGGCGGCTCGCGTCGTTCCCGCTGCAGCGCATTGCCTGCGCCACCTGGCGGGTTGCGCCGGTGCTTGCCGGCGCGGGGTCCCTAATCTGCTTGACCGTTCAACTGGCCGGGCCGGGCCTGGCGTGGCGCGGCGCGGCGCCGCCGGCTCAGGCCCGCCCGCGAAACCCTGCGCCACGGTAGGCCCGCCACGCCAGGCTCACCACGCTATAATCATCCGCTCGCCGCTGCTGCCATCTTTCGAGCGTGTTTTTGCGCTTTACCGCCGCCAGCGCGTGCGCCGCTTCTTTCTGCATCCGTCAGCGCCCATCTTCGATCAGGCTCGATCCGCCCAGTGAACCCGCTACTCGACTCCCTTCAGCCCTACCCGTTCGAAAAGCTGCGCGCGCTTTTCGCGGACGTCACGCCGAACGCCGGCCTCGCGCATATCAGCTTCGGCATCGGCGAGCCGAAACACCCCACGCCGGCGCTGATCCGCGACGCCGTGGTGGCCTCGCTCGGCGGCTTGTCCGCGTATCCGGCCACGATCGGAACGCCTGCCCTGCGCGAGTCGATCGCGAAGTGGGTTACGCAGCGCTACAACCTGCCGCCGGTCGATCCGGCCACCCAGGTGCTGCCGGTATCGGGTTCGCGCGAGGCGTTGTTCGCCCTCGCCCAAACCGTGCTCGACCCGAAAAAGAATGCTGACGGCGAGCCTGCGATCGTACTCTGTCCGAACCCGTTCTACCAAATCTACGAAGGCGCGGCGATTCTGGGCGGCGCGCAGCCGTACTTCGTCAATAGCGACCCGGCGCGCAACTTTGCCTGCGACTATTCGGCGGTGCCGGCCGATATCTGGGCGCGCACGCAGCTGCTTTACGTCTGCTCGCCCGGCAATCCGACCGGCGCGGTGCTCACGCTCGACGACTGGCGCGAACTGTTCGCGCTGTCGGACCGCTACGGTTTCGTGATCGCCTCGGACGAGTGCTACTCCGAAATCTATTTCGACGAAGCCAGCCCGCCGCTCGGCGGTCTGGAAGCGGCCCACAAGCTCGGCCGCGGGTTCGAGCGGCTCATCATGCTATCGAGCCTGTCCAAGCGTTCGAACGTGCCGGGCATGCGCTCGGGATTCGTCGCGGGCGACGCGGCGATTCTCAAGAGCTTCCTGCTATACCGGACATACCACGGCGCGGCCTTGTCGACCGTGTTCCAGAATGCCAGCATCGCCGCCTGGAATGACGAGGCGCACGTGCGCGAGAACCGTGCGAAGTATGTGCAGAAGTTTTCCACGGTCACGCCAATGCTCGCCGAGGTGCTCGACGTGCGCCTGCCGGATGCCGCGTTCTACCTGTGGGCGGACGTCTCGCGCACGGGCCTCACGGACACCGAGTTCGCCCAGCGCCTCTACGCCGACTATAATGTGACGGTTCTGCCGGGCTCGTTCCTCGCGCGCACAGCGCATGGCGTGAACCCCGGCCGCAATTTCGTGCGCATGGCGCTCGTCGCCGACGTCGACGAATGCACGCAAGGCGCGCAGCGGATCGTCGACTTTTGCCGTGCGCTGGCGGGTTGAGTCTTCACTGATTGCAACCCTCGCGCACCGCATCCCCTTCTTCAGACTTCAACTCTTCGATAAAGCACGCATATGTCGCAACAACTTCAGCAGATCATTGACACCGCCTGGGAAAACCGCGCCGAACTGTCGCCGAAGGCCGCTCCGGCCGACGTGCGCGAAGCCGTCGCCCACGCCATCGAGCAACTGGACAAGGGCGCACTGCGCGTCGCCGAGAAGAAAGACGGCGACTGGGTCGTCAATCAGTGGCTGAAGAAAGCCGTGCTGCTGTCGTTCCGTCTGGAAGACAACGCGCCCATGCCTGCGGGTGGTTACTCGCAGTTCTACGACAAGGTGCCGTCCAAGTTCGCCAACTACACCGCTGAAGACTTCGCTGCCGGCGGCTTCCGCGTGGTGCCGCCCGCCATCGCGCGCCGCGGCTCGTTCATCGCGAAGAACGTCGTGCTGATGCCGTCGTACACCAACATCGGCGCGTACGTGGACGAAGGCACGATGGTCGACACGTGGGCCACCGTCGGTTCGTGCGCGCAGATCGGCAAGAACGTTCACCTGTCGGGTGGCGTGGGCATCGGCGGCGTGCTGGAGCCGCTGCAGGCGAACCCGGTCATCATTGAAGACAACTGCTTCATCGGCGCGCGTTCGGAAGTGGTGGAAGGCGTGATCGTCGAAGAGAATTCGGTGATCTCGATGGGTGTGTACCTCGGCCAGAGCACCAAGATTTACGACCGCGAAACCGGCGAAGTCACGTATGGCCGCATTCCGGCGGGTTCGGTGGTGGTGGCGGGCAACCTGCCGTCGAAAGACGGTTCGCACAGCCTCTACTGCGCCGTGATCGTGAAGAAGGTCGACGCCAAGACGCGTGCGAAGGTCGGCCTGAACGAGCTGCTGCGAGGCGACTGATGGCGCGCGGCACCAAAACCGTCGTCTACGGCATCCCGAACTGCGACACCGTGAAGAAAGCCCGCGTGTGGCTGGAAGAACACGGCGTCGAGTTCGAGTTCCACGACTTCAAGAAGCATGGCGTGACCGAACCGCTCGTGCAGGACTGGCTGAAAGACGTGAAGCTCGACGCGTTGCTGAACCGTCGCGGCACCACGTGGCGCGCCCTGTCCGACGACATGAAGGCGGCCGCGGACACGCAATCGGGCGCGATCGCGTTGATGATCCACAAGCCGTCGGTGATCAAGCGGCCGGTGCTGGTGGTCAACGGGCGCGTGAAATCGCTCGGTTTTTCCGCGGACGAGTACGAAGCGCTGGTTGCGTAAGAGCAGCACTGTTCGTCGGATCCGGCGCGCGGAGTTGAGCGCCGCCGGATCTGCTAGCCGTCTGGCGCGAGTCCATGCGCCGGCGCCGCGAACGCAAAACGTAGTAAAACGCGACCCTGGTCGCGTGGCTCAAAAGCTGTTGCCGGCTGCGGTGTTCAACCGCCAGCCGGCATTTTTTCATTTCAAAGTGGCTTGTATCGAATCCATGTCCGGCACCCTCGCCCTTACCGAACAACTGATCGCGCGCGCGTCCGTCACGCCCGACGACCAGCATTGCCAGCGCCTCCTGATCGAACGCCTGGCCGCGCTCGGCTTCGAGCACGAGACGATCGAATCGAACGGCGTGACCAACCTGTGGGCCGTGAAACGCGGCGTCGACGGCACTGAGGGCAAACTGCTCACATTCGCCGGTCATACCGACGTGGTGCCGACCGGCCCGCTCGAACAGTGGCACTCGGCGCCGTTCGAGCCGACCCAGCGTGACGGCAAACTGTACGGCCGCGGCGCGGCGGACATGAAAGCGTCGATCGCGGGCTTCGTGGTGGCGAGCGAGGAGTTCGTCGCCGCGCACCCGGCGCACCGCGGCTCGATCGCGTTCCTGATCACGAGCGACGAAGAAGGCCCCGCCACCGACGGCACCATCAAGGTCGTCGAGGCGCTGCAGGCGCGCGGCGAACGCATGGACTACTGCATCGTCGGCGAACCCACTTCGAGCGCGCAGCTCGGCGATATGGTGAAGAACGGCCGGCGCGGTTCGATGTCCGGCAAGCTTATCGTCAAGGGCGTGCAAGGCCATATCGCCTATCCCCATCTGGCGAAAAATCCGGTGCATCTGCTCGCGCCCGCGCTCGCCGAACTGGTGGCGGAGCGCTGGGACGACGGCAACGAATATTTCCCGCCCACCACGTGGCAAGTGTCGAACATTCACAGCGGCACCGGCGCGACCAACGTGATTGCCGGCCACGCGGACGTGATGTTCAACTTCCGTTTTTCGACGGCGAGCACGGTGGAAGGTTTGCAGGCGCGCGTGCACGCGATTCTCGACAAACACGGGCTCGATTACGATCTGCAATGGACCGTGAGCGGGCTGCCGTTCCTCACGCCGCGCGGCGATCTGTCGAACGCGCTTGCCAAGGCGATCAAGGACGAAACCGGCGTGACCACCGAACTGTCGACGACCGGCGGCACTTCGGACGGCCGCTTCATCGCGCGCATCTGCCCGCAGGTGATCGAATTCGGCCCGCTGAACGCCAGCATCCACAAGATCGACGAACATATCGAAGTCGCACACATCGAGCCGCTGAAAAACGTGTACCGCCGCGTGCTCGAACAACTGATTGCGTGACCCAAGGACTATTGCGATGACGCTCCCGTTTTCCACCGTTCGCGACCTGCTGCGTTTCGCGGTTTCGCGCTTCAACCAGGCCGATCTGTCGTTCGGCCACGGTTCGGCCAATGCTTACGACGAAGCCGCCTATCTGATCCTGCACACGCTGCATCTGCCGCTCGATCTGCTGGAGCCGTTTCTCGACGCGCGTTTGAGCGCCGCTGAAATCGACGCCGTGCTGAACGTGATCGAGCGCCGCGCCACCGAGCGCGTGCCGGCCGCCTACATCACGCAGGAAGCGTGGATGCACGGCTTCCGCTTCTATGTGGACGAACGCGTGATCGTGCCGCGCTCGTTCATCGGCGAACTGCTGCAGGACGGTTTGCAGCCCTACGTGGAAGATCCCGAACAGGTGAGCGCCGTGTTGGAGTTGTGCACCGGCTCGGGCTGCCTCGCGATTCTCGCGGCCCATGCGTTCCCGAACGCGGATATCGACGCGGTGGATCTGTCCGCGCCCGCGCTGGAAGTCGCCACGCGCAACGTCACGGACTACAAGCTCGACGACCGCATCGCCCTGTTCGAAGGCGATCTGTACGCGCCGCTCGCCGAGCGCCGCTACGACGTGATCATCACCAACCCGCCGTACGTGAACGCCGCGTCCATGCAGGAACTGCCCGCAGAATACAAGCACGAGCCGGACATGGCGCTGGCGGGCGGCGCCGATGGCATGGACATCGTGCGCCGGATCATCGCCGAAGCGCGCAACTGGCTGACCGATGAAGGCGTGCTGGTGGTGGAAATCGGCAATGAGCGCGCGCACGTGGAAGCGGCGTTCGGCGGCCTCGATCTGGTCTGGCTGTCGACCAGCGCCGGCGACGACAACGTGTTCCTGATTCAGGCGGCTGATTTGCCGGTCTAAAGTTTTGCTGCGCTCGCGCAGCAAAACCGCCCGCCTCGAGCCGCACGCGCCCCGAATGCACGCGCGTTCGGTAAGATGGGCGAGCTCAGCTACCCGGCGCTCATCGAGCCAGCCAGGCCAGCCCCTCGCCAACCCTTCGTCCACCTATGCAATTCGACCTGCTTCACATCGGCACGCTGGTCGGCCTCTGCCATATTCTCGGCGTGGTCGCGGCGTGCCATGCGATTCTGAACACCCGCACATCGCAAGGCGCGATTGCGTGGGCCGTGTCGCTGGTCGCAATGCCCTATCTGACGCTGATCCCGTATCTGTTCCTCGGCCGCAGCAAGTTTGCCGGCTATGCGGACGCGCGCCGCGTCGAAAACGAACTGCTGCGCACACGCGCGCATCCGCCGGAATGGGACACGCGCACTTCGTCGGCGAACCTGCCCACGCTGGAGCTGGGCGGCAGGCTCGTGCATTCGCTCACGCGTCTTGGCGGCATGCCGTTTCTGCCCGGCAACACGGTGCGCACACTGGTCAACGGCGCGGCGACTTTCGAGGCCATCTTCGAGGCGATCGAGAATGCGCGCCGTTACGTAATCGTGCAGTTCTTCATCGTGCGCGACGACGCGCTCGGCGAGATGCTCAAAGACGCACTGATTGCGAAAGCAAAACAGGGCGTGCGCGTCTACTTCCTGTACGACAGCATCGGCAGCTTCGATCTGCCTCACCGCTATGTGGCGGCGCTACGCGCGGGCGGCGTGGAGACGCATCCGTTCGCCACCCATCGCCGCTTCGTCAACCGTCTGCAGGTGAACTTCCGCAATCACCGCAAGATCGTTTCGGTGGACGGCGAACGCGCGTTTGTCGGCGGACACAACGTGGGCGTGGAATATCTCGGCGGCAAGCCACCACTTTCGCCATGGCGCGATACGCATATCGAAGTGCGCGGCCCCGCGGTCGCAAGCATTCAGTTCGTCTTCACCGAAGACTGGCACTGGGCCACGCAGCAGTTGCCCGAATTCGACATGCCGCCCCCTCCGGCCATCCAGCCTGATGGCGGCCGGGGCATGCATTGCCTCGTGGTGCCGAGCGGCCCGGCGGACAAGCAGGAGACCTGCTCGCTCTTTTTCGTCGAAGCGATCAATGCGGCGCGCGAGCGGATCTGGATCACCTCGCCCTACCTGATTCCCGATGAAGCCGTGTTCTCGGCATTACGGCTCGCGGCGCTGCGCGGCGTGGACGTACGCATTCTGATTCCGAGCCGGCGCGATCACCTCGTCGTGTTCGCGGCCTCGAAGCTGTATGCGTATGACTCGCTGCGCGCGGGCATCCGGATCTTCCGCTACCAGCCGGGCTTCCTGCATCAGAAGGTCGTGCTGATCGACAGCGTGGCCGCGGCAGTCGGCAGCGCCAACCTCGACAACCGCTCGTTCCGCCTGAACTTCGAGATCATGGTGCTGACCGTGGATCGCGGCTTCGCCGAAGAGGTCGAAACGATGCTGCTGGCCGACTTCGCCGAATCGCGCGAAATCGACCGCAACGAGTACCGGCAGGCAAGCGCCTTGAAGCGCGTGCTCATGCACGTAGCGCGGCTGTTTTCGCCAATTCTGTGAGGCCGCGCTGCTGCAAACAGCGCTGATTCGCCGCAACGGCGTGAAACTGAAGTCGGCGCCCGCGCCCAGCCGGCCGGCTGCCGATTCTAAGCAGTCCAGCAAGGCAGCCGCGCTAAGGACTAACGCCCAGGACTAACCCAAGGCCGTAAGGGCGCTTGCGCTGCAGCCGTGTCGCAACAGTACCGGCCTTTAGCGACGACGCGAGGCCAACTCTTGTTTCCCACCGCGTCTCACAGCAGCTTTTCGATATCCTCGGTAATCGCCTCGGGCTTCGTCAGCGGCGCGTAACGCTTCACCACGTTGCCGTCACGGTCGATCAGAAACTTGGTGAAATTCCACTTGATCGCCTCCAGACCGAGCACACCCGGCGCTTCACCGGTCAGGTAGCGGAACAGCGGATGCGCGTTCGCACCGTTCACGTCGACCTTATCGAACATCGGGAAAGTCACGCCGTAATTCTTTTCGCAGAAGCTGCCGATCTGCGCGGCGTCGCCCGGCTCCTGCTTGCCGAACTGGTTGCAGGGAAAACCGAGTACCGTGAGCCCGCGCGCCGCGTAGGTGTCGTACAGCTTTTGCAAGCCGGCGTACTGCGGCGTGAACCCGCATTCGCTTGCCGTATTGACGATCAGCAAAACCTTGCCGTCATACTGCCCAAGGCTCACTTCCTCGCCACCCAGCGTGCGCGCCGAAAACGAATAAATCGATGCCATGTGCTCCCCCCGTAAAAGCCGTCAGTCTATGCCAAAAGCTTCGCCGATACAGTCGGCCGAATGGCCGATCCCGGCTGAGCGCCCGGTGTCAGCCCCGGCAGTCTAAAATAGCGGTTTTCTCCAGCCGGCCTTTTCGTGATCCGCTTTAACCAGTTCAGCCTAGCGCGCGGCACCAAGCCGCTCTTCGACAACACCACGTTCACCCTCAATCCCGGCGAAAAGGCCGGCCTGGTGGGGGCGAACGGCGCGGGCAAGTCAACGCTGTTCGCCGTGCTGCGCGGCGAGCTGCATGCGGACGGCGGCGATTTTTCGATCCCGCCGACCTGGCAGATCGCGCACGTCGCGCAGGAAACGCCGGCCGCGGACAAAACCGCCCTCGCCTACACGCTGGATGGCGACGCCGCCTTACGCACGATCGAAGCGCGCATTGCCGCCGCCTCCGCCGCCCATGACGGCGCGGCCGAAGGCGAGGCGCACGCCGCATTCGCCGACGCCGACGGTTACACCGCGCCCGCGCGCGCCGAAGCCCTGCTGCTAGGGCTCGGCTTCACGCTCGACCAGACACGCGAACCGGTCAGCAGCTTTTCGGGCGGCTGGCGCATGCGGCTGAATCTCGCGCAGGCGCTGATGTGCCGCTCCGACCTGCTGCTGCTCGACGAACCGACCAACCACCTGGATCTCGACGCGATCGTCTGGCTGGAAGACTGGCTGGCCCGTTATCCGGGCACGCTGATCGTGATCTCGCACGACCGCGAATTCCTCGATTCCGTATGCAACGTCACGCTGCATCTGGAGCAGCAGCAGATCAAGCGCTACGGCGGCAATTACTCGCAATTCGAAGTGCTGCGCGCGCAGCAGATCGCGTTGCAGCAAAGCGCATACGAGAAACAGCAGCGCACGGTCGAGCATTTGCAGAGTTACATCAACCGCTTCAAGGCGCAGGCCACCAAGGCGCGCCAGGCGCAAAGCCGCGTCAAGGCGTTGGAAAAGATGGAGCTGATCGCGCCGGCGCATGCGGCCTCGCCGTTCACGTTCGAGTTCCGCACGCCCGATTCCGCGCCGAATCCGATGATGGTGATGGAAGACGTGCGCTGCGGCTATCGCAGCGAAGACGAACCGGGCGTCGAGATTCCGATCGTCGATCACGTCATGCTGTCGATCCAGAACGGGCAGCGCATCGGTCTGCTTGGCGCGAACGGCCAGGGCAAGTCCACGCTGATCAAGACGCTCGCCGGCACGCTCGAGGCGCTCGGCGGCCACGTGCGGGAAGGCAAGGGGCTGCGCATCGGCTATTTCGCGCAGCATCAGCTCGAAACCCTGCGCCCCGACGACACGCCGTTGCAGCACCTCGCGCGCCTCGCCCCGGACACGCGCGAGCAGGAATTGCGCGACTTCCTCGGCAGCTTCAACTTTTCCGGCGAGATGGCGACCTCGAAGATCGCGCCCTTCTCAGGCGGCGAAAAGGCCCGCCTCGCGCTCGCGCTGATCATCTGGCAAAAGCCGAACCTGCTGCTGCTCGACGAACCGACCAATCACCTGGATCTCGAAACGCGTCACGCGCTGACCATGGCGCTCGCCCAGTTCGAAGGCACACTGATTCTGGTGTCGCACGACCGGCACCTGCTGCGCGCCACCACGGATCAGTTCATGCTGGTCGCGAAACATCGCCTGCAGGAGTTCGACGGCGACCTCGACGACTATCGCGACTGGCTGCTTCAGCATGCGGCCGAACAGCGCGCGGCGCTCAAGGCGGGCACGGCGTCGAACGGCGGCAATGGCGCTGACGGCGGTGCGGACAACGGCGTCAACCGCAAGGAACAGCGGCGCCTCGAAGCCGAAACGCGCCAGAAGCTCGCGCATCTGAAAAAACCGCTGCAAAGCCGGATCACCAAGATCGAAAAGGAAATGGACACGCTCAACGCGGAGAAAGCGATGCTCGATGCGTTCGTCGCCGATCCGGCGAGTTACGAGCCCGCCCAGAAAAGCAAACTGACGGAGGCGATCCGCCGTCAGGCAGACGTGAACGCGCGCCTCGAAGCGCTCGAAGCCGAATGGCTCGAGACTCACGAGGAACTCGAACAAATCGGTTAGCGGCACGCTGTTCCAGGTCCGCGCCGGCATCGACGAGAGGTTGGCTTTGTCTTCTGCGACATCATCCGTCTCAACGGCCGCAACGATGGCCGGGGCATCGGCCGGCTCATCGGCCGGCTCATCGGCCAAGTCATCGACCAACTCATCGGCCAGGTCACCGGCCAACTCATCGGCCAGTCCCGCGCCGCCCGCGCTGCAAGGTCTGCGAGTGCTCGACCTGACTCGCCTGCTGCCGGGGCCAGTGGCCGCCTTGCGGCTGGCCGAGCTGGGCGCCGACGTGCTGAAGATCGAAGCGCCCGGCGCCGGCGACCCCACCCGCACGATGATGCAATCGTCGAGCGATCGCGTGGCCGGGCGGCCCGGCGCGTTCTACCGGTTAGTGAATCGCGGCAAGCGCGAAACGCGCCTCGACCTCAAATCCGAGGCGGGCCGCAACGTGCTGTGCGCGCTCGCGGCCGAAGCGGATGTGCTGATCGAGAGTTTCCGGCCCGGCGTGATGGAGCGGCTCGGCATCGGCTACGACACCTTGCGCGCGGTCAACCCCCGGCTGGTCTATTGCGCGATCAGCGGCTACGGCGCGAGCGGTCCATTCGTCGATCACGCCGGTCACGATCTGAACTACATCGGCTACGCGGGTGTGCTCGACCAACTGGCGGGCCGTGACGGCGCGCCGATCCTGCCCAATTTTCAGATTGCCGATCTGCTCGGCGGTGCCTTGAGCGCAGTCACGCAGATTCTCGCGGCGTTATGGCAGGTGTCGCGCGGCGGCACAGGCCGCTTCGTCGACGTATCCATGACGCACGTCACCTACGCGCACAACGTCGTGGCGCAGGTCGCGCTCGCCAATGAAGGCGCGGCGCCGGCCGCAGGCGCCGGTCTGCTGAATGGCGGCGTGCCCTGCTACAACCTCTACCGCACACTCGATAACCGCTGGCTCGCGGTCGGCGCGCTCGAATTGAAGTTCTGGGAAACGCTCTGCATGGCGCTCGACCGGCCCGAATGGGCCACGCGCCACTGGAGTCTCGGCCAGGCCATTGGTGGCCCGGACGCAGCCGCGCTCACGCAGGAACTCGCCGAGGTGATCGGCAAGCGTCCGCTGGAAGAATGGGTGGTGATGCTGGAGGCGCTCGACTGCTGTGTCTCGCCAGTGCTGACAGCGGCCGAAGCCGCGCGCCATCCGCTGTTCAATCCGCAGGCTTACGATGCGGCAAACGTACGCGGCGAAGACGAGGAAGACCGGTTGGTCCGGTAACGCGCGGGAGAAGCCGCGCCTTACCGCCCTCAACGCCCTCAACGCCCTCAACACCCTCAACACCCTCAACGCCGCGCGGCAGTCTGCCGCGGCAAAGTCTGACGCGGCGTCTTTTCATCGTCGTACAGCATGTGCTTGCGGCCTTCCACATGACGGTCGATCGTGGCGCGGACTTCGGCAGCCGTGGCGTGTTCGGCCACCACCCGCCGCGAAATCTGCCCCGCCGTGTCGATCCACTCGACGATCCGGCAGGCGCCGCCCCATGGCTGGCGAATGGGCGCGGAGACGCGGCAACCGCGCACCTGTATCGGCCGCTCGGCTACGGTTTCATATGACTGTTTCAAGGCGCGATCCTTTTTCGGGCATCAGAAGGGATGCAAACCCTTGCAGCTTAGGAAAAAGGAATGTCCGGCAGGTTACAGCCAATATGGAGATATTTACCGGCCATTACGGAGCGGCGGGCGCCTGGAGGCGCACGAGCCCCGTCTATTCGAGCGTTCGGACCCGGTCGATGGCCTGTTCGATCCGCTCGACCGCAACGACCTGTAAGCCTTCTATCGGCTGCTTCGGCGCATTGGCCTTCGGAATCACCGCGACTGAGAAGCCCAGTTTGGCGGCCTCCTTCAGACGCTCCTGACCGCGCGGCGACGGCCGGATCTCACCGGCGAGACCCACTTCCCCGAACACCACCAGCCCCTTGGGCAACGGCTTGTTGCGCATGGACGAGTGGATCGCGAGCAGCACGGCCAGGTCGGCGGCGGGCTCGGTGATCTTCACACCGCCCACGGCGTTCAGGAACACATCCTGGTCGAAACACGCGATGCCCGCATGCCGGTGCAGCACCGCCAGCAGCATCGCGAGCCGGTTCTGCTCCAGGCCGACCGCCAGGCGCCGCGGGTTCGGCGCGTTGGCGGCGTCAACGAGCGCCTGCACTTCGACCAGCAGCGGCCGCGTGCCTTCCTGCGTCACCAGCACGCAGGAACCCGGCACCGACTGCTCATGCTGCGACAGAAACAGCGCCGAGGGATTGGCCACGCCGCGCAAGCCGCGCTCGGTCATGGCGAACACGCCGAGCTCATTCACCGCGCCGAAACGGTTCTTGATCGCGCGCACGAGACGATACGACGAATGCGTGTCGCCTTCGAAGTACAACACCGTATCGACAATGTGTTCCAGCACGCGCGGCCCCGCCAGCGCGCCTTCCTTGGTCACGTGGCCGACCATGATGATGGTGGTGCCCGACTGCTTGGCGATGCGCGTGAGTTGCGCCGCGCACTCGCGCACCTGGGCGACCGAGCCCGGCGCGGAGGTCAGCGCGTCGGAATAGACCGTCTGGATCGAGTCGATCACCGCGACATCGGGTCGCTGCTCGGCGATCGTCGCCTGGATTTTTTCGAGCTGGATTTCGGCCAGCAGTTGCAGTTCGCTTGCCTTCGAGCCCGGCTCCAGCAAAGAAAGTCGTTGCGCGCGCAACGCAATCTGCGCGGCGGATTCTTCGCCGCTGATGTAAAGCGCGCGTTTGTC
Organism: Paraburkholderia sp. RL17-380-BIE-A; assembly: GCF_046028085.1. Classification (NCBI taxonomy): domain Bacteria; kingdom Pseudomonadati; phylum Pseudomonadota; class Betaproteobacteria; order Burkholderiales; family Burkholderiaceae; genus Paraburkholderia; species Paraburkholderia sp. RL17-380-BIE-A. Next base: position 91,155 of record NZ_JARESQ010000025.1, read on the forward strand.
AGCGGCGATTTCCGCGAGCGATTGCAGCAACAGCGTCGATTTGCCGATGCCCGGATCGCCGCCGATCAGCACCACGCCGCCCGGTACCAGACCACCGCCGAGCACGCGGTCGAACTCGCTCACGCCGGTGGAAAAGCGCGGCACGTCGGACGCTTCGATATCGGCGAGACGGCGCACCGGCGCGCTCTTCGCGAGCGACTGGAAGCGGTGCGTGGAAGGCGCTTCCGCCACCGACTCGACCAGCGTGTTCCATGCATTGCATGAGGGGCACTGGCCGGCCCATTTCGGCGATTGCCCGCCGCATTCACTACAGATGTACACCGTCTTGGGTTTAGCCACGCGCTTGTTGCCTGTGTTGCTGTTCTTTGGATTGGAACTTCCGCTGGGCGCGAGGCACCAGCCCGCGCCCATGTTCGACCTTTACTTCGCGACCTTTACTTCGCGACCTTTACTTCGCGACCTTTACTTCGCGACCTTTACTTGGCGACCTTTACTTGGCGACCTTTACTCCGCGCGCACCGGCACGCGCGGCGCCACGGCGCACATCAGCTCATAACCGATGGTGCCGCATGCCTGGGCGACGTCGTCGATCGGCAGCGCGTTACCCCACAGCTCGACGCGCGAGCCAACGTTGGCGGTCGGAATCGGCGTCAGGTCGACGGTGAGCATGTCCATCGACACGCGCCCGACGACCCGCGTGCGCACACCGTCGACGATCACCGGCGTGCCTTCCGGCGCAACGCGCGGATAGCCGTCCGCGTAGCCGCAGGCCACCACGCCGATGCGCATCGGGCCGCGAGCCTTGAACGACGAACCGTAGCCGACCGTATGGCCTTCGCTGAGCATTTGCACGGCGATCAATTCCGAGGCGAGCGTCATGGCCGGCTGCAAGCCGGTGCCGTGGATCGCGGCGTGGACGCCGGAGGGCGACGCGCCGTACATGATGATGCCCGGACGCACCCAATCGAAGTGCGTGGCCGGATGCCACAGCGTGGCCGCCGAATTCGCCAGGCTGCGCGCGCCGGCAATGCCCTGCGCGCCGCGCTCGAACGCCTCCACCTGATAGTCGACGCCACGATCGCCGTCGGCGTCCGAGAAATGGGTCATCAGCGTGATCTGACCGACGCCCTGGCAGGCGCGCGCGCGTTCCCACGCGGCGCGGAACTTCTCCGGCGTGTAACCGAGGCGGTTCATGCCAGTGTTCATCTTCAGCTGGATGTTGACCGGCTTGGACAGCCGCGCCATTTCGAGCATGCGCAACTGTTCGTCCGAATGAAGCGCGGTGGTCAGGCTGTAACGGTCGATCACGTCGATGTCGGTCGGGCGAAAGAAGCCTTCGAGCAGAAGAATTGGCCCGGCCCAACCCAATTCACGCAACTTCACGGCTTCTTCGAGGTCCAGCAACCCAAAGCCGTCGGTGGCGCGCAGGCCCGGGAAGACGCGCGCAAGGCCATGCCCGTAAGCATTGGCCTTGACGACAGCCCAGATTTTGGATTTCGGCGCGTGGCGCCGGGCGACGGCCAGGTTGTTGGCGAGAGCGGAGGTATGAATCGTGGCTGAAAGGGGGCGCGGCATGGGATATTTTCGTAAAGACGCTTGCGAATCAGCGGCTTACAGGGCGTTTTCAGCGCTCGGCAGCCCGCTGGGCGGTGCGATCAAGGATTTTGCTAGTCCGAATCCAGCTATTTTCATGATATAAAGCCGTGCGCACAACCCATTTCGAACGGCATAAGCCCGGACGCTCAACCAGCGGCCGGGGCGGACAGACCGCAGCGAGGACAGCATCGCATCAGATGAAAAAAGGTTTTTACACCATCATGGCCGCGCAGTTTTTTTCGTCGCTGGCCGACAATGCGCTTCTGATCGCCGCTATCGCACTGCTGAAAGATCTTCACGCCCCGAACTGGATGACGCCGCTGCTCAAGTTGTTCTTTGTGCTGTCGTACGTCGTTCTCGCCGCCTTCGTGGGCGCCTTCGCCGATTCCCGTCCGAAAGGACGCGTGATGTTCGTCACCAACACGATCAAGGTGGTCGGCTGCATCACGATGCTGGTCGGCGCGCATCCGTTGATTGCGTATGGCATCGTGGGTTTCGGCGCGGCGGCCTATTCGCCCGCCAAATACGGCATTCTCACCGAACTGCTGCCGCCTGACCGGCTGGTCGCCGCGAACGGCTGGATCGAAGGCACGACGGTCGGCTCGATCATTCTCGGCACCGTGCTCGGCGGAGCGCTCATCAGCCCGCATATTGCCGCGCCGATCCTGCGGCATCACATTCCCACCGTCAACACGCCCGCCGAGGCGGCGATGCTGGTGATCATGGTGATCTATGTGATCGCCGCCCTGTTCAATCTGCGCATTCCCGACACCGGCGCCCGCTATCCGAAACAGGAGCGCGGCCCGATCAAGCTCGTCACCGATTTCGCCGACTGTTTTCTCGTGCTGTGGCGCGACAAGCTCGGGCAGATTTCGCTCGCCGTCACCACCCTGTTCTGGGGCGCCGGCGCGACGCTGCAATTCATCGTCCTGAAGTGGGCCGAAGTGTCGCTCAGCATGTCGCTCTCCGAGGCGGCCATCCTGCAGGCGGTGGTCGCCGTGGGCGTGGCGGCCGGCGCGATTTTCGCGGCCTCGCGCGTGCCGTTGAAAAAGTCGCTCTCGGTGTTGCCGGTCGGCATCATGATGGGCATCGCCGTGATGCTGATGGCGTTTTACACGCGCGATCTGTTCCCCGCCCATTGGGGCCTCTATTTCGGCCGCATGCATGTGCCGGGCTATCTGATCGTCGCGTATGTGTTCCTGATGATCGTCGGCGGCCTGTCGGGCTTTTTCGTGGTGCCGATGAACGCGTTGCTCCAGCATCGCGGCCACGTGCTGCTGTCGGCGGGTCACTCGATCGCCGTGCAGAACTTCAACGAAAACCTTTCCGTGCTCGTGATGCTGTGCCTCTACGCCGTGCTCGTCTGGCTCGACGTGCCGGTCACGGCGGTGATCGTGCTGTTCGGCACCTTCGTGTGCGTGATGATGTGGTTCGTCATGCGGCGCCACCAGGCCAACCAGCGCGCGTTCGACTCGGTCGCGCTGATCGGCGAAGCCAAGCACTGACCCGCGCCGAGTTGTCCGCTCACCTCGGGGCCCGCGCCTTCCTCCTTCCTCGCTTTGCCATGACTCAACCGATTCCCAATGTGCTGACGATCGCCGGTTCCGATTCCGGCGGCGGCGCCGGTATTCAGGCCGACCTGAAGGCTTTCTCGGCGCTCGGCGCGTATGGCGCGAGCGTGATCACCGCGCTCACCGCGCAGAACACGCGCGGCGTCACCGCGATTCACGCGCCGGACCCCCGTTTTATTACCGCGCAACTCGACGCGGTGTTCGACGACATCCGCATCGACGCCGTGAAAATCGGCATGCTGGCGAACGCGCCGATCGCGCGCGCCGTGGCCGACGCGCTGCGCCGGCACAAGCCGAAGCACATCGTGCTCGACACGGTGATGATTTCCAAGAGCAATCACGCGTTGCTGCTGCCCGACGCGGTCGCGGCGGTGCGCGACGAATTGCTGCCGCTCGCCGATCTGCTGACGCCGAATTTGCCGGAAGCCGCCGCGCTGCTCGGCGTGCCGGCCGCGACCGATGAAGCGGGCATGGTCGAGCAAGGCGAAGCGCTGCGCGCGCTCGGTGCGCGTGCGGTGCTGATGAAGGGCGGTCATCTGAGCGCGACGGATAGTCCGGACTGGCTGGTGCAGGAGAGCGGCACGCTGCGTCTGGGCGGCCCGCGCGTGCCGGTGAAGAATACGCACGGGACGGGCTGCACGCTGTCGTCGGCGATCGCGGCGCTGATTCCGCAACGCGGCGATCTGGCGAGCGCCGTCGCCGACGCGAAGCAGTATCTGACCGGCGCGCTGCAGGCGAGCGATCGACTCGACGTCGGCAGCGGCGTCGGGCCGGTGCATCATTTTTATCGGTGGTGGTGAGGGGAGCGTGGGCGGGGCTGGCCGGTTGGGCTCGCCTCTGAGTTTGCCGTCTGAGTCGGCGGCCATATTACGCGCCGGTCTCTCCGCTTCCCCGCTGCTGCTCGCGCGCGTAGTTTTGTGCCTGCTCGAGCCACTCGTCCGGCACGATGAAGCCGCGCGAGCGCTCGATCAGGTTGCCCGCGCCGTCTTCGGTGAACGCGGCGACCATCGCCGGTCCATGCTGATGCGAGGTTTGCCCGGCGAGAGTGTGCGCATCGACGAAAACCAATCCTGCGGCCTGCGCCTCGTCAGCTGAATGACGCCGCGGCGCAAGCCATTCCAGCCGCGGCAAAGGCCGCCACTTTTGCGTGTTGCCTGCAGCGAAGGCCGGCCAATCGCTGCGCGTCACCCACCAGCCACGGCCATGCGCTGGATCGAGTTCGACGGGATCGAGCGGAGTTTCGCCGTGCCGGTAAAACAGCCAGCCTTTGATGAACATCTGCGGCGTCCACGGCCCCGGATAGCCGACCGATGCGAACTCCTCACGCGCGCTCAACGGCAACTGGTGATTCAGCACATGGGCGAGCTTGAGGTCGAAACGGTCTTTCAGATTCGGGCCAACGTAGTCTGATAACCGCGCGGGTGACTGTCTGGGTAACTGCGTGCGTGATTGCGCGGGCAACACCGCAGCCAACTCCCCGCGTGCTTCGCCGGCGTGCAGATAGCACTTCACGGCCAGTTCCCAATGCAGACGCGCGCCCCGCCGCGTCTGGACCAGAAAATCGCATTCACCGAGCGTGACGCCCGCGCGCCGCAAGGGCACGCCCGCGGCCACCAGTCGCGCCGCCGGCCCATGTTGCAGAAACCAGCCGAGCAGCCGTTCGGCATAGCGGCCGAGACGCGTGATGCGCGTCGCCGCGAGATCGTGATGCAAGGATTCGGGCGCGGCGTCGAGCGCGCGCAGCCACGCGACGCTCGCCTGCGCTTCCTGCGGCGTATCGAAGGGATTCGCCAGGATGCCCACCGGTGGTTGCGGGCGCAACAGATCGGCGCTCAGCAATAACCAGGCGAGATCGCGCACGGCGGGATCATGCAAAGTGTCGAGCAGCGCAGCGCGGCTCGCGGCATCCATGCCGGGTGCGCCGGTGGAACCGGCCGCCGGCCCCTCGGCAGCCGTCACTTCGACGCGTTCGACGGCGCACCGCCCGCCGCACGCCACGTGTCGCGCGCGAGGCACAGGTCGGCCCAGGCTTTCGCCTTGTCGGGCAGACTGCGCAGCAGATACGCGGGATGATAGGTGACGATCACGGGCACCCCTTCGTACTCGTGTACGCGACCACGCAGCGACGAAATGCTCGCGTCGGTTTTCAGCAGACTTTGCGCCGCAAAGCGGCCGAGCGCGACGATCAGCTTCGGCTTGACCAGCCCCACCTGACGTTGCAAATACGGCTCGCAACGCGCGACTTCGTCCGGTTCGGGATTGCGGTTGCCAGGCGGCCGGCATTTGATCACGTTCGCGATGTACACGTTGGTGTCGCGCGCGAGCGTCAGCGAACGCAGCATGTTGTCGAGCAGCTTGCCGGCCTGGCCGACGAACGGCTCGCCCAGACGGTCTTCGTTCTCACCCGGCGCTTCGCCGATCAGCATCCAGTCAGCACCGCGGTCGCCGACGCCGAACACCGTATTCGTGCGCTTCTCGCATAGACGGCAAAGGCGGCAGGCGGCGACGCGCTCGCTTAGCGCGTCCCAGTCGAGCGTGTGGATTGCGGGAGCTGCGGGCGCCTCGCTACGGGCGTCCGCGGGCGCGTGGGTCGGCAGGTCGTCGAACCACGCGAAATCGTCGTCCGGTGGCGCGTCGAAAACCGGCGGCTCGGGCATGCGTGATGGCGGCGGCTGGGGTATTGGGTGACGCTTTTCCGCGGGCATTTGCGACCGCTCTTGCGCTGCCTGCGCTGGTTCTTGTGCGGGCCGCACGCGGTGTTCGCCGTGCGCGGCGTCGGCGCTTCGCGCCTCGCCCGCGTGTGGGGCGGCCGAGGCGCTTGCCGGCGCCCGTAGCATGGACGGTGCGGGTTCAGGCGCAGGCGACGCGAACGACGAGGTTTCCGGCGTTCCCGCTGCGAACGACGCGGTTTCCGGCGCTCCCGCTGCGAACGACGCGGTTTGCTGCGGACGCACGGCAGACGGTGCGGTTTGCTGGAAGCGCACGGCGGATGGCGCGGTTTCCGGCGCACGCACAGTCTCCAGCGGGCGCGTGACGGCAGCCGCGGCGGGCTGCGACCCGTGCGCATCGTCACGACGCGCGCCCGAGCCGGCCACGTCGCCAGTGCCCTGCCCCGCTAAGCCTTCGGCTTGGGCTTCAACAACAGCCGGTTGCTCGGCCGCCGCCATTCCGCGACGCACCCACAGCGGCGCGAGTCCGAATTCTTCCAGTACCGATTCATGCAGCGCCATCTGCGCCCTCCGTGGCAAACGAGAAACGCATCACGATGGCGTCCTCCCGGCTGCGATGCCGCGCCGGATAATAATTTTTGCGCCGCCCAATCGAAGCAAACCCGAAGCGCTCATACAACCGGATCGCCCGATGATTCGACGGCCGCACTTCGAGCAGCAAGCCGTCGAGCTTTTCGGCGCGGGTGATCCGCACGGCTTCGCGCAGCAGCGCGAGTCCGGCGCCGGCGCCTTGCGCCGCGGGCGTCACGCACAGATTGAGCAGATGCATTTCGTCGACCACCGGCATCAACACGCAATAGCCGATCAAGGTGCCCGTGACATGGCGCAGACAGACGCCGAAGTAACCGTTGCGCAGCGAGTCGCCGAAATTGCCCCGGCTCCACGGAAACTCATAAGCGATCTTTTCGATGGCGGCGACCTCGTCGAGGTCGCCCTCGGTCATCGGCGACATATAGCGGTCCGCGAGCAACACGCCACTCATTGCCGGCCCTCGCCGTGAGCCGCGTCGTGCGCGAGTCTGGCCGCCTTTTCAGCTTTCTCGGCGACCCGCTCGGCCGTGGTCTGCGCAACCTTGTCGCGCACGTACTCCGGCGCGGCCTGATCGGCGGGCACCGTGCGGCCGGCGCGCAACGCGCGCAGCGCAGCGTGGGCGAGCGGCACGGCGTGCGGCAACGCTTCGCCGTCGACGCTGCGCGCCGCCGCGAGCGCCGGCAGCCGCGCGCCGAAGGCCGCGGCGGCGTTGCCTGCCAGCGTGAACGGGACGTCGGGCAACACGAGCCGGTCCGGCGCGTCGAGCGAAGCGCTCTGCACGGTGCGCCATTCACCTTGCGCGTCGTCCCAGGCGTAGTCGGCCCAGTAGATCTCGTCCATGCGGGCGTCGAGCGCGGCGAGCACCCGCGCGGCCGACGGATGGCGCAGGCGGGCGCTTTCAGCGCAGACAAGCAGCGTGCTGATCGGCACGACCGGCAGGTTCAGGCCGAATGCGAGACCTTGGGCGACGCCGGTCGCCGTACGCAAACCAGTGAACGAGCCCGGACCGGAGCCGAAAGCGATAGCGTCGCAGTCCGCCAGTTTCAGGCCGGCTTCGTCGAACAGTTCGCGAATGGCGGGGAGCAGGCGCGTGCTGGAAACCGCGCCGGTTTGCTCGTGGCGCACCCAGACGCGCGGTTCGGCGCGGGTCTCTCCAGTTACGGCGCCGGCAGCATGGCCGGCAACCGACAGAAGCGCTACCGAGCAGAATTCGGTCGAGGTATCGAGGGCGAGGAGCACAGTTTGAGTCATGGACCGTATTGTAATCGGCACTGCGCGCGCAAATGTGGTTTGGCTTGCGCCCCGGATTGAACCGGCTCGCGTCCTGGATGGTCCGCGCTTCGCGCCAAGCCCCGCGTCCTGTTTTTGGAATAAGCCCTCAGCCCCGCAGCGGCATGCAATTGCTATGATCGTCAGCCGACCTTCACCCCTGTCCCGCCCGGCGGGCAAAACGACCATGACCGACATCAATACGCAGTTCACGCAGGCTCAGGAAGATGTGAAACAACTGCCGGAGCGCCCGGGCAACCTCACGCTGCTGCGGCTGTACGCCCTCTTCAAACAGGCTAGCGAAGGCGATGTTCACGGCGACAAGCCGGGTTTCACCGACATCGTCGGCAAATACAAGTATGACGCGTGGGCCGCGCTCAAAGGCACGGCGGAGGAAGCCGCGAAGCAGCAATACGTCGAACTGGTCGAATCGCTGAAGAGCGGCGCCTCGGCCTGAGCTGGCGCCGAAGGCTTACCCGGCGGCCCGATTGGAGATGGCAGGCCATTCGTCCAGTCGGCCGCCGCAACTTTTCTGCCAGGAAGATTCCTAATAGTGGCGCAGTGCAGCAAAACCCTATACAATGCTGCCTGCGCTTCACTGCTTTGCCCGGCTTTCCTCTAGCGGCCTTTGCGGCGCAGCGCCTCGTAGCGTTTAGCTCCAATCCAGTTTAGAACCTGTCCCCTCCTGCCTAGCCCCCTACGGGCGATCATGTCCCAGGCTGGCGGCACGCCGTGTTGGCATGTCGCATCCGATACAGCTTCTAACGAAAAGCTCGCCTTCATTGCCGCGAGCTGCCCCCGTTTTTCGATTTGCTCGCTGCTTCTTTGCTCGCTGAATCCGACGACTTGGGTATGCCGATTGGCGCCGACGTTTTAATTCCGTGTGTACCAAGGATTTACCAAGGATTCTCATGACTTCGAGCAATACCCCCAGCAGCCCGTTGAACGCCATCGCCGACCAAGCCCTCGGTCTCGCCGACGCACCCGCTCAAGCCGCAGCCGTTGCTGCCGCTCCGGAAGCCGTCGCCGCTGAAGCCGCAGCACCGTCCGGCCCGTCGTTCGCGTCGCTCGGTCTGTCCCCGGACGTCGTCTCTGCCCTGACCGCCGCTGGTTATCAAACCCCGACGCCGGTTCAGCAACGTGCCATCCCCGCCGGCATCGCCGGCCGTGACCTGCTGGTCTCGAGCCCGACCGGTTCGGGCAAGACCGCCGCGTTCATGCTGCCCGCCATCGAGCGTTTCTCGCAATTGCAAAAGGCGCAAGCCAGCCAGCCGCGCGAGCCGCGTCCGGCCGACGGCGCCCGCACGCGCCGCCCGCAACCGGTTGCCCGTCCGACCATGCTGGTTCTGACGCCGACCCGCGAACTCGCGATGCAGGTCACCACCGCTGCCGCCACGTACGGCAAGCACCTGAAGCGTCTGCGCACCGTCAGCATTCTGGGCGGCGTCGCTTACGGCCAGCAATTGATGCTGCTCGCGAAGAACCCGGAAATCCTGGTCGCTACGCCGGGCCGTCTGATCGATCACCTGGAACGCGGCCGTATCGATCTGTCGCAACTGCAGATCCTCGTGCTCGACGAAGCTGACCGCATGCTCGACATGGGCTTCATCGAGGACATCGAAACGATCGTTGCCGCTACGCCGGCTACGCGTCAAACCATGTTGTTCTCGGCCACGCTCGACGGCAAGATCGGTTCGCTGACCGGCCGCCTGCTGAAGGATCCGGAGCGTATCGAGATCGTCCAGCGTCTGGAGCAACGTACCAACATCGCGCAAACCGTTCATTACGTCGACGACCGCGATCACAAGGATCGTCTGCTCGACCATCTGCTGCGCGGCGAGGGCCTCGACCAGGCTATCGTCTTCACGGCAACCAAGATGGACGCCGACCAGTTGGCTGGCCGTCTGGCCGACGCCGGTTTCGAATCGGCCGCCCTGCACGGTGACCTGCCGCAAGGCGCGCGTAACCGCACGATCAAAGCCCTGCGCGAGCGCCGTGTGCGCGTGCTGGTGGCCACGGACGTCGCCGCTCGCGGTATCGACATCCCCGGCATCACGCACGTGTTCAACTACGACCTGCCGAAGTTCGCCGAAGACTACGTGCACCGTATCGGCCGTACCGGCCGTGCCGGCCGCTCGGGTATCGCGGTGAGCCTCGTGCATCACGCGGAACAAGGCGCGTTGAAGCGCATCGAGCGCTTCGTGCGCACCCCGCTGCCGGTCAATGTCGTCGAAGGCTTCGAGCCGCGCAAGTCGGCTCCGTCGGGTAACGGCCGTCCTGGCTTTGGCGGCCGCGGCCGTCCGGGCGGTGGCAACGGCGGTGGCCGTCGCTTCGGTAGCGGTTCGGGCAAGCCGGCCGGTAACGGCGGCGGTGCGCGCAGCGGCAGCGGCAATGGCGGCGGCTGGGCCGGCAAGTCGGCTGGTGGCGGTTCGCGTGAAGGCGGCTTCGGTGGCGGTTCGCGTGAAGGCTACGGCGGTTCGCGCGACGGCGGCTACGGCGCACGCCGCAGCGACGGCCCGCGTACGGCGCGTCGCGGCAGCTAATTGGCCGCTAATTGGCCGCTCAGTACTGAGCAGGAGCGCACTCCGTTTCAGGGCACACAGCCCTTTGCGGCGCCCAGGCGGTACGTTGCAGCCAGCTAAAAAAGACCCGGACGGCTTTACGCTGTCTGTGGGTCGGAAGAAACCGGTGCTTAGGCGCCGGTTTTTTTTCGCCTGTACGCCGCGCACCCCAAATTTCACGATGTGGAAAATTTTTTTGCGTCGTAAAAAATCGTGCTGCAAGGCACAAGACGCCTATTGCAAGATGGAAAAAGTCTTTTCTCAATGTGAAACAAAGACAGTAAGCGACTGATTATAAATAACAATAAATATCAGAAAAACATGCTCCGACGGCTACTGCGCGACCTTGGACTTGCCTAGACTCTTATATAAGACTTCACCAAACGAAACGCCCGACCGGGCTGGCCGCTTTGGCGAAGATTGCAAGTTTCCTGTATCGGACCAGAACAAGCGCTCACGCGGCGACGCTGGTCGACAGAGTCACTCAGCCATTACAGGCAACCAAGGAGCAAATCATGTCCCGTCTAGAACAAGCCAGGCAACTTCAACAGCAGTGGGAAACCGATCCGCGCTGGAAAGGCGTGAAGCGCAGCTACACGGCTGACGACGTGATCCGCCTGCGTGGCTCGGTGCAAGTCGAACACACACTCGCCAAGCGCGGCGCGCAAAAGCTGTGGGAAAGCGTGAACAACGAGCCGTTCGTCAACTCGCTCGGCGCGCTGACCGGCAACCAGGCCATGCAACAGGTCAAGGCCGGCCTCAAGGCGATCTATCTGTCGGGCTGGCAGGTCGCGGGCGATGCGAACGTCGCCGGTGAAATGTACCCGGACCAGTCGCTGTACCCGGCGAACTCGGTGCCGCTCGTCGTGAAACGCATCAACAACACGCTCACCCGCGCTGACCAGATCCAGTGGTCGGAAGGCAAGAATCCGGGCGACGAAGGTTACGTGGACTACTTCCAGCCTATCGTGGCGGATGCGGAAGCCGGCTTCGGCGGCGTGCTGAACGCGTTCGAACTGATGAAGGCGATGATCGAAGCGGGCGCAGCGGGCGTGCACTTCGAAGACCAGTTGGCTTCGGTGAAGAAATGCGGCCACATGGGCGGCAAGGTGCTCGTGCCGACGCGCGAAAACATCGCCAAGCTGACAGCCGCGCGTCTGGCCGCCGACGTCTCCGGCACGCCGACCGTGCTGCTCGCTCGTACCGATGCGGAAGCCGCCGACCTGATCACGTCGGACATCGACGACAACGACAAGCCGTTCCTGACCGGCGAGCGCACGGTGGAAGGCTTCTACCGCACGAAGCCGGGTCTCGAACAGGCGATCTCGCGTGGCCTCGCCTACGCACCGTACGCCGACATGATCTGGTGCGAAACCGGCAAGCCGGACCTCGAGTTCGCGAAGAAATTCGCTGACGCGATCCACAAGGAATACCCGGATCAACTGCTGTCGTACAACTGCTCGCCGTCGTTCAACTGGAAGAAGAACCTCGACGATGCAACGATCGCCAAGTTCCAGCGCGAACTCGGTGCGATGGGCTACAAGTTCCAGTTCATCACGCTGGCCGGCTTCCACGCGCTGAACTACTCGATGTTCAACCTCGCGCACGGTTATGCCCGCAACCAGATGACCGCCTTCGTCGAAATGCAGCAGGCTGAATTCGCTGCGGCCGAAAAGGGCTTCACCGCGGTCAAGCACCAGCGCGAAGTGGGCACGGGCTACTTCGACGCCGTGACGCAAACGGTCGAACGCGAAGCCTCGACGACCGCGCTGCACGGCTCGACGGAAGACGAACAGTTCTTCGACAAGCGGGTCGCGTAATTTACCCGCAGGCCGATCGCAGTAACAGGGCAACAGACGGACTACCGGCTTTCGTCAGAGAGCCGCCGTCACAGGGAGGAGCAAGGCCGCCGGGGCGCCGGGTCGTGAACGGTTAGCGCCGACGGCTTGAATCTGGGAGAGATCGCAGCAGTGCAGAGAAAGCCAGCGCAACAGATTGCGCGGCGAACACAGCGCGCGCCGGCCTCACCGCCGGCGCGTTTTTTGTGGGCTTCAGGTTTCGGCTCAGCGATACACGATGACCGGAATCTTGGTATGCGTGAGCACCCGCTGCGTTTCGCTGCCGATCAGCAGGCTGCCCAGACCACGGCGCCCATGCGACGCCATGAAGATCACGTCGCAGCCGCCCTGCTCCGCGGCTTCGATGATGCCGAGATACGGCGCCGGGTGCACGCTGGTCCGGCTGTCGACCGTCACGCCGACACGGCGCGCCGCCATTTCCACTTCTCGCAGATGCACCCGCGCTTCGCGCTCGCTGCGCTGCAGGAATTCGGAGGGCGGCTCGACCACCACGTCGGAGAACGGCGAGTAAGGATATTGCGGCAGACACGCGTAGGCGGTCACGCGCGCGTTGACGGCTTGGGCGAGATCGATGGCGCCGTCAATCGCCTTGCGTGACAGGTCTGAACCGTCGGTCGGAACCAGGATGTGCCTGAACATGATGCCCTCCGTCGCCGGCTTCGCGCAGCGCGGCGTGAGCGTCCAACGAGGCGCGGCGCGAAGGCCGCTTCAATCGATTGTAGGTCGCGGAATTGAGCGTATGAATCTGCCAAGGGTCTGTCCGCATATCGGAAACCCCGTATTGCCGGCGACGCAATCGCCGGGCGCGCCATCGCGAGCCTGGCCGGCGTCAGCCCCAGTAACCGGGATGCCCGTACGTATGCTTGAGAAAATCCAGGAACAGTCTCACCCGCAACGGCAAATGGCGGCGCTGCGGAAACACCGCATGAATGCCGATGGGCGGTGCGGCGAATTCGTCGAGCACGCTGACAAGCCGTCCGGCCGCGATATCCGTGCCGACCTCCCACCACGAGCGCCACGCGAGACCGTAACCTTCGAGGCACCACTCGTGCAGCACCGCGCCGTCCGAGCATTCCATCGTGCCGGACACCTTGATCGACACCACCTTGTCGCCCTGCTGGAACATCCAGCCGCGCTGCTGGTTGGCGCTCGCGCCGAGCGCGAGACAGTTGTGATGCGCGAGGTCGGCGAGGCTGTGCGGCGCGCCGCGCCGGCTCAGATACGACGGCGACGCCACGCAGACGCGGCGGTTCTCGCCGAGCTTGAGCGACACCAGCGACGAATCCGGCAATTCGCCGAGACGCACCGCGCAATCGAAACCCTCGTTGACCAGATCGACGAGGCGGTCGGACAGGTCGAGCGTGATCGACACGTCCGGATGGGCGACCGTGAACGACGGCACGAGCGGCGCGACGTGCCGGCGCCCGAAGCCCGCCGGCGCGGAGAGCCGCAGATGGCCGCTCGCCTTGACGCCGCCCGCCGACACGCTGGCTTCCGCGTTCTGCATGTCGTGAATGATGCGCTGGCAGTCTTCGAGAAAGGCCGAGCCTTCGAAGGTCAGCGTGAGCTTGCGCGTGGTGCGCACCAGCAATTTGACGCCGAGGCGCTCTTCGAGCGCGTCGATACGGCGGCCGATGATAGCCGGCGCGACGCCTTCCGCCGTAGCCGCGGCAGACAGGCTGCCTTTGGCCGCGACGGTCACGAAAGTCTCGATCTGCTTGAAACGGTCCATAAGCGATTGAAGCCGCGCCGTCCCAGTACGGAAATTTCGTTGAGAAGCGACGCGCAATGGTGGTCGGTGCGCGTCAGATTAGGTGTATGAAAGTAAAAGATCAAGTGATGTTTAGCCTCTTTTTTAGCGCAGAGCATCACTAATACAATCCATCCTGACCTCTGATAGGAGCGCACGGCAATGTCGGCCACAACGACACACTCCCCTAAAGCAGTGATTTTCGACGCCTACGGCACGCTCTTCGACGTGCATTCGGTGATCGCTGCCGCGGAGCAGATGTTTCCGGGCCACGGCGATGCGCTCTCGCAGCTGTGGCGCCAGAAACAGATCGAATACACGCAGCTGCGCACGCTTGCCGCCCCGGCTGCCGCACCCGGCGCGCACTACCGGCCGTTCTGGGACATCACGCTCGACGCGCTGCGTTTCGCCGCAAAAAAGCTTCAGCTCACGCTCGGCCGCACGGCCGAAAAACGTTTGATGGACGAGTATGCGTGCCTGTCCGCTTTCCCCGACGCCGTGCCCGCGTTGCGCCTCTTGCGCCTGTCGCGCGGCGAGTCTTTGACCTCGCCGGCATCCGCCAGCGGCGAATCCGCTTCTTGCGCGCGCCTCGCGATTCTCTCGAACGGCAATCCGCAAATGCTCGACATCGCCGTGAAGAGCGCCGGCATGACGGGCCTGTTCGACCACGTGTTGTCCGTCGACGCCGTGCGCGCCTACAAACCCTCGCCTGCCGCTTACGCGCTGGGCACGCAAACCTTCGACGCCGAACCGCGCGAGATCGTCTTCGTGTCGTCGAACGGTTGGGACGTGGCCGGCGCGGCGTGGTTCGGCTTCACGACTTTCTGGCTCAACCGGCAAAACGCACCAGCCGAAGAACTGGGCGTCACGCCGCATGGCGCGGGCGGAGGCATGACCGATCTGCTCGCTTTCCTGAAAACCCTCGCGTCGCCCGGCCGCACCAGCGGCTCCGGCGGCAGCCGCACACGCCACAGCCCTGGCGCGTAACGGCTACTACTGGACTACGCGACGCACACCAACCGCTTTTCAACATTTGCATCTTTGCAATCTGACCGACCAAGGAGAAAACATGGCGAACCCGCAGTCATCGCAATCGTCGCTGCAGCTGCCCCAAGGCATTGAAATCAAGGCTGAGATCAAGCCGGGCTATGAAGCAATTCTCACGCGCGAAGCGCTCGAACTCGTCGCCGCGCTGCATCGCACTTTTGAGCCGCGCCGTCAGCAGTTGTTGCAGGCGCGCGCGGAACGCACCCAGCGCCTCGACGCCGGCGAGCGCCCCGACTTTCTCGCGGAAACGAAAAACGTGCGTGAAGGCGACTGGAAAATCGCGCCGCTGCCGCAGGACCTGCAATGCCGCCGCGTGGAAATCACCGGCCCGGTCGAGCGCAAGATGATCATCAACGCGCTGAATTCAGGCGCGGATTCGTACATGACCGACTTCGAAGATTCGAATGCGCCGAGCTGGGACAACCAGATCACCGGCCATATCAATCTGAAGGACGCGGTGCGCCGCACGATTTCGCTGGAACAGAACGGCAAGTCGTACACGCTGAACGACAAGGTCGCCACGTTGATCGTGCGTCCGCGCGGCTGGCACCTCGACGAGAAGCACGTGAAGGTGGACGGCAAGCGCGTGTCGGGTGGCATCTTCGACTTCGCGCTCTTCATGGTGCACAACGCGAAGGAGCTGGTCGCGCGCGGCTCCGGCCCGTACTTCTATTTGCCCAAGATGGAGAGCCATCTCGAAGCGCGTCTGTGGAACGACATTTTCGTCGCCGCGCAGGAAGCGGTCGGCGTGCCGCGCGGCACGATTCGCGCGACGGTGCTGATCGAAACGATCGTCGCCGCCTTCGAAATGGACGAGATCCTGTACGAACTGCGCGAACATAGCTCGGGCCTGAACGCCGGCCGCTGGGACTACATCTTCTCGGCGATCAAGAAGTTCAAGGCCGACCGTGACTTCTGCCTCGCCGACCGCTCGCAGATCACCATGACCGCGCCGTTCATGCGCGCCTACGCGCTGCTGTTGCTGAAGACCTGCCATCGCCGCAATGCGCCGGCGATCGGCGGCATGAGCGCGCTGATTCCGATCAAGAACGATCCGGCCGCGAACGACAAGGCGATGGCCGGCGTGCGCTCGGACAAGGCGCGCGACGCCGGCGACGGCTACGACGGCGGCTGGGTCGCGCATCCGGGCCTCGTGCCGATCGCGATGGAAGAGTTCGTCAAGGTACTCGGCGACAAGCCGAACCAGATCGGCAAGCAACGCGACGACGTGCTCGTCACGGCAACCGACCTGACGGACTTCCGTCCGGAAGCGCCGATCACCGAAGCCGGTCTGCGCAACAACATCAACGTCGGCATCCACTACCTGGGCGCATGGCTCGCGGGCAATGGCTGCGTGCCGATTCACAACCTGATGGAAGATGCCGCCACGGCGGAAATCTCGCGTTCGCAGGTGTGGCAATGGATTCGCTCGCCGAAGGGCAAGCTCGAAGACGGCCGCAAGGTCACGGCCGAGCTGGTGCGCGAGTTGTCGGCGCAGGAACTCGACAAGGTGAAGCAGGCCGTGGGCGGCGATACGAAGCCGTATGAGCGCGCCGCGCAGATCTTCGAGGAAATGTCGACCTCGGAACAGTTCACCGATTTCCTGACATTGCCGCTGTACGAAGAGATCTGAGGCCGGCAGCAGGCCTCACGCAGCAGATGCATCGATAACGGACGACGCAGTAGCAAGGCCGCCTTCGCGTGTGACGGACAGCGCGCGAAAGCGGCTTGAGTCGCAAGGCTGACCGACCGGGCGGCCCGACAGGCGTATGCTTGCCGGGCCGCTTTTTTTATGTGCGCGTGAGGGGTTCAGTCGGCACTGCGGGCAGCACTGCAGGCAGCACTTCAGTCAGCGCGTGCTGCGGTACTCGACCCAGTCACCCGATCGGATTTCGGGCAAGCCTTTCACCGCACCCGGCGCAACGGGATAGAAGCGGCAGTTCACGACATTGCCGTCGACTTTCACCATCACTTCGCGAGCGAGGAAACGATCCTCGACACCCGGATAGACCGCTTCGATTTCGTCGAGCACGGCGACCAGCTGATCGTCGATCTCATACACGTCGCCGATCACGTCGACACCGGCTTCGTCGACCACGAGGCCCGGGTACAAGCCGAAATCGAAAAGATGGCCGCGGACCGTGGCCGTGCCGAGCAGATTGGGGGCGTCGATCTCGTTGCGCGCCGCCGCCTGGCTGATGTCGTTCACTTCACCGGCGCGCAATGTGCCGTATACAAAGACGGTCTGCATCGTCGTTTGTTCTCCTTGAATAGGGGTTCGGGTGGCCTGTGATTCCGTTCGAGCCTGAGTCCGGCACGAGGTTCAGTTCAGCGCCGCGCTCGCCACGAGCACGCCGTCGATATCCGCGTAGATCCACTCACCGGGACGCACCAGCGCGCCCGGCAACTGTACCGCCACGTCACGCTCGCCGGTGCCGCGCTTCTGGCCACGCCGCGGGCAGGTTGCCAACGCCGCGATGCCGACGTTGACTTCATTCAGTTCCAGCGTATCGCGCACACAGCCGTTCAGGACGATGCCCGCCCAGCCATTCTGTTGCGCAATCTGCGCAAGGTTGCCGCCCACCAGCGCACACCGCAGGCTGCCGCCGCCGTCGACCACCAGCACACGGCCCGCGCCCTGCTCTTCGAGCGTGGCCCGCACGAGTGCATTGTCTTCGAAGACCTTCAACGTCACCGCCTCACCGCTGAAACACTCGGCGCGGCTGAACAGGTGAAAGACCGGCTCGAGCACGCGCAACGTGCCGAGCGCCAACTGATCCTCGTGCGCGTCGCACAAGTCCGCGGTAGCAAAGCTCATGAAGTTCTCCTCGTGTCCGGGTAATCGGGACATTATGCAACGCCGGGTGCCACGCAACACCTACAATGAGAAGCCCGCGGCGGTTTGCCGTAGCGGGCTTCTCATTGCGGCGTCACCGGACTACTTTGCGGGTCCGCGCTTCTCGTGTTCCGTTATCGGGATCGATCTTCATCATGACTTCGTCCGTCGACTCAGACCTGTCGAGCTTCGTGCGCTTCGCCGACATTCCGCCCGAGTTCCAGCCGACCGAAACGCATCCCATCCGCGTACGCTCCCGGCAAATGCCGTCGGGCTGGCGCATCGCGCGTCACACCCACGCGTGGGCACAGGTGGCCTATGCGTCGCGCGGCGTGCTGCGGGTCGCGACCACCGGCACGACGTGGATGGTGCCGCCATCGCGCGCAATCTGGGTGCCGCCGCACGTGACGCACGAAGTGGTCGCCGTCGAAGACGCCTTCCTGCGCACCCTCTACATCACCGAAAGCACGGTGCCGGCCGGGCTCGATACACCGCGCGTGGTCGAAGTCTCGGACCTGCTGCGCGAAGTGATCGCCGCGCTCGACACGCCCGGCATCTCGGCCACCCGCGAGCAGTTGCTCGGCGCGCTCGCACTCGACGAATTGACACGCTCGGAGCCGTTGCCGCTGTCCGTGCCGATGCCCAACGAAAAGCGGCTGCGCGCTTTGTGCGAAGCGGTCATTGCGGATCCGACGCATGGTGAATCGCTCGAGCAATGGGCGTCCAGCGTGGGCGCGAGTACACGCACCATTGCGCGGCTGTTTCGTCAGGAGTTGGGAGTGAGTTTTTCGCAGTGGCGCCAGCAGGCGATTCTGGCGCGTGCGATCCCGCTGTTGAGTCAGGGGCGCCCGCTCTCGCATGTCGCGTTGGAACTGGGCTATCAGAGTCAGAGCGCATTCTCCGCGATGTTCCGCCGCGCGTTCGGTGAAAGTCCGCGCGCATTCATCGAGCGTGGCTCGGAACATCGGGTGGAGCATGGGGAGCATCGCGACTTGGAGACGGACAGCGAGACGGCGGCGCAGGACCGCGCGGATGCCTCGCACGATGCCGAACGCAGATCGAGTGAATAAAACGCGCGCATCGAATCCAAGCTTTGCCAACTGCGGCACCTGAAACCGTACGCCTCACAAGCGGCCACTAAACCCGTCGCGCCAGATGACGGATCGCGCCCAGTTGCGCAAGCCGCGGCCCGGTCAGCTTATAGCCTTTGCGTTGATAGAGCCGCGCGGCGGGGTTGTCGACGAACACGCGCAGTTGTAACTCGCGCAACCCACGCTCGCGCGCCCATTGATGCGAGACATCGAGCAGATAGGTGCCGGCGCCGAGCCGACGATGGCCTTCGGCAATCTGCACGTCGCGGATATGCAGCGAATCGCCCTCTTGCGTGATGCGCAACACGCCGATCGGCGTGCCGTCCACTTCGAGAATGAAATTCTCCGATTCGCGCCAGCTACCGAGAAACAGATCGCCACGCCACACCAGATGGTGGCGACGATAGTAACCGCCCATGTTGTTGCGAGTCAGCGCCTCGGCGAACTCGAAATCGTCCATGCTGGCTTTGCGCAGATGAAACGGCAACGGAGCTTCGGTGGGATCGAACATGGCGGAGCGACGAAGATGAGTCGGGTCAACGGTAAAACAGGCCGTGCGCGCTGGCAATGGCTGTTTGTCCCGAGCATACCCAAGCGCAATGGAGAGCGGAATAAAAAAAGCCCACTTCTTTCGAAGTGGGCTTTCTCAAATCTGGCGGAGCGGACGGGACTCGAACCCGCGACCCCCGGCGTGACAGGCCGGTATTCTAACCAACTGAACTACCGCTCCAGATTTTTTGCACCGCAGCCTATGAGACTGGCTCATTGACCGCTGCATCGCTCAAACTTCCAACCGAACGACGCCGATATGCTGGCGTCCCCTAGGGGATTCGAACCCCTGTACTCACCGTGAAAGGGTGATGTCCTAGGCCTCTAGACGAAGGGGACAACGTACTGCTTACACCTTTAATGAAAAAGCCCGTTCAAGTTTGGATGAACGGGCTTTGTCTGGCGGAGTGGACGGGACTCGAACCCGCGACCCCCGGCGTGACAGGCCGGTATTCTAACCGACTGAACTACCACTCCAGTCTTTACACCCTAGCTTGCGAGCGTCGGTTATTTCTCTGCAAGCTGCGCTACCTTACTGCCAACCGAGCTGAACTCGGAACACTAAAGCGACGCTGATGTTTGGCGTCCCCTAGGGGATTCGAACCCCTGTACTCACCGTGAAAGGGTGATGTCCTAGGCCTCTAGACGAAGGGGACATAATCTTTTCAGATCTGTCTTTATCTTGCTGCTAACTCACGCTAACTTCTGTTTCGTCAGCAGCAAAGACCGATATTCTAACTACGTTACAGCCGTTTGTGAAGTCTTTTTTGCTACAAGTTCCAGACTTCGGAACAACTTCACTCTGCTCTGATGGTGGAGGTAAGCGGGATCGAACCGCTGACCTCTTGCATGCCATGCAAGCGCTCTCCCAGCTGAGCTATACCCCCCTTGCAGAACAGAAACGAGATTCTAGAGGCCAATTTGCGCTTTGTAAATACCCTTTGAGCAATTGCATGCGACTTTTTTCACAAGTCGCATGCAAACCCGCTCAAGGCACGCGCGAACGCAGTTAGCCCAGCGCTTTTTCGATACGGCCAACGACAACATCACGCCCAAACAGCATCAGGACGCTGTCGATCGACGGCGTATGCGTGGTGCCCGCCACCAGAAGACGCACCGGCATGGCCAACTGCGGCATCTTCAGCTTGTGCGCGCCGAGCGTTGCCTTCAATGCCGCAGCGATCGCTTCCTTGGTCCACTCCACGCTCTTCAGCGCGGTGGCCAGATCGGCGAGCGCCGGACGCACGGCGTCGGTGACGTGTTGCGCGACGGACTCGGCATCAGGCGCCGGTGCGCGATAGAACATCGCGGCATTCTCTGCGATCTCCTTCACCGTGGATGCACGATCCTTCAGCAAGCCCACGACGGCTGTCAGATCGGCGCCCTGGGCGAGCGCGGCTTCGTCGATACCCAACTCGACGAAGAACGGCTTGGCCAGCTCCGCGAGACGCGCGTTGTCGGCTTCCTTGATGTAGTGCGCGTTCAGCCAGTTCAGCTTGTCGTGGTCATACTGGGCGGGCGACTTGCCCAGATGCTCCAGATCGAACCACTCGACGAACTGTTCACGCGTGAAAATCTCCGCGTCGCCATGCGACCAGCCGAGGCGCGCCAGATAGTTGACCACCGCCTCCGGCAGGAAACCGGCGTCGCGATAACCCATCACGCTCATCGCGCCGTGGCGCTTGCTCATCTTCTCGCCCTGCTCGTTCAGCACGGTCGGCAAGTGCGCGTAGACCGGCGGCTCGCCACCGAGCGCGCGCAGAATGTTGATCTGGCGCGGGGTGTTGTTGACGTGATCGTCGCCGCGAATCACGTGCGTGATGCGCATGTCCAGATCGTCGACCACCACGCAGAAGTTGTAGGTCGGCGTGCCGTCCGGACGCGCGATCACGAGGTCGTCGAGCTCTTCGTTCGAGATCTCGATGCGGCCCTTCACCGCGTCGTCCCATGCCACCACGCCGGTGAGCGGGTTACGGAAGCGCAGTACCGGCTGCACGCCCGCCGGCGGCTGCGGCAGCACCTTGCCCGGTTCCGGACGCCACGTGCCGTCATAGCGCGGCTTCTCGCCAGCTTCGCGCTGACGCTCACGCAACGCGTCGAGCTCTTCCGTCGACATGTAGCACGGGTACACCAACCCGGCGTCCTGCATCTGCTTGAGCACTTCGCGGTAACGGTCCATGCGCTGCATCTGGTAGAACGGACCTTCGTCGAAATCGAGGCCGAGCCACGCCATACCTTCGAGAATGGCGTCGACGGATTCGGAAGTGGAACGCTCCACGTCGGTGTCCTCGATTCGCAGCACGAAGGTCCCTTTCATCTTGCGCGCGAACGCCCACGGGTAGAGCGCGGAGCGAATGTTGCCGAGGTGGATGAAGCCGGTGGGACTCGGTGCGAAACGGGTACGAACGGAGGTGGTCATTAGCGGTTACTCGGAAGACAGGCGCCGGCGCCCGGGCGGACATCACCCGTGAAGCGCGGCAGCGGAGCGCGCCCATGCGGCGAGCAGGCGCCGCGCATGGACACGAAGGAATTAAATACGAGAGGCGAATTATACCTTCCGCCGGAGGGTTGCCTGCCCTCGTCCGAACGGCCAATACGTCCTGCATGCCGCGCCTTGCGGGACCCGAGGGCTTCCTCTGCAACGTTTCATTACCACGCCGCCGCACGCGTTGAGCTTTGATTTATGATGTGCGCGCGCTGCGGCTGGAGTTGGATCCACAGCGCATGGAATCGCCGCCGGCGATTCTGTCGTCTGACTATCCGCCCGATCGCGGCCAGGGTGACGTTTTTCGCGTTGCCCGAGCCGTTGCTGGAGAACTCGTTGAAGCCCTCATCGCCCCGCCTCGCCCGCCGCCATTTTTCACTGGCCGCCGCATCCGCCGTGCTGGCCGCCTGCACCACGACCGGCAGTAAAACCGATCTCGCGCCTGTCGCCGCCACCCCTGCCACGCCCACCACGAATACGCCGCCGCTCGACAAGCCGCAGCGGCCGCTGCGCGTCGCGCTCGCCCTCGGCGGCGGCGCCGCGCGCGGCTTCGCGCACATCGGCGTGATCAAGGGCCTCGAGGCACGCAATATCCAGATCGATCTGGTGGCCGGCACGAGTGCCGGCTCGGTGGTCGGCGCGCTGTACGCGTCGGGCATGAACGGCTTTGCGCTGAACAAGCTCGCCTTGACTATGGACGAAGCGTCGATCAGCGACTGGGCCATGCCCTTTCGCACGCGCGGCTTCCTGCAAGGCGTCGCGCTGCAGAACTACCTGAACACGACGCTCAACAACCGTCCGATCGAGAAAATGGCCAAGCCGCTCGGCGTGGTCGCCACCGACCTGAAGAGCGGCCAGCCGATCCTGTTCCAGCGCGGCAACACCGGCGTCGCGGTACGCGCGTCATGCAGCGTGCCGTCGATTTTCGAGCCGGTAAAGATCGGCGGGCGGGAGTATGTGGACGGCGGCCTGGTGAGCCCGGTGCCGGCTTCCTTCGCGCGCAAGATGGGCGCGGATTTCGTGATTGCCGTGGATATCTCGCAGCGCCCGGAAAGCGGCCTGACGGCCAGCTCGTTCGATGTGCTGATGCAGACCTTCACGATCATGGGTCAGACGATCAAGGCCTACGAACTCGACAAATACGCGGACATCGTGATCCGGCCAAATCTGGCCGCCATGAGTGGCAGTGATTTCTCCCAGCGCAACGCCGCGATTCTGGCCGGCGAAGAAGCGGTGGCGAAGATGATGCCGGAACTACAACGCAAGTTGGCAGCGAGCCGCGCCGCGGTGTAAGCGGACCTGAACCGCGGACCTGCAAGGGCTTCCGAAGCGAAAGACGCCCCGTCAGCCGCTCCGCTCAAATGTAAAAAAGCCTGCTTCGAACGAAACAGGCTTTTTTACGCAGGAACGGCTGCGGCGCAGGCCGCGTGATCCGGGCAATCCGTTACTGATTGCCGCCGATTGCCGCGTTCACGCGCTTGCGCAGATCCTGACCGTCCTGATAGGACGTCTCGATCCGGCGCGCGCCGGTGAAGCGCTTTTCCCAATACCCGCTATCCATGTCGTCGACGCGGATCGTGCTGCCCGTAGAGGGCGAATGCACGAACTTGTTGTCGCCGATGTAGATGCCAACGTGCGAGAACGTACGGCGCATGGTGTTGAAGAACACCAGATCGCCCGGCTTCAGATCGCTCACGCGAACCTTCTCGCCGACACGGCTCATTTCCTCGGCCCGGCGCGGCAGCGCCATACCGAGCGTGTCCTGGAACACGTAGCGGACGAAACCGCTGCAATCGAGCCCGGAATCCGGCGTGTTGCCGCCCCAGCGGTAACGCACACCGATCATATTCAACGCACCGACGACCACGTCGCCCGCTTTTCCGGCCATGCCGGAGAGGAACGATTTGGCGCCGCTGTCGCTATCGGGAGCGGTGGCTTGCGAATTGGGAGTGGACAAAGAATTCGACCCGTTGAGGGTCGAATATGAGGCATTCTGATTGAAACTGCTTACTTCGTCGGCGAACGCGCCGGGAGCTGCTGCCATCAAGACGCCAATGAACATCCCGGCGACGACGCGCGTGCAAGCCTGGGTTAGGTTTCTATCCTGCATTGGTCGGTATTTTTTGCCTAAAAATCAGAGAGCTACGGAAAAAGTTTGGTCGATACTAGCCAGTAAGTATTCACGTGTCAAAACAAATAGAAAAATTCAATCGGGACACGCACCCAATTGGTGAAAGGGTGAAAAATCAATGGTCAAGGGCTGCTTTCAGTAGCTTTCGAGTGTACGGGTGCGCGGGCGTCGCAAAAATCTTCTCAACCTCGCCCGTTTCCACGATCGAACCGTTTTGCATGACCGCGACACGGTGCGCCATTGCCCCGATCACAGCCAGATCGTGGCTGATGAAAACGAAGCCCAGGTTGTACTTGTGTTGCAACCCGGCAAGCAGTTTCAGCACTTGCTGCTGGATGGAAACATCGAGCGCGCTGGTCGGTTCGTCGAGTATCAGAATGCGCGGCTCGAGCACGAGCGCGCGCGCAATGGCGATCCGCTGACGCTGGCCGCCGGAAAACTCGTGCGGATAGCGTTGCAGCACCGTGCGGTCGAGGCCGACTTCGCGCAACACCGCGATCACCTTGTCGCGCCGCGCTTGCGGCGTCATGTCCGGCCGGTGCAGCGCGAGCCCTTCACCGACGATCCGCTCGATGGTCTGGCGCGGCGAAAGCGAACTGAACGGGTCCTGAAAGACGACCTGCATGTTCGAGCGCAAGGCGGTCTGTTCGGCGCCGCGGTAGCTGCCGAGCGGCCTGCCCTGAAACTCGATCTCGCCATGCGTGGTGCGTTGCAAACCGAGCAACGCCATCGCCAGCGTCGATTTGCCCGAACCCGATTCGCCGACGATTCCCAACGTCTCACCCTGGCGCACGGACACATTCGCGTCCGCGACCGCGCGAAACCGCCCCGAGCGGAACCAGCCGCTAAAGCCTGGCAGCTTCGTTTTGAAATCGACCGAGATTTCGCGCGCTTCGAGCAGCACCGGCGAAATCGGCAGCACGGGCACGACCGTGCGTTCAGGGCGGCTCGCCAGCAAACGCTGCGTGTACGCATGCTGCGGCGCCCCGAACACCTGCTCGACCGGCCCGCTTTCCACCAGGACGCCCTTCTCCATCACCGCGATGCGTTGCGCGAAGTGGCGCACCAGATTCAGATCGTGCGTAATCAGAAGGACCGCCATGCCGCGTTTTTCCGCTTCATCGCGTTGCAACTCCAGCAGCAGTTCGACGATCTGCGCGCGAATCGTCACGTCGAGCGCCGTGGTCGGCTCGTCGGCCAGCAGTAGACGCGGACGGCACGCCAGCGCCATGGCGATCATCGCGCGCTGGCGCTGGCCGCCGGAAAGCTGATGCGGATAGCTGTTCACGCGCTTGCCGGGCTCGGCGATGCCGGTGCGCCCCAGCAGCGCGACCGCGCGTTTGCGCGCCTCGTGTGCGCTCACGCCGTCGTGCACGACGATGGTTTCCGCGATCTGGTCGCCGACCGTATAGAGCGGATTGAGCGCGGTCATGGGCTCCTGGAAGATCATCGCGATGTCCGAGCCGCGCATGCCGCGCATTTCGCGCTCGCTTTTGGCAAGCAGGTCTTCGCCGTCGAAGCGGATCGACCCGCTCACCTGCGCGTCGCTCAGGAGGCGCAGGATCGACAGCGCGGTCACGCTCTTGCCTGAACCTGATTCGCCGACCAGCGCGACCCGTTCGCCGCGCTGGATCGCGAGCGTGACGTCGCTCACCGCGACCGTATTGCCGAAGCTCACGTGCAGATGCTCCAGTTCGAGCAGCGGTGCGGTGGCCTGTGGTGCTTCGTTCTGCAAGGAGGCGCTCATTGATTGCCTCCGGCGCGCATGGCATCGGAGATGCGGGTATCGAGCGCGTTGCGCAGCGCATCGCCCATGAAGGTCAGCAGCAGCAGCATCGCCACCAGCACGCCGAAGGTGGACAGCGAGATCCACCAGGCGTCGAGATTCGCCTTGCCTTGCGCGAGCAGCTCACCGAGGCTCGGTGTCGGCGACGGGACGCCCAGGCCAAGAAAGTCGAGGCTCGTCAGCGCGAGAATCGCGCCACTCATGCGAAACGGCAGGAACGTGATCACCGGCGTCAGGCTATTGGGCAGCACATGCCGCCACATGATCTGCCAGTTCGACAGCCCCATGGCGCGCGCCGCGCGCACATAGTCCTGATGGCGATTGCGCAGAAACTCCGCGCGCACGTAATCGGACAGGCCGATCCAGCCGAATAGCGAAAGCAGCACGATCAGCAGAATAAAGCCCGGCTCGAAGATCGACGAGAAGATGATCAGCAAATAAAGCTCGGGCATCGCGCTCCAGATTTCGATCAGGCGCTGCCCGATGATATCCGTACGTCCTCCGAAATAACCCTGCACGGCGCCTGCCGCGATACCGAGAATCGTACCGATCAGCGTGAGCACCAGCCCGAACTCCACCGAGACGCGAAAGCCGTACAGAAGACGCGCGAACAGGTCGCGCCCGCGGTCGTCGGTGCCGAGCCAGTTGTCGCGCGATGGTGGCGCCGGATTGGGCGCCTTCGAAAAGTAATTCAACGTGTCGTAGTAGTAGCGATTCGGCGGATACAGCGCGAAGTTGCCTGGCGTGTCGAAACGCTGCTTGACATACGGATCGAGATAATCGGCCGGCGTCGGGAAATCACCGCCGAACGTGGTCTCTGCGTACGTCTTGAACATCGGGAAATACAGGTTGCCGTCATAGCGCACCACGAGCGGCTTGTCGTTCGACCACAGCGGACCCGCCAGGCTCGCCGCAAACGCCACGACGAACACGATCAGGCTCCAGTAGCCCAGACGCTGCTGGCGAAAGCGCTGCCACACACGGCGCGCGGGCGAAGGCGAGACGAACGCGCGCGCGGTTTCGGCGCGCGCCGACGCATCGGCGGAAAGACGGGCTCGATTCATCAGCGCTCCAGTTGTTCGAATTGGATGCGGGGATCGACCCACACATAGCAAAGATCGGAAATCAGCTTGGTCGCAAGACCGATCAGCGTGAAGAGATACAGCGTGCCGAGCACGACCGGATAGTCGCGCCGCACCACCGATTCGTACGACAGCAGCCCGAGGCCGTCGAGCGAAAACAGTGTTTCGATCAGCAGACTGCCGGTAAAGAACGCGCCGATAAACGCGGCCGGAAAACCGACGATCAGCGGCAACAGCGCATTGCGGAACACGTGCTTCCACAGCACGCGCTTTTCGGACAAACCCTTGGCGCGCGCGGTCAGCACGTATTGCTTGCGGATCTCGTCGAGAAAGGCGTTTTTCGTCAGCATGGTGACCACCGCGAAACTGCCCACGACCGAGGCCGTGATCGGCAACGCGATATGCCACAGATAGTCGAGCACCTTGCCGGCGACACTCAACTGCGCCCAGTTGTCCGACGTGAGGTTGCGCAGCGGAAAGAGTTGGAAGAACGTGCCGCCGCCGAACAGCACGAGCAGCAACACGCCCAGCACGAAGCCCGGAATCGCGTAGCCGATCAGCACCACGAGGCTCGTGGCGACGTCGAAGCGCGAGCCGTTGCGGATCGCCTTCGCAATGCCGAGCGGCACCGAGATCAGATAGGTCAGAAAGAACGTCCATAAGCCGATACTGATCGAGACCGGCAGCTTGGAGACGATCAGCGACCACACGCTTTGATGGCGGAAATAGCTCTGGCCGAGATCGAACGTCGAGAAACGCTTGAGCATCAACACATAGCGCTCCAGCGGCGGTTTGTCGAAGCCGTAGAGCGCTTTCAGTTGCGCGATCTGCTGCGCGTCGACGCCGCTATGCGCGCGCAGCCCGAACGGCGCGCCGTTCTCCGCGCCTTTGCGCAACTCGTGCTGCATCTGCTCGACCGGGCCCCCGGGGACGAACTGGATCACGGCGAAGGTCAGCGTCAGCACGCCGAGCAAGGTCGGGATCATGAGCAGCAGACGTTTGAGGATGTAGCTCCACATGGCGGCGTTTCCGGTGCGAAGGCGATGAATGAATGATGCGTTAGCGCGGCTGGGCCTGGGCCTGGGCCTGGGCCTGGGCCTGGGCTTGCGGCTGCGGTTGCGGCTGCGCGAACCACCACATCGACGTGATCCAGCCTTCCGCTGAATAGTACAGGGGCAATGTTTTCGGCCACGCAAGCCCGCGCTTGAACGCCACCCGATGCGTCGCGCTGTACCAGTGCGGCACGACATAGTAGCCATGCATCAGCACGCGGTCGAGCGCGTGCGTGGCGTCGATCAGTTGCTCGCGCGTCTGCGCGTGCACGAGCGCGCTCAGGATGGCATCCACGGCGGGCGACTTCAGCCCGATCATGTTGTCAGAACCTGGCGTAGCCGCCGCCTTGCTGCCGAAGCGCTCGATCTGCTCCGAACCCGGCACCTGCACGTCCGGCATGCGAATGGTGGTGGTGTCGAAATCGAAGCTGTCCAGACGCTTCTGATAGACCGCGAAATCGGACACGCGGAACGTGGCCTCGATGCCGAGCTTCTGCAGATTGCGGATGAACGTCGCGACGATCGGCTCCATCTGCGCGGACGAACCAGAGTCGTCGAGAATCTCGAAGCGGAACGGCTCGCCTTTGGCGTTGCGCAATGCGCCGTCGCGGTAGGTCCAGCCGGCCTGTTGCAACAATGTGCGCGCCTGCAGCAGATTGGCGCGCAGCGAGCCGGGCGGATCGGTGTCCGGCTGCTTCGGCGGCGGGCCGAACACCGCCGGATCGAGCTTCGCGCGCCATGGTTCGAGCAACGCCAGCTCACCGGGCGTTGGCAGCCCCTTCGCCTGCAATTCCGTATTGGCGAAGAAACTGTCGATACGCGTGTACTGATTGAAGAACAACTGGCGATTGAGCCACTGAAAGTCGAGTGCGAGATCGAGCGCCTTGCGCACGCGCACGTCCTGAAACAACGGGCGCCGCGTGTTCAGCATGAAGCCCTGCATGCCGGTGCCGTTATGTTGCGGAAACACCTGCTTGATCAGCTCGCCGTTATCGAACTTCTTGCCGACGTCACGTCGCACCCAATTGCGTGCCACATACTCGACCAGCGCGTCGTATTCGCCGGCCTTGAAGGCCTCGAGTCGCGCGGTGCTGTCCGAATACAGCTTATAGACGATGCGATCGAAGTTATTCATCCCGACACGCACCGGCAGCCCCGCGCCCCAGTAATTCGGGTCGCGACGGTACGTAATCGTGCGGCCGTTGTCGTACTGTTCGATGAGATAAGGGCCGCTGCCAATCGGCTTCTCGAACGCGAGCTGGTCGAACGGAATCCGGCTGCCGTCCGGCTTCATCCCCCACTTACGCGAGAACACCGGCATGCCGCCCGCGAGTAGCGGCAGCTCGCGATTGCGCTGGTGAAACTCGAAGCGGATCGTGTGCGGGTCGACCACCACCGCGCGGGTGATCTCGCCGAAGATCGATGCGAACTGCGGCGCGGCCTGCGGGCTTTTCAGCGTATCGAGCGAAAACTTGACGTCGTCGGCGGTGACCGGATCGCCGTTCGAAAAACGCGCGCGCGGATTGATGTGGAACGTGACGGACAAGCCGTCCGGCGCGATGTCGATGTCGTCGGCAAGCAGCCCGTAGGCGGACGCCACCTCGTCGCTGCTGCCTGTGGTGAGGCTTTCGAACATGAGGTCCACACCGGGTGCGGTATTGCCGCGCAGTGTGAACGGATTGAATTTATCGAAGCTGGTAAGGCGGCTCGGATTGGCCAGCACCAGCGTGCCGCCCTTCGGTGCCTCCGGGTTCACGTAGTCGAAGTGCTTGAAATCCGCCGGATATTTCGGGTCGCCGTATTGCGCGATCGCATAGACCGCGTGCGCGCGCGGCGCCACAAGCAAACCGGCCAAGGCCAGCACGGTGCACATCATGGCGGCGCAGGTGGAGCGCCAGGACCGCGGCACGATCGCGAGGCCGGCGCGCGAGGGTCTGTGAATCACGCGGCACCGCGGTGCGCGAGGCGTTGGAACCCGTCGCGAGCCAGTTGTCATAAGGGCCTTGTTGGTCAGTGGGACAAGTGCAGTGTGAGAGAATTCTACCCAATAAACCCGCGCGATCCGCACGTACCTTGCACACAGCGTCGAGGTGCGCGGCGCGCCCATCCGATCAGGAGATACCATGGGCTTCCTCGCTGGCAAACGCATCCTGCTGACCGGCCTGTTGTCGAACCGCTCGATCGCCTACGGCATCGCGCAGGCCTGCAAGCGCGAAGGCGCCGAACTGGCGTTCACCTATGTCGGCGAGCGCTTCAAGGAGCGCATCACGGAGTTCGCCGGCGAGTTCGGCAGCGACCTGGTGTTCCCCTGCGACGTCGCCGACGACGCGCAAATCGACGCCCTCTTCGCCTCGCTCAGGCAACATTGGGACGGCCTCGACGGTCTCGTTCATTCGATCGGCTTTGCGCCTCGCGAAGCGATCGCCGGCGATTTCCTCGACGGCATGACGCGCGAAAATTTCCGCATCGCGCACGACATCTCCGCGTACAGCTTCCCCGCGCTCGCCAAGGCCGCGCAGTCCATGTTCACGCCGGACGCGTCGTTGCTCACGCTCAGCTATCTCGGCGCCGAGCGCGCGATTCCGAATTACAACACCATGGGTCTCGCCAAGGCTTCGCTCGAAGCGAGCGTGCGCTATCTGGCGGTCTCGCTCGGCGCGAAAGGCGTGCGCGTCAACGGCATTTCGGCGGGTCCGATCAAGACGCTGGCTGCGAGCGGAATCAAGGGGTTCGGCAAAATTCTCGAGTTCGTCGAACAGAATGCGCCGCTCAAGCGCAACGTGACGATCGAACAGGTGGGCAATACAGCGGCTTTCCTGCTGTCGGATCTGGCGGCCGGTGTGACGGCGGAAATCGTGCACGTCGATAGCGGGTTTAGCGCGGTGGTGGGCGGTATGGCTGCTGTTGCGGAGTGAGCGCGTCTTTCGCGTGAGCGATGCGTGGCGTGGCTTGGCGCCGTTGTTCACGCCGCTACGTTTCACGGGCCTGTTGCAGAGGCCCAAAAGAAAACCGCCCTCACGGGCGGTTTTTCTTTGACTTTGCGCTTCGATCAATCGCGGTCTGAAGGCTTAGTGCCAGCCGCGGTGATTGTCGTAGTGGTCGCGGCCATAGTCGTAACGGCCCGGGGGATGATGACGGTACCAGTCATCGCGCGCCCAGTAGCGGCGGCCGTCCCAATAGCGGTCGCCATGCCAGCCGATCACGATCGCGGGGCCACCGTAGTACACAGGGGCCGGTTGATAGACGACCGGCGGCGGAGGCGGCGGAGGCGGTGCATAAACCGGTGCCGGCGCAACGTAAACCGGTGCGGGAATGCCGATGTTGACACCAATGTTGACGCCGCCGGCCATTGCTGCACCCGACACGCCCAACGCGAAAACCCCGATCAGAAGCGGAACAAGACGAGCGGACTTCATCGATCACCCTTTGGAAGAATGTGTTGTTGGCGGAAATATAGCGCAAGGTGCCGTTCCGCGTATTTCAACTTTGTAATAACTGATGCATAAGATCGCGTTCACGAGGGACCGGTTACGTCTCGTTACATTGGACGAGGTTTTGGTGAAGAAGTGGGGGTGTTGTAATCGGCGCGTGCGGCCGTAGCAGCGCACGGTCCGCAGTGTGCAGCGCGATGCAGGGAGACCTCGTTCCCTGCCCGTCCAGCCACCGGAGATCCGGCCGACGCGAGTATGGACGGCCCCATACGCACGGCACCAGACATCAACCATGCAGACTACGATATGCAGGATACCCAATCATTCTTTGGTTTCGATCCTGCTCTGTCAGCGCACGCAAATGCTCACGCTCGGACTGCGCTCTAACGAGATATCAGCAATAACGAAACCACCGAAAACCCATCAGACTTTGCCTGCCGGCGCAGCGAATAACGCGCCAAAAAACAAAAACCCCGCAGAGCCTAGACTCTGCGGGGTTCTCTCTACCACTTCTGGCGGAGACGGAGGGATTCGAACCCTCGATCCAGGTTTTGGCCCAGATGCTCCCTTAGCAGGGGAGTGCCTTCGACCTCTCGGCCACGTCTCCCAAACTTTCGGTCGCGCAGGGAGTCAGCGCGACGAAGCCAAGATAATAGCGGGCCGAACCACGAAGGTCAATGTCTGGCGAACATTTTTTGTGCCAGTTTTGTCATTGACGACGCAATTTATTCACATCGACCACGCAAAACAAACGGAGCGCTCTTGTACGCCCCGTTGTTCAAAGCAAATTACGCTTGATCCAGTTCGAACGCTTTATGCAGCGCGCGCACGGCGAGCTCCATATACTTCTCGTCGATCAACACCGAGATCTTGATTTCGGAGGTCGAGATCATCTGGATATTGATGCCCTCTTCCGACAGCGTGCGGAACATCGTGCTTGCGATACCGACGTGCGAGCGCATACCCACGCCGACCACCGACACCTTCGACACCTTCGGATCGCCCAGCACCTGCTCGGCCTGCACGTGGCCCTTCACCTGGCCCGTGAGGATGTCCATGGCGCGTTGATAGTCGCCGCGGCCAACCGTGAACGTGAACGCCGTTTTGCCTTCCACGCTCTGGTTCTGGATGATCATGTCGACGTCGATATTCGCGTCCGCCACCGGGCCGAGAATCTGGTACGCGATGCCCGGCTTGTCGGGCACACCCATCACGGCGATGCGAGCTTCGTCGCGCTGAAACGCGATGCCCGAGATGACTGCTTTTTCCATGGTCTCGTCTTCTTCAAAAGTAATCAGGGTGCCCGACTTCATTTCAGCGTCGAGCGGTATCAGCGGATCGGTCAGGCTCGACAGCACACGCGTCTTCACCTGATATTTGCCGGCGAATTCCACCGAGCGGATCTGCAGCACCTTCGAACCCAGGCTTGCCATTTCCAGCATTTCTTCGAACGTCACGCGATCGAGCCGGCGCGCTTCTTCCACCACGCGCGGGTCGGTCGTGTAGACACCGTCGACGTCCGTGTAGATCAGGCACTCATCGGCTTTCAACGCAGCCGCGACCGCGACCGCCGACGTATCCGAACCGCCACGGCCGAGCGTGGTGATATTGCCGTCAGGGTCGACGCCCTGGAAGCCGGTGATCACCACCACCTTGCCCGCGTCGAGATCGCGCAGCACGCGCTCGCCGTCGATTTCGCTGATACGCGCCTTCGTGAATGCGCTATCCGTTTTGACCGGCACTTGCCAGCCGGCGTAGCTGACCGCGTCGACGCCGGCTTCCTGCAACGCGATGGCGAGCAGTCCCGAGCTGACCTGCTCGCCCGTAGCGGCGATCATGTCGAGTTCGCGCGGGCTCGGTTGAGCCGCGATGTCTTTCGCGAGACCGAGCAAGCGGTTGGTTTCGCCGGACATCGCCGACGGCACGACGACCATCTTGTGGCCAGCCTTGTGCCATTTCGCGACGCGCTTGGCGACGTTCTTGATGCGCTCGACCGAGCCCATCGAGGTGCCGCCGTATTTGTGTACGATGAGTGCCATTGTCGTTCTGAACTGGAGGAGAAACCGCGCTGGCGCGCTGGAGACGACCGCACAAAAGCACAGGAGCGCAACGTCTTGTGAACGACGGCAAAATGTGTGGCGGCGTAAATGCAGCACGCGTGCAGCACGCGCGGATTTGCCCGGGAATGATCGCTGATGGCTTATCGGAAACGACGGATCACGATCGCAGACCGGTAAAAGCGACGGCAAAAGCGGGTCGGGCAAACAAGCTAAATTACCCGATCGAGCGTAAAAAGACAAGCCGCAAAGGCCATCGAAATGCGCTGAATAAGGGCCGCAAAGGCTTGTTTCAGGCCAATTTGCGCCCTGTTTGCGGAATCGCAGGTTAGCTAGCCCAAGTGTCCGACCGGCCGGTCAGGCGATCAGCAAATCGTCGCGCCATACGATCCTGACGTGGGATTCGCCCTCGCCGGCCTGCTCGGGCAACACCGAGCGATTCACCCCAAGCAAGGGCACGAACAGCAGATCTTGGCCGCTGTAGAGCAACGGCACGTCGCGTTTCCACGCGGGAATACCGCGTTCCTGGAACAGGTTCTTCAACGTACGGCTCGGCGCATCGTGAGCCGGGCCCGTGCGCATCCGTTCGCCGCCGCTACGCGAGCGCGCGCTCAACACGGCGCGCCGCAGAACGCTGACGGGAATCGCGTCGGGGTCGCCCGCGGCTGCGTCGGCGAACACGAATGTGCCGCGCCATTGCGGCAAATGCCAGACCGGCTCGCCCTGCCATGCGAGTTCGCTGGGCGCGCGCGCGGCGAGCGCGGTTTCATCGGCGGGATCGCGGCTATCGCCCTTTTCCCAGTACACGAGGCCGCGATAGCTGCGCAATGCATGACCCGCGTGATCGACACGCAGAGCATGGCCCTCGCCCGCCGCGCCAATTTCGCGTAGTTGACGCAGCGCATCGCCAAGACGCGCGCTCGATGCGGCGACAAGTCCTAGCGTGCGCATCCAGTAGCGCATCAGATTGAGCGCGCGGTCGTCGTCGAGCGCGAGCAACGCATCATGCGAGAGCGCTCGTCCTTCGTCGCGTGACGCGGCTTCCATATCCATGCACGCGAGCGCGTCGAGCAAACGTTGTGCAGACGCCGCGTGCGCCGCCGTGCGAGCCAGCGCGTCGCGAAAGCCGGGAAAGTGGACAGCCAGCGCCGGCATCACGTCGTGGCGCAAAGCGTTGCGCGCATAACGCGTGTCCGCGTTCGATTCGTCGTCGATCCAGCGTAATGCATGCTCGCTCGCGTATTGTTCGAGCTGAACCCGCAGCAGATGAAGCAAAGGCCGCACGCGCGTGGCCGACGCGTTCGCGGGCAAATACTCCGGCGCCATCGCGGCGAGCCCGGCGAGGCCGGCGCCGCGCAGCAATTGCAGCAGCACGGTTTCCGCCTGATCGTCCGCATGTTGCGCGAGCCAGAGCGTGGCGATGCCGCGCGTCGCGCACATGTGGTCCAGCGCGCGATAACGCGCATCGCGCGCGGCGGCCTCGACGCTCACACCCGCGTCACGCGAGACCTCGACGCGCTCCGCTGCGAACTCGACGCCACGCGCCTGCGCGAACGCCTCGCAATGCGCGAGCCAGGCATCCGCGTGAGGACTCAGGCCGTGATGCACATGCAGCGCCACGCAACGCGCCGCGCCCGCGACACGCACCGCGGCATCGAGCAGCACACTCGAATCCACCCCGCCACTGAACGCGATCGCGATACGCGCGTCAGTGGCGAGCGCGGACAGCGAAACGCCGACCCCCGCGCTTAAGCGGGGGGGGGGGGGGGGTTTGGGGGGGGGATTTAACCGGT